>ONRU01000033.1 GCA_900320325.1 uncultured Lachnospiraceae bacterium
TCCCTGTCAGCCTGTGTCGGCGCCGAAGCCGCCGGCTGCCGGGCCATCACGGCGACTTCCTCCGCGGGCCTTTCCTACATGAATGAGGTCCTCTACTGCGCGGCTTCCGCCCGGCTGCCCATCGTTCTGGCCGTTGCCTGCCGTGCCCTGACCGGCCCCATCAATATCAACCACGATTATTCCGACTCCATGGCAGAGCGTGACTCCGGTTTTATCCAGATCTACGCCGAAAACAACCAGGAGGCCTATGACAACTATCTGCAGGCCCACAGGATCGGTGAGACTCCGGACGTGCGTCTGCCTGTTATGATCTGTGAAGACGGCTTCATTACTTCTCACGCTCTGGAAAACATCGAGCTGGAAGAAGACGAAGCAGTCAAAGCCTTTGTCGGTGAATACCATCCCGAGAATTACCTGCTCAAGACAGAGAACCCTCTGGCGGTGGGCCCTTATGGGACCTCACCTTACTATATGGAGGCCAGAGTTGCCCAGGCGGAAGCCATGAAGAACGCCAAACGGGCCATCCTGGATGTGGCTGCGGATTTTGAGAAGACTTTCGGCAGAAAATACGGTTTCTTTGAGGCTTACAGGATGGAGGACGCGGAAGTGGCCATGGTCGTTATGGGATCTTCCGCCGGTACTGCCAGGGCCGCGGTCGATGAACTGCGTGCGGAAGGCCGCAAAGTCGGTATGATCAAGCTGCGTGTATTCCGTCCTTTCCCCGGCGAAGAGCTTGCCGATGCTCTGTCGCACTGCAAAGCCGTTGCTGTCATGGACAAGAGCGAAGGATTCTCCGCCTGCGGAGGACCCGTGTTCGCGGAAACCGCTTCTGCCTGCATCAACCTGGGCAGCCGTCCTAAAATGATCGATATCGTCTATGGACTGGGCGGCAGAGATTTCACGGTCCAGAACGCAAGAGACGTCTTCGCGAGACTGGAGATGATCGTCCGCACCGGGGAGACGGGCCCTGTCTACTGTCATATGGGACAGAGGGATTCCAGGAAAAAGGATTCCAGAAAGAACGAGGTATTCTGATATGGCTTATAATTTAAAACAGGAACTGAATAAACCCGAACGCTTCGCCGCCGGCCACCGCCTCTGCGCGGGCTGCGGTGCCGGGATCACCTGCCGGGCCATGATGCGTGCCATGGATCCCGAAGACAAGGCAGTCATCTGTAACGCTACCTCCTGCCTGGAGGTCTCTTCCTTCCAGTATCCCTATACAGCCTGGGAGGATTCCTACATCCATTCCGCTTTTGAAAATACTTCCGCAGTGGCCTCCGGCGTAGCCGCGGCCTATGCCGTCAGGAAGCGCAAGGGCCTGCAGGAGGGGAATTTCAAGGTCCTGGCCATCGGCGGAGACGGCGGCACCTATGATATCGGTTTTCAGTCGCTGTCCGGCGCCCTGGAGCGCGGCCATGACTTTACCTATTTCTGCTATGATAACAATGCCTATATGAACACCGGTACCCAGCGGTCCTCCGCGACGCCCCGTTTCGCCAGCGCCACAACAACGCCGGCCGGTATTGAATCCGTAGGCAAAAAGCAGAACCAGAAGGACCTGACCCGGATCGTGGTGGCCCATGGGGTGCCTTATGCGGCGCAGACCACCCTGCTGGGGAATTTCAAGGACTTTCATGAAAAGGCTCATCGGGCCATCTATACAGAAGGCCCGACCTTTGTCAACGTGCTTTGCCCCTGCCCCAGAGGCTGGCAGTATCCCGCGGAGCTCCTGCCTGTGATTACCAAAATGGCGGTAGATACCTGCGTATGGCCCCTGTATGAGGTCATTGAGGGCGAATACCATCTGACCTATAAGCCCAGGAAGAAACTGCCTGTAGAGGAGTTTATGAAGCTGCAGGGACGCTTCAAGCACTGCTTCAAACCCGGCAACGAATGGACCGTTGAGGAGGCGCAGAAATACGTCGACAAAAAGTGGGAAGAGCTTCTCGCAAGGTGTGTCAACACCTGACATGCACGGTGACTGTAAGGAGGGCGGCGGTCTGTGCCGCCGCCCTGTCCGGCTGCGCCCCGGTATTCCGGGGAATCGGCAGCAGCTTTATAAAAGAATGGAGTCCCGCGTTTCTTCCCGAAGATGCCGGAGCCATGGTATCCCTGTCTGTAAGTCACTGAGGTCTTCCGCGGGTTTCCGCGGACAATCAGAGTCTGTAGAGGTTTTATTTTATGAGGAAATGTATCAGCCTGATCTTATGCCTGCTGATTACGGCCGGACTGTCCGCCTGGGCGGAAACGCCGGCCGTTTTTGCGTCTGATGTGATCGGAACAGCGCCGGAAGTCCCCCTGTCCGGCCTGCCTGCGTCAGCACCGGAATCAGCCGGAAACGCCGGAACTTCCGCGGAAACCCCGCAGGCCGGCATCATCGGACCTGCGGCAGCATCTGCCCGTGAGGCGGCGTCTGACGGGATCTCTTCTGTCCGGTCCGTCCCGGAAGCAGCCGTCCCGGATACCTTCCGGGTCAATGCCGGCCGGATTTATGACGCCGGTGCCCGGGCCGACGGAGAACTTCGCGGGGTCTGGTTCGCTTATTATGACTGGGAAGCCATGCCCCGGGAAGAGGAGGCCTTCCGGCAGGCAGCAGCGTCCGTTATGGACCGGCTGCGGGAGCTGGGTATGAATGCTGTCTTTCTGCATGTGCACAGTCATTCCGATTCTTATTACCTGCGGTCCTCTTATTTTCCGGCTTCTCTGTATGCCTTTGGAATGATGGGAGAGCCTCTGTCCTTCGACCCTCTGGCGATCATGATCGAGGAGGCCCACGCCAGGCAGATTTCGGTCCACGCCTGGCTCAATCCCTACCGGATCACATCGAACAGCGAGGAGCGGACCAATGTGACCTGGCAGGACATCCCGGAAGACAGTCTGGTCAGACAATGGAGGAACAGTACGGAACATGAGCGCAGCATCCTCAAATATAATGACCTGTATTTTCTCAATCCTGCCAGAGAAGAGGTCAAACAGCTTCTGACAGATACGATTACAGAGCTGGTATCGGAATACTCTGTGGATGGGGTCCATTTCGATGACTATTTTTATCCGTCCATAAACAGCGGGTACGAAGGATCTGCCTTCGACACGCCGGAATATGAGGCGTCGGGATCGGACCTGTCTCTGGCGGACTGGAGACGTGAAAATGTCACCGACCTTCTGCGGAGGATCCATGCGGCTGTGCGGGAAGTGGATCCGCGGCTGGTCTTTGGTGTCAGCCCGGCCGGCAACCTGGATAACCTGCGCAGCAGCAGTATGTATTTTACAGACATAGACGGATGGCTGGCCGCGGAAGGCTGTGTGGACTATATCATGCCCCAGCTGTACTGGGGATTCGAGGCTTCAGACGGCAGCGGTGGCAGGGCTTCCTGGGCATTCGAAAACAATCTGTCCCGATGGATGGGGCTGGACAGGGCGGATGGAATCGCCCTTTATATCGGCCTGCCCCTTTTCAGGACCGGATCGGATACCACTTTTAAAGGCAACGAATCAGAATGGTACAGTTCGGATGATATCATAGCCCGCATGATCCGGTGCTGCCGCGAGCAGGAGGCCGTGGAAGGCTTTGTCATTTTTGACTACGAGGATCTGAACCGGCCCGGCGCGGCCGCGGAAACAGAGCATATGCGGCAGGAAATCGCAGACAACTGAATCACGAGCTCAGAGCTGGCGAACCGTCGAGGATCTGAACCGGCCCGGCGCGGCCGCGGAAACAGACTCAGGAGGTGGCGAACCGCACGGCAAACGAGCTCAGAGCTGGTGAACCAGAGCTGGCAAACCGCGCTGCAAAGGACCTCACGCAAACGACCTTGAAGCAGAATCAAAGCCGAACAAACGGGGCGAACAATAGCTGAAAATGGTACGCAGTGGTATAATACAAAAGGATGGGCAGACCGTACCATATGTTTCAGATCAGATCGGGTTTCAGGGTTTACACAGGATTCCGATCAGGATTCAACTCAAATAGGGGGGATTAAAAATGAGCAAAAACTTAAGCATCCCGGTTCCTACACCGCATATTGAAGCTAAAAAAGGCGATTTTGCTAAAACAGTCCTGATGCCCGGCGATCCGCTCCGGGCCAAATTCATCGCCGAGACCTATCTGGAGGATTATAAGTGTGTCAACCAGGTCAGAGGCATGCTGGGATTTACCGGCACCTATAAAGGAAAGAAAGTATCTGTCATGGCCAGCGGAATGGGCATGCCTTCCATCGGCATTTATTCCTATGAGCTCTTCAATGGCTATGATGTCGAGAACATCATCCGGGTCGGAACCGCCGGCGCCATCCATCAGGATCTGAAGATCCGTGATATCGTGATTGCCATGGGCGCCTGCACGGACAGCAATTATGTGGGCCAGTTCGAGATTCCGGGCAAATACGCGCCGATTGCTTCCTATGAGCTGCTGAACAAAGCCGTTGAGGAGGCGAAGAGCAGAGAGGGCGTCAGATACAAAGTGGGCAACGTTTATTCCCACGACGTATTTTATGATCCCTCCGGTTCCGCCATGCAGTTTGCCAAAATGGGCGTGCTGGCAGTGGAAATGGAAGCGGCTGCCCTGTATATGAACGCGGCCTGGGCCGGCAAGAACGCCCTTGCCATCTGCACGATTTCCGACCATATCCTTACCGGTGAGGCGACGACCTCCGCGGAGCGTCAGACCGCTTTCAACACCATGATGGAAATCGCCCTGGAGATCGCCTGATTTACTATTACGGTTCTTTACGGTTCGGGCATTACGGTTCGGTACTGTACGGTATTGCCCGGCCGATTAACTTTTTTTGTCCTTTTCAAACCTGTTTCGTATAGTAATATGACAGGGTAAAGACCTGTCATCAGATCATCAAAAGGAATACAGACAGAAGACAGAAAAAGATTCAGATTTAAGAGAATCGGACAAAAGAAAGGAAGCACATTATGTTCAAGAAATCTATCGCCGCGTTATTCGTTGGTACCGCAGTTCTTATGACAGCCTGCGGCGGAAATGCCGCCACGACCGCGCCTGCGGCGGAGGCGCCCGCAGCATCCACAGAGACAGCACCGGAGACGGAGGCGCCCGCAGCATCCACAGAGACAGCACCTGAGGCTGCTGAGACAGCGGCGTCAGTTCCCGCGGAAGCTGCCGGGATCGAGGAGCGTGCTGCCGCCCAGATCGAGACAGAGCTGACAGACGGCGTCCTGACCATCCGCCTGGACGGCGGTCCCCAGAAGGACGGCTTCTATTGGGAATACTATACAGGAGATAAGGGAGACGCCACTTTTGTAGAACTGATCACACAGGCCAACGATGACGGCTGTGCCTATGCCGGCAGCTTTAAGGCTATTGAAGACGCGGGAGACGCGGAGGATTATATTCGCCTGGCCTATACCAACGGAACCTATGTATATGAGTACACGGACGTGAACGTCAAGATCGAGAACAGCCAGATCACGGAAACATCCGGCGGCGCATATGTATACGGCGTGGATTACAAAGAGTTCGCCGATCTGCTGGCCGGCACCTGGCAGGAAGAGAATGGCGGCACGAATTATCTGGAGATCACACTGGATGAGACCGACGGGCTTGACGCGGTCGTTTCCAATGGAGGCGGCAAGGACGGCCAGACCAGCTATTACACCATGACGCTGCATTTTGACGCGATCAAGGAAGCCCTGATGTATGTCGACGGCAAAGAGGTCACAGCGGAGATCACGGACGGAGAAGGCGCTGACACAAGCGCGGCAGCCGTTTCCGAAGAGGCAGGCTATGGCGGCTTCGTTCTGGAGCTCGATGAGGCAAACGGGACCGTGAAGTCCATAGAGTGGGCCGATATGTCCGGCGCGCATGAGCCGATCGTTTTTGTGAGAGGCTGATCCTGCTTTACCATTCCAAAAACAGGACCATAACGCAGAGCCGGAGCCCGCACTCCGTTTTTGTAAAAGGCTGATTTCCCTTTACTTTTCCGGATTTACGCTGTACAATATTTCTTGTTCAACATAAGCTAAATCTGTGAAGAGAAGAGTAGGGAATCCGATGTCCCAGAGAGGAACACCGCCGGTCACCGGCGCGCTGCAAGTGTTCTGCCGGAGGATTTGCCGAAGACCATCTCCGAGAGGCCCCAATCCGGCCCGGTGACCCCGTTATCGTCATAATGAAGCCGCTGGATCCCCGGCTGCAGGCGCGTATCGTGCCGGCAGGAACCCGTAGGAGACAGAATAAGGGTGGAACCGCGTAAGCATGTATTTACGTCCCTTACATACCAGACCATGGTATGTAGGGGACTTTTTTTGCGGAGGGCGATACTGAATACTTACTGCCCGGATGAAAGAATTTCCTGCATACCGCAGCTGCAGACAGAACAAGAGGAGGAAACAAACATGACAGACTATCAGCTGGAAGTCTACAGACATTCCCTGGCCCACATTCTTGCCAAGGCCGTGATCGAGATCTTTGGCAAAGAAAATGTGCAGTACGCCATCGGCCCCCAGATTTCGGACGGCCTCTATTATGATTTCGTACTGCCCAGGACCGTTACGGAAGAGGATTACAAGGCCATCGAGAACAAAATGCGGGAGATCCTGAAGAGGAAAGAGGACTGGACCAGAAAAGAGATTTCCAGAGAAGAGGCTCTGGAGCTTTTCAAAGACCAGAAATTCAAGACAGAGCTGATTCAGGAACTGCCCGAGGATGAGACCATATCCATTTACTGGACCGGCGATGATTTCGTAGACCTTTGCCGCGGCCCCCACGTCGAAAACAGCAAAGAGCTCCTTTCCGCCGCTTTCCAGATCAAGTCTTCTTCCGGCGCTTACTGGAGAGGCGATGAGAACCGTGATTCCCTGCAGAGGATCTATGTATACGCCTTCCCCGGCAAGGATGAGCTGAAAAAGCATCTGGCCCTGATCAAGGAAGCTATGGAGCGCGACCATAAGAAGATCGGTCCCGAGCTGGATCTGTTCATGTTCCATGAGACAGCGCCCGGCATGCCCTACTGGCTGCCCCGCGGCTGGCGCATGTACAGGACACTGATCGAGTTCTGGAGAAATATCCATGACAGACACGGATACCAGGAAATCTCCGCGCCTGTGATCAATAACCGTAAGCTGTGGCTGATTTCCGGCCACTGGGCCCACTATCAGAACAATATGTTCATCGTTCCCGGCGTTTCCGGCGATCCCGACGCGGATGACATCATGGCCGCCAAGCCCATGAACTGCCCCAACGCCATGAACACCTATAAGAGAACGGTCCATTCCTACAAAGAACTGCCCATCCGCTACAACGAACTGGACGTTGTCCACCGTAAGGAGAAATCCGGCCAGATGAACGGCCTGTTCCGTGTACAGGAGTTCCGTCAGGATGATGACCATACCTTTGTCAGTGAGGACCTGATCGAGGCCGAAATCGAAGATATCATGCAGATCGCCGACCAGATCTACAATACCTTCGGTATCACCTACAGGGCCGAGTTCTCCACCCGTCCCGATGACTATATGGGCGATATCGAGGTCTGGAACAAGGCAGAAGCTGCGCTGAAGAAGATCCTGGACAAGAAGTACGGCGAAGGCGGCTACGAGATCAACGAAGGCGACGGCGCTTTCTACGGTCCCAAGATCGACCTGCAGATCAAGGACGCCCTGGGCAGAGAATGGCAGTGCGGCACCATCCAGCTGGACTTCCAGCTGCCCCACAACTTCGGCCTGACCTATCAGGACAAGGACGGTACCCTTAAGGAGCCCGTTGTCATCCACCGTGCCATCTTCGGTTCCATGGAAAGATTCATCGGTATCCTGATCGAGCATTACAAGGGCGCGTTCCCCTTCTGGCTGGCACCGGAGCAGGTCGCCATCGTTCCGATCCGTACCGAGCATAACGAGTACGCGAAGCAGATCGCGGACAGGCTGGAAGACATGGGCATCCGTGTTGCGGCGGCGATAAGGAAGCCGAGGAAGGCACTGTTTCCATCACGGTCCGCGGGCAGAAGCAGCAGCTGCACGGCGTTCCGCTGGAGACCTTCTATACCATGTGCCGCAAGATGAACAGCGAGCACAGCCAGGAGCTCATCTCCGATCCGTCCGAAGTCGCGACTCATATGAAGTTCGGCAAATAAAAAAAGGATATTATGGCTATACCGTCCGGACCCTGCGCTGAGCGTGAAGCGGCAGGGTCCGGTCCCGGGATACAACAGAGCACATAAAAAGGACCGCGCCCCGTTTGGGGTGCGGTCCTTTTGGCTCTCTTTTTACGCCGGGACATAGGATTTCACTTTACAAATCCGGTGTAAGTAAACTTTGCGTCAGAGCGGCGCAAAGCCTTTCATGCAAAGGAATCAGACCTTGTCGCTGTGCTTGATGTAGCCGGGCTGCTCGATATCCGCAACGATCTTTCTGCCGGGAGCGATGGTCGCGTATTTATCGATGACCTGGTTCTCAACATAAGCGCCTTCGCCGATCTTGACATAAGCCAGAACGACGCAGTTCTTGACGGTCGCGCCTTTGGCAACTTCAACGCCGCGGGCGATGGTGGAGCCTTCTACTGTGCCTTCGATCTTGCAGCCGTTGGAGATCATGGAATCAACGACTTTGGCGCCTTCAAAGTATCTTGTAGGAGCGGAATCGGAGGTTCTGGTGTAGATGGGCCAGTCAGGTGTGAAGAGCTCGCTGGCGATCTCGTACTTGCCAAGGCGCATCTGTGTGAAGAAATAGCTCTTCAGGCTGGTGATCGGTGCGAAGAAGCCCTTGTGTTCGACCGCGCGCAGATCCAGCTCGCCTGCCAGGTGGTTCACGATGTTGGCCAGGGAATACATGGAGGAGGTAGCCTGTGCCTTCTTGATCAGGTCAAGGAGGAGGGTTTTCTTCATAACGAAGGTCTCCATGAAGATGGCCTTGTTGTCTTCATCAGCCAGGTTGGGAACGATGGCTTTTACTCTGTTGCCGTCAAGCTTAAGCTCGTTGCAGGTGGCGTAGCCGTGCTTCGCGTCATCAACATTGTGATACAGCAGGGTAACATCGGCGCCGCTCTGTGCGTGGTCCTGCAGAAGAGCGTCGAAGTCCTGTTTGAAGACCATGCAGGAAGGAGCGATCACAACATACTCCTGGCTCTGTCTCTCGATATAATCGATGTTGGAAGCCAGAGCAGCGATGTTGGTCCTGTAGATCTGGTTGAACTCTTCCTCTACGGGGAATACCAGCTGCAGTCTGCCGCGCTTGGAGTTGATGTTGTAATGACGGCCTGTACCAATGTGCGCAGCCAGGGAACGGGGCTTGCTGGAGATATAGACCTGCAGGTTGATGATTCCACTGTTGGAGAAGTTGGAAATCGGGAAATCGATGACACGATATCTTCCGAGGATGGAGAATGCGCCGATGGGACGATAGTCCTGCATTCCAGCCACTTTATGTTCCGGAGAAGATGTGATAATACCAAATGCTTTTGCCATTGTTAACTACCTCCCATCAAATGTCTTTTGCCTGCAGCAGGATTTCCTTGCTGTCAGCACTGCCTACAACTGCATCCTTGCTGATCTTGACATTGTCAGCTACCAGAGCACGTGTGACGACGGCACCGTCTTCTACAACAACACCGGGCATCAGGACGGAGTCAATGATCTTGGCACCCTTGCCGACCTTCGCGCCTGTAAAGATAACGGAGTGTTTTACTTCACCTTCGATTACGCAGCCCTGGGTAATGTAAGCAACATCAACGGAGGCATCGGGGCCGATATAAGCGGGAAGCGCAGTGGCGTCCTCGGTATAAATCTTCCAGGAAGGATCATCCAGCTGCAGATCGTTGTTGTCGGTCAGAAGGTCCATGTTGGCTTCCCACAGGGAATCGATGGTTCCGACATCCTTCCAGTAGCCTTCGAAACGGAAAGCGACCAGGGTCTCGCCCGCGTTCAGGAGCGTAGGGATGATGGTCTTACCAAAGTCATGTGCAGAATCAGGATCATCCTTATCAGCGACCAGGATAGCGCGAAGCTTCTGCCAGTCAAAGATATAGATACCCATGGATGCCAGGGTGCTGCGGGGATGTGCGGGCTTCTCTTCGAAGTCGATGATCTTGTCGTTCTCATCGGTGATCATGATGCCGAAACGGGATGCTTCTTCCATGGAGACGGG
Source organism: uncultured Lachnospiraceae bacterium (assembly GCA_900320325.1). GTDB lineage: Bacteria > Bacillota > Clostridia > Lachnospirales > Lachnospiraceae > CAG-791. Next base: position 10,105 of record ONRU01000033.1, read on the forward strand.
CATGACTGCGATGGTAGCGGCAGCGCCTGCCTTCTTGTGGCAGTCGAGCATCTTGTCGTAGTTCATCTTGTAGATGTGGTCACCGGAGAGGACAAGCAGATATTTAGGATCATAAGAATCGATGAAATCGATGTTCTGTGTGATTGCGTCAGCGGTGCCGCGATAGACATCCAGTCCTGCGTCTGCTTTCTCACGGGGAGTCAGAACGAATACGCCGCTGTCTTTGGTATCAAGGCCCCAGAGGCCTCCCTTTGCGACATAGCTGTTCAGCAGTACGGATTCATACTGGGTCAGGACACCGACAACGTCGATCCCACTGTTGGCACAGTTGCTGAGAGGGAAATCGACAATACGGTATTTGCCACCGTAAGCAACTGCTGGCTTAGCAACTTTGTTGGTAAGATCATGCAGACGACTTCCCCGACCACCGGCCAGGATCATAGCTAACATTTCGTTTTGTTTCATGATGAGTCCTCTCTTTCAATTTATTGTTGTAACTCAAACGTGCAACACCCGGAGACCGGGTGCGATAGCCTTATTAATATTGTACATGATTCAAGGAAAAATTCAAACCTTTATACAGAATTATGCCTGTATTTTTTCCTTATAAGGTCGGATTTTTGTGCATCTTTCGGGTAAATTTTCGCTCCGGTAACGGAGACTCTTGTCATAACGACAATCTTTCGCAATAGCTGCACTATACCGGCCCATATCTGCCCCATATCTGCCTCCTGACTGCCATATACCTGCTCCGCAGGCAGCCCTGGCAGATAAATTTTTGATTTCCTGTGATTTGGCTGCCGCCAGACAATAAACCAGGCAGACAAATCTAAGAATTTCCTGTATATGTCTGCCGTCAGGCAATAAACCCGGCAGACAAATCTAAGAATTTCCTGTATATGTCTGCTGCCAGACAATAAACCAGGCAGACAAATCTAAGAATTTCCTGTATATGTCTGCCGCTAGACAATAAACCCGGCAGACAAATGCAGGGCTTTCCTGTATATGTCTGCCGCCAGACAATAAACCCGGCAGACAAATCTAAGACTTTTCTGTATATGTCTGCCGCCAGACAAATGACCCGGCAGACAAATCTAAGACTTTCCTGTATATGTCTGCCGCCAGACAATAAACCCGGCAGACAAATCCAGGGCTTTCCTGTATGTGTCTGCCGCCAGGCAAAATTGAGCAGGCAGATAAATCCGGAATTCCCCTGTGTAAACTTCTGGCAAAAAAGAATGAAGCTGTATCTTAAAACTCTCCATATGGTAAAATTTATATATTAAAGGAAAAGCATGCGGAAGCTCAGAAGGAGCGGGGCTCATGGCATATATAGAGTTTCAGAACGTGATAAAAGAATACAGGACCGGTGAGACCCGGATCCGGGCCCTGGACGGCGCGGAGTTTACCATTGAGAAGGGAGAACTGGCAGTCATCCTGGGGTCTTCCGGAGCGGGCAAAACGACCGCCCTGAACATTCTGGGCGGTATGGATACGGTCACCCATGGCCATGTCCTGATCGACGGGACGGATATTACAGCTTTTCAAAAACGGGAGCTGACCCGTTACCGCAGGACAGAGATCGGATTTGTTTTCCAGTTCTATAACCTGGTGCCCAATCTGACGGCACTGGAAAATGTGGAGCTGGCGGCCCAGGTCTGCAGAGATGCTCTGGACGCCCGGGAGATTCTGACCAAAGTGGGCCTGGAGGAAAGGCTGGACAATTTCCCTTCCCAGCTGTCCGGCGGCGAGCAGCAGCGTGTGTCGATCGCCCGCGCCATCGCCAAAAATCCCGGCATGCTCCTGTGCGACGAGCCTACCGGGGCACTGGATTATGTGACCGGCAAACAGATCCTGCAGCTGCTGCAGGACACCTGCCGCAAAGACGGCATGACGGTGGTCCTGATCACCCACAATTCCGCCATTGCCCCCATGGCGGACCGTCTGATCCGTTTCAAAAGCGGAAAGGTCACGGAAGAGAAGATCAATCAGAATCCTGTACCGATTGAAAAAATAGAGTGGTAAAGAGACATCCGGCCAGAGAGATCCAGGAGATCAGGAGACCAGGTGACCGAAAGTCTAAGCGGCAGAAAAAGAACGGACAGCTGATACGGAATGAGTGCGTTTATTAAGGATATCCTCCGTACTTTGGGGAAAGAGAAAAAACGCTTCGCGGCGATCGCCCTGATCACCGCGCTGGCCATCACGATGCTGACCGGCCTGCAGGCGGGCTGCAGAGATCTGCGCCTGTCGGCAGACGCTTTTTTTGATGCGCAGAAACTGCACGATATCTATATCCAGTCTACACTGGGGCTGACGGAAGAGGATATTGAAGCGCTGAACGCCCTGGAGGGCGTAGAAGCAGCAGCCGGTTTTTACAGTGAATCTGTCCACCTGCAGGTAGATGGCAGCAGCCGGACCGCGGAGGTCAGGACGATCTCCGATACCGGCGTGGACGCGCCATATCTTCTGGAGGGCAGGCTGCCGGAAAAGCCGGGGGAGATCGCGGTCACAGTCAAGTACATGACTGACAGCGGCAGCCGGATCGGTGACAGCCTGACTTTTACGGAAACGCTGGATGAGGCGGAAGACGACGAAGAGGAAAGCGAAGCTGACCCGGAGGATACCGGCCCGGAAGAGGACGAAGACACAGACATGGTGGAGGCCGTCCCCAAGGCGGACAGGGAAGATCATACAGAGGATGCCGGTCAAAATCCGGACAGCGGTACAGATTCGGAGAATACCGGTTCAGACGAAGACAGTGAAGAGGATGATCTGGACGTAGATATAGATACGGATGTGGATACGGAGATTGAAGAAGAGAAGGATACGCCTTCCTTCCCGGAGCCGTCCTGCCGGATCACCGGTGTCGTGATCGATGTCTGCGATATCAACGCGGTCGACGGAGCGACAGCCTTCCGTTCCACCTCCGTTGATGATTACATTTTCTTTGTGGATCCTTCGGCGGTGGACAGCGATGTTTATACAGCTGTCGCGATTGTATTGGAGGGCACCGCGGAGCTGCCCTGTTACGGAGCCGCATATAAAAAGCGGGCAGAGGAGATGGAAGGAATCCTGGTGGCTGCCATCCAGTCGGAGCGGGAGCGGGCCAGGACTGAGCAGGTCAAAGCAGAGGCGGAAGAGAAGATCGCTGACGCGGAACAGGAAATGCGGGATGTCTTTGAAGATATAGAAGAACAGTTCCGGGACGCCCGGGAGGAGCTGGACGACGGAAAGCAGGAGCTGGAAGACGCCCGGCAGACGCTGGAGGAAGAGACTGCGGACGCCAGGAAGGAAATCGAAGAGGGCAGGGAGCGGATCGAAGACGGCTATGACCAGATCGAAGACGGAGAGGAGCAGCTGGACCGGGAAGAGGAAAAGCTGGTAAGCGGCCGCAGGACCCTGGAGGAGAAGGAAAAGGAGCTGACCTCCGCGGAAGAAAAGCTGGCGGAAGGCCGTAAGGAGCTGGAAGCCAATGAAGCCATTCTGGAGGAGAATGATAAGGCGCTGACTGCGGGAGAAGCGGAGCTGGCAGCCGCGGAGGAGACCATGGCGGCCAATGAGGAGGCCCTGGCCGCTTCCGACGCGGAACTGACCGAGGGGGAAGAAGCCCTGGCCGCGGCGGATCAGGAACTGAAGGAACAGGAAGCGCTGATTGCCGGTCAGGAGCAGCAGGTCTCGGAAGCGGAGGCAGCTCTGCAGTCCGCCTTTAATGAGCTGGAGTCCGCGGAAAAGGATCTGGAAGATAAGAAAGGGCAGCTGGACGATGACCGGTCTGCTCTGGAAAATAAACAGTCCGCTCTCTCCTCCAAAAAGGGAGAGCTGGCGGAAAAGCAGTCTGCCCTGGAAGGAAAAAAATCCGCGCTGGAAGATAAAAAGGCCGCTCTGGAACGGGACGGCGGCTCCATGACGGCGGAAGAAGCCGCTGCTCTTAAAGCCGAGATCGCTTCACTGGAAGAAGAGGTCTCCTCATTGGAAGGAGCGGTTTCAGGCCTGGAGAGTGATATCTCCGCCCTGGAAGGGGAGATTGCTTCTCTGGAAGAAAGTATACCCGCTGCGGAAGAGGAGATCGGCCAGCAGGAGCCGGCGCTGGCGCAGACCAGATCGGAACTGGAAGACAGACAGGAGGAAGTCACTGCAGCCAGGCAGGCCCTGGACCAGGCTGAGGAACCGGTCAAAGCGGCCCGGGAGGAACTGGATGCCCGGATAGCGGAAACGGCGGCTGCCAGACAGGAACTGGAAGCCGGGAAAGAGGCCCTTGCTGCCGGCCGGCAGGAACTGGACAGCCGGAAAGCAGCGGCTGCTCTGGCGAGAGAAGAGATTGACGCGGCCCGGAAGAAGCTGGAAGAGGCCAGAAAGGAACTGGACGCGGGGGACGCGCAGACCAAAGAAGGACGCAGGCAGATTGAAGAAGGCTGGAAGAGCCTGATCGAGGGCGCCGATAAGATCGATAAGGCCAGGGAGCAGATGCGGCAGGCCAGGATCGAACTGGCGGATGCCGAGGCAGAGCTGGAAGACGGCGAGCGGGAACTGGAAGACAAAGTGGCCGAAGCGGAAGAAGAAATTTCCGACGGTGAGCGTGAGCTGGCGGACGGCGAACGGAAATACAGGGAGAACTGGGAAACTTATACGGAAAAGAAAGCGGAAGCGGAAGATAAGATCGCGGATGCCAGGCAGGAAGTGGCAGATATGGATCCTGCCCAGTGGTTCATTACCAACCGGTCCAATCTGAGCGGCTATCATAACGTGGAAGTGGACGCGGCCACCATTGATTCCCTGGCCATCGTATTTGCCATGATCTTTCTGGCGGTGGCGGTTCTGATCTGTCTGACCACGGTCAATCGTATGGTGGAGGAGGACCGGGGCCTGATCGGGACTTACCAGGCCCTGGGTTTTACGGACGGTGAGATCCGGCGTAAATACCTGGCCTTTACACTGGCGGCCTGCCTGGCCGGCAGCGTTATCGGCGACCTGGGAGGCTATATTGCCTTCCCGGAGATCATTTTTGTGATTTTCCGGACCATGTATCAGTTCCCGGCCTATCAGCTGGGACCGGTCGATCTGCCCGGAATCCTGGGACCGGCGCTTTTCCTGCTTGTGATCACGGGCGCGGTCTGGTTTACCTGCCGGGCAGCCCTGCGGGAGGTGCCTGCCCAGCTGATGCGCCCCCGGGCGCCCAGAGCCGGATCCAGGGTCTTTCTGGAGTACATTACGCCTCTGTGGACAGGGCTTTCCTTCCTGAACAAGGTCACGGCCCGGAATATTTTCCGCTATAAAAAGCGGCTTTTCATGACGGTGATCGGAATCACGGGATGTACCTCCCTGCTGGTATGCGGCTTTGCCATTAAGGACTCGGTCGGTGCCCTGATGCCCCGCCAGTACGAGTATATCGTTCACTATGACTGGATGGCCGTTACGGAAACGGACGATCATGACGAGCTCTGCGGCATACTGGATCAGATGCCGGAGATCAGGTCTTATCTGGAACTGGATGTGGAATCTGTCACGGTCAGGGGACCGGACGGCAGTACCGAGATCATCCAGCTGTATGTCGTTCCGGACAGCAGCAGTCTGGAGGAGTATGTACTGCTCAGGGATACCGGCAGCGGCGCGCTGCTGCGGCCCGGGCCGGACGGCATTATTGTGACCAGGAACGCTTCTGTGATCCTGTCCTTCGCGGCGGGAGATACCGTCTCCCTGCAGGACCTGCATTTCCGTCAGCATGATTTCAAAGTCTCTGCCGTCACGGAAAATTATCTGGGCAATGCCGTCTATATGACCAGGGATCTCTATGAGCGGACCTTTGGGAAATTTGAAGCCAACGCGGTCCTGGCGGTTTACCGGGATGGAACGGATCCCGATGAGGCTGCCCGCCGTCTGGAGCAGAACGATATCATCCGCACTTCTGTCAGTACGTCAGACCTGAAGTCGCAGTTTGAAACTGCTTTTACCCTGATCAATGTGGTCGTGTATCTGCTGATCGTCATGGCGGCAGCACTGGCTTTCGTGGTCCTGTTTACGCTGGCTTCCACCAATATATCGGAGAGAGAACGGGAACTGGCGACCATCAAGGTACTGGGATTTTATGACCGGGAGGTCCATCTGTATGTCAATAAGGAGACACTGATCCTGACGGGGTTCGGAATCCTGCTGGGCATGCCGGCCGGGGCCCTGTATGCCCATGCCCTGACGCCCATCCTCAAGATGCCGTCCCTCTATTTCGCGGTTTCCATCCGTCCCTTCAGTTTCGTGCTTTCGGCGGCCCTGGCCCTTCTGTTCGCCCTGATGGTCAACCGGATGACGGACCGGACCCTGAATGAGATCGATCCGGCGGAAGCCCTGAAAAGTATTGAATAGATGGTCCGCGCCCTCCGGGGCAGCGGACCATGGCGGGGGCTGACCTGCATCCGGCATCCCGGAGCATGGCGGGGGCTGACCTGCATCCGACATCCCGGAGCATGGCGGGGGCTGACCTGCATCCGGCATCCCGGAGCAGGGCGGCCGGCCCCCTTGACAAGCGGACCCGGTGCTATATAATTATTCAATGTGAACAAACAGAGATCTTCAGGGCGGAGTGAAATTCTCCACTGGCGGTATAGTCCGCGATCTGCCAATGGCAGCCGAACCGGTTCGATTCCGGTACCAACAGTTACAGTCTGGATGGAAGAAGATAAGATACAGATGTGTTATTTCAGATGTGTATTTTTTGGTGTCCTGATTTCTGTGCCGGGGCGCCTTTTTTTATGGCAGGACCGGAAGCTCCCGTTCAGGGATTCCCGGGGCCGTTCCTGAAACAGGCCGGCGCTTCGAGTCAAAAAACTTCGAAATAAAAAATATCTGTCGGGACAATAAGCCCGAGGCGAGGAGGAATATGGAAACAAAAACATCAAAAACATCGAGCGCGAGATATATCGCCGTAACAGGTATTCTGGCCGCAGTCGCCTGGGTCCTGCAGCTGATCGAATTCCCGGTCCCGGTCCTGATCCCGGCCTTTATCAAATTCGATTTCTCGGATCTGCCGGCCCTGCTGGGCGCTTTCGCTCTGGGCCCTCTCTGCGGTGTCCTGATCGAACTGGTCAAGAACATTCTGCATTCTCTGGTCTCCCAGAGTTTCGGCGTCGGCGAGATCTCCAATTTCATACTGGGAGCGGTCTTTACGGCTACAGCAGGCCTTGTCTATAAGAAGAATAAGACCAAAAAGGGCGCGATTCTGGGTTCTGTCCTGGGCGCTCTGGTCATGGCTGTGGTATCGGTCCCCTCCAACTATTTCATTGTCTATCCTTTCTACTATAACTTCATGCCGGAGGAGACTGTACTGGCCGCTTATCAGGCCATTCTGCCTTCTGTGAAGAGTATCCTGCAGGCCCTGCTCGTTTTCAACGTGCCCTTTACGTTTATCAAAGGCATGCTGGATGTGCTGGTCACCATGCTGATCTACAAGCCCCTGTCACCGATCCTGAAGGGCTACAGGCACTGAGAAATGAACCGGGCATCAGACTTCATGGTTCACTTTAAATGAACCAAGCGTCAGACTTCCTGGTTCAAAAAGTGGACCGGGCGTCAGACTTTCTGGTTCAAAAACTGTATTGTGATAATAACAGGCCGGAAAATCCGGCCTGTTTTTCGATGTGAATGATGGTATCATAAGATGGTCATCTGACAGGAGAGAAATGGAGATAAGGAGTGAAAAAAAGTAATATGATCAGAAGAGCCATTGTAACAGACATCCATGACATTGACAGGCTTTTATATCAGGTCAACCAGATCCATGCGGACGGCCGTCCGGATCTGTTTGTCGGGGGACTGAAGAAGTATACGGACGAGGAACTGGCGGAGATTATCCCTGATGACAGCAGGCCCGTTTTTGTCAATACGGATCCCGACGGCCATGTATTGGGGTATGCCTTCTGCGTCCTGCAGGACCACCGGCAGGACAGCTTTATGGCACCGATCCTGACCCTGTATATTGATGACATCTGTGTGGACGCGTCAGTCCGTGGGCAGCATGTGGGCAAGGCCCTTTATGACTATGTGATTGCCTACGCGAGGGAGATCGGCTGTTACAATGTTACGCTGAATGTATGGGAATGCAATCCCGGGGCCCGTAAATTCTATGAGGCCATGGGCATGGTGCCCCAGAAGACCGGCATGGAGAAGATCCTCTGACCGGCTGCCGGCACAGATTCCTGTCTGTCAATGCCGGAGCGGAGGGCCGTCCCGGACAGGCGGGCAGGGAAAGAACAGAGTAAGAGACAATTCAGGTAAGTTATATGAATAAAAACAATACAAAGATCATGGCCCTGCTTCTGGCTGCCGTGCTTGCTGTCAGCGGATGCGCCGGAGCGGATTCCGCGCCGGCAGAGGAGAACGGAACACAGGAACCGGCGGAGCAGGGCGCCCGGGAAGCCGCGGCAGCTGCCGGGAATACGGTGAAAGATGAGGAAAGCGCGGAGCCAGGCAGCACAAAAACAGAGCCGGCCGCCGCCTCATCCGGCAAAACAGGAACAGAGCCGGCTGCCGCCTCATCCGGCAAAACAGGAACAGAGCCGGCCGCCGCCTCATCCGGCAAAACAGGAACAGAGCCGGCCGCCGCGTTATCTGACAGCACAGAAAGCGGACAGACTGCCGCGCAGGCCGGTAACGGGACCGGCCAGCATACGTCCCCGGAGGATTACGGCAGGCCGGAAGAACCCGCGGATTCCACGGAAGCCGATATGAACTATGATGAGGTGGATCAGAAAGCCTATGAAGGCTATCATTTTGTCGACGTTTTCCAGAATGAGTATGAAGCGGTCATAGACGAGAATTTTCCCAGGAATATCTACTTTCAGGACAGTTTTGTGTGGGAAGAAGACCGGATGACTTACGCGGGAGATGACAGGTATACCTGGCGGACGGGCATCGATGTCTCGGAGCACGATGAGGACATTGACTGGCAGCAGGTCAGGGACGCGGGCATAGATTTTGTGTTTATCCGGGCCGGTTACCGGGGCTACAGTGAAGGCAGCCTCCGGCAGGACGCTTATTTCGAGAAGAATCTGCGGGAAGCCCGGGAGGCGGGACTGGACGTCGGCGTCTATTTCTTTTCCCAGGCAGTCAACGAAGCGGAGGCCCTGGAGGAAGCGGACCTGGTCCTGCGGATGCTGGACGGGCAGGCACTGCAGATGCCGGTCGTTTATGATCCGGAATCCATCCTGAATGACGCGGCCAGGACAGATGATATATCCGGAGACCAGTTCACCCGCAATGCTCTGGCTTTCTGCGGCAGGATCCGGGAAAGGGGCTACGCTCCCATGATCTATGCCAATCTGGTCTGGGAGGCTTTTGAGTTCGATCTCTCCAGGATCCGTGATATTCCCATCTGGTACGCGGATTATGAGCCGGTTCCCCAGACCCCTTACTTCTTTACCGTCTGGCAATATACGGATTCGGGCACGGTGCCCGGGATCGTGGGACCGGTGGATTTGAATCTGCAGCTGATTCCTCAGGAATAACTGCCGGCTCCTCATTCCGCGCATTGTCTGATCCGCGGTACAAATGCCGCCGCAGCGTAAAACGGCCGCCGTGATTTAGTCACGGCGGCCGAAAAACTTGTATGGAATCTTGTATGGAAAATACTGTTTAACGGATGATTATGGTCTCATTCTGGAAAACAGGCGCAGGGTGTTGGCGCGGGCGGCACGGACCAGGACTTCCCGGTCGATGCCCATATAGAAAGCCAGGGCATCCGCCACGTAGACGATATTTCCGGGAACATTGACCCGGCCCAGGCCTTTGATCCCCCTGGGGATCAGGTAAGGGGCGTCCGTTTCCAGCAGGATCCGGTCCGCGGGAATGACGGCCGCTGCCTGCCGCAGGGGCTCGGCCCGGCGGTCATCACAGATCCATCCGGTCACGCCGATGCGGAAGCCCATCTCCAGGTATTGTTCCGCGGTCTCCCGGTCTCCGGTGAAGCAGTGGACGACAGATTTCCGGCATATCTCCGGGTGGGAACGGAAAATCTCCCGGAATGTTTCCGAAGCCTCCCGCTCATGAAGGAAAAGAGGCATATCCAGTTCTTCCGCCAGAGCGATGTGCCGCTCCAGACAGGCGATCTGATTGGCCCGGGTAGAATACATACGGTCAAAATCCAGGCCGCATTCACCAATGGCGACGATCCGGGGATTCTCTTTCACGATCCGCCGGATGATCCGGAAATCCTCTTCTTCGGCCTGATCAGCACTGTGGGGATGGATCCCGGCGGTGCCCCAGGTGTCATGGGTCTTTACAAAATCATGGATCCGCAGGTTTTCTTCCCGGTCGGAACCGGTCAGGATACAGGCTACGCCTGCCGCAGCCGCGTCCGCGAGGACTTTCTCCGGGTCTTTGAACTGTCTGCAGAAGAGATTCAGGCCGATATCATAATAAAGGGGCTCCGGTTTTGCTGTCTGCATGCGGCCTCCTTTCCCCGATGATCCTGCGCTGACCGGCCCGGATCGTTTCCCGCAGGGGGGCAAAGAGGGAGGCCAGGAAGAGGCCGTACAGAACACCGCCCAGGATGTCGGTGAACCAGTGGACACCGGAGAAGAAGCGGGTCACGGGCGTCAGGACACCGGTCAGGACGCAGAGGAGGATCAGGATATTGCGGATTCCGCTCTCCTTCATACCGGTACGGACCTGCTGGGCAGCAGAGAACATGACGGCAATCGCCAGCATGGAATGGGTAGAGGGGAAGGAGGCTTCCAGGCCTTCCTCCAGGATCACGGGCCTGTAATTGATGACCACGAATTCAAAGACCAGGTAGAGGACCGCCAGCAGAATATAGATTCCGAGGGTCGCTGTCAGGTCCGCCCGGACCATGCGGAGATCCTTTTTTTTGACCAGATTGACCAGAAAACTCACGCAGTTGATCAGCGCTGTCAGGATGGTCAGATAGCCGAGGACGCTGGAAATTCCGTAAAAGACGGTGTTGTAGCCGAACTGATCATGCAGGGCCGCGTTCAGGGCGGCAAAGCCCACCTCTGAATTCTCTGGGCCGACAGGCGCCCTCCCCACAAAAGCGACCAGCAGGGTAAAAATAACAGATACTGCCAGCAGGATCAGGGACATGGTAAAGCTTGTTTTATTCTTTTTCACTTGGTTTTCCTCCTCCGGGTAACGATTGCTTCCTGTCAGATGTCTTTACAGGTCTTTTTTTCTTTTATAGCTGACACCGGCCGCGGGAGATTTGCCCATTCGTTCCATGGTGGAGCTGATCTTGTCGGCGGCTGTCAGAATAAAGCCTTCCCTGTATTTGGGAGGGCGCGGCGTCAGAGGCCACATATGCCGGCGGATACTGTCTTCGACCCTGCGGTTCTCTTCCCCGGTCAGGGACCTTACGATATCGATGGAGTCTTTGGGATGCCGGCTGCAGCACTCCAGATCGTTCTTATATTTTTCGTCCCGGCCCAGGATGCCCAGGTCATGGCACAGGGCGGAAATGATCAGTTCCTTTTCGTGGACGTTGATATGCATCTTTTCCAGCAGCCGGCAGATGCGCAGGCTGATGATGGCAACGCCCAGGCTGTGGTCGGCGACGGTCATGATCTTGTGGTGTTTTTGACGGTAAGCTTTCTGGAATTCTTCGGATTCCAGTATTTCCTCGCCATATTCTTCCAATAAACGGCGGATTTCTTCGTTCATAAAACAGTACTCCTGATAAAACAGTACTCCTGATAAACAGTACCGCTGATAAAACAGTACTCCTGATTAAATAGTACTTCTGTTCCGGGCACCGGAAAACGCAGGGCTTTCCGATGCCGTATCTCTTTTCTATCCTACTCTGCCCTGCAGAAGCGGTCAAGAACGGAAATGGTTAACCGGCCTGACACTGTCCGCGGGCGGGACCATGACCCGGTTTCCGCTTTTCCCGTCACGGACGCGGCTCCGGCATGGTATACTGGAGGTAAGAAATGCCCGGCGCTGCCGGAATACCGGATGATGGCAGGTTTTACAGGCGCTGTCAGAAGCAATGCCTTCCGCTTCTGCAGGAGAAGGGGATTCCTGCCGCAATATGAAAAAATACAGGATTTTGCCATGAAAAGAATATGGATCAACAGGCTGTCCGTCTGTTTGCTGGTCTGCCTGGCAGCCATCGGGACCGCTGCCTGCAGTCAGCCGCAGCCGCAGACGGCAGAGCCGCATACACCGGCGGTACAAACGGATCATTATACAGCCGCGGTTTTTTATTATGATTACTCGGACGCCTACATTGCTTCGGTCAGGAGCAAGCTGACCAGAGATCTGGTGAACGCGGGAATTCCTTATATGGAATTTGACGCGGCCTCCAGTCAGTCTGCCCAGAACGGCCAGATCGATGACGCCATCTCAAGAGGCGCCGACATCCTCATTGTCAACGTGGTCCAGTCCGGCAATACGGACGTGGCGGATGCCATATGCCTGAAGGCCTACAGGCAGGAGATTCCGGTCATCTTTTTCAACCGGCCGGTCGAAGAGGACGGAGATGAGGGCGTCGTTCTGGATTTTTATAAGGATGTGGCTTTTGTCGGAACCGATCCGGCGGAAGGCGGCCATATCCAGGGAAATATGATCGGCAGTTATCTGAAAGAGCATTATTCCGAGGTCGACCTGAACGGGGACGGAAGTATATCCTATACCCTGTTCAAAGGACAGGCCTCCAACGCGGAAGCCATCTACAGGACCAAATACGCGGTGGAAGACGCTGACGCGATCCTGGAGGAAGCGGGGTATCCGCCGCTGCAGTATTTCAATGAGAACAGTGTTGACAATTTCCAGCTGGACCTGACCGGCAAATGGTCCGCGTCCGCGGCCCATGAATATATGATGTCCAACCTTGCCCGGTATAACGAGGAAAACGGGAATATGATCGAGCTGATCATCTGCAACAATGACAATATGGCGGAAGGCGCCATCAAAGCCCTGCAGGCGGTCGGCTATAATCTGGGGACGGACCGATGCGTGACCATACCTGTTTTCGGCGTCGACGCGACGGACGCGGCAAAACAGCTGATCGCGGAAGGCAAAATGACAGGGACTGTGGTTCAGGACGCGGAAGGTATGGCGGAATGCGTCTGCCGTCTGACCATCAATCATGAACAGGGACTGGACCTGCTGGAAGGGATGGAGGAATATGAAAGGGATACAGAGCATGGCCTGAACAGCAAGCTCTATATCCCCTATGAAGAATATATTCCGGAATGACGGATAAAGGTGACGGCTTACGGACCGGCAGACTGTCGGTCATCCGTTTCTTCTGTCAGTTCACTTCCGATGTCTTCCCCGGTGTCTTCCGATGCCGTTTCCTTCTCATCCTCCTTTTCCGATGTCTCCTTCTCTTCGGCCCGGCTCTGCCGCAGGATTTCATTGATCTCGGCCCCGATCATAATAAAGTAGTTGCAGAAATAGAGCCAGAACATGACCAGGATCAGCGTAGTCAGGCTGCCGTACATGGAAAAGCCGTTAAAACTGTTGAGATAGATGCTGATAATATTTGAAAAAACATAGAGACTGACAGCGCAGAAAAAGGCTCCCGGCAGCTGGGCCAGGAAAGACAGGCGTTTATGGGGGAACGCTTTGTACATGATGACCAGGACCAGCGTCAGCAGGAGAATCAGATAAACGCTGCGCAGGGCCGTGTTATACATATGCAGGGGAATACCCTTGGGCCTGTAATGGACCAGAATATCCCGCAGCGCCTGCCAGAAAACGGCGGAAGTGACAGCTAAAAGGATGATGAAGGCCAGCAGGCAGGTATACAGGAGAGCCCAGAGACGGATCACGAACCAGTTGCGGACCTCCTCGGCCCGGCAGATCCGGTCCAGTCCTGTTGTAACAGCGTGCATGGCTTTGGAAGCGGCCCAGAG
>ONRU01000082.1 GCA_900320325.1 uncultured Lachnospiraceae bacterium
ATCTCCCTGCGCAGGAAGAGCAGGGGCAGCAGGCGGATCATGTAGATGGTAATGATCATGATCAGCAGGGATTTATAGATCGATACATTCATGTCTGTTCCTCCTCTACAGGTCTGATCCAGGCGGCCGCGCCGGCGATCACCAGGGTCAGGATAATGACTTTAAAGCCGGACGAGATGGAAGACAGGACCGGCAGGAGCGAGAAGAGAAAACTGACGGCCATGGACAGGGCGACCAGCAGCCCGATGAAGGAATTCTTTCTGGCAGGGGGGATGATGATGGCCAGGAACATGCCGTACAGGGACACGCTCATGGCGTTGGAGGCCCAGTCCGGCAGGATATTGCCCACCAGGACGCCCAGGGCGGTCCCGCAGGTCCAGCCCGCTACCGATACCAGGGTGATTCCGTAAGTGTATACAGGGTTCAGATAGCCATCCACTGCGACAGACAGGCCGAAGATCTCATCCGTGACGCAGTAAGCGGTCATGAAACGGTGGATGACCGGGATATCGCTTTTGAGTTTCTGGGACAGGGCAGTGCTCATCAGCAGATAGCGCAGATTGACGATGATGGTCGTGGCGATCATCTCCACAGCGCCGGCCCCGGAAGCGATCAGGGTCAGAGCCGCGAACTCACCGGCGGAGGCTACCATACCCAGGGACATCAGGAAGGCCTGGAACCAGGTCATGCCCACTTCCCGGGCGGCGATGCCCAGGGTAAAGGAAACGGCGAAATAGCCCATACAGATCGGGATTCCGTCCCGCAGGCCTTTGGCGAACCAGGCTCCGCCAGACATGGTCTTGGATGTTTCTTTCATATTTATAACACCTGTTCTTTTCAGAATGCCTTCCTTTCCGCCCTTCTGACGGGGAGAAAGCGGATTCTGTTTTTTAGCATGTTTTTGTTTCTGCTGTATTTACAGCGTATATGATTATAACATTAAACACCGGACTTGGTAACTGATTCTTTGCAGTGAACCGACAAGTCAGACTCCCCGGTTCAGGTGAACCGGCAAGTCAGACTCTCCGGTTCGTTCACCTGCGGCAGGGCTGAGAGACCGGGGGCGCTGCTGACTCATCCTTGCGATGAGCCGGTGAGGCAGCAGCGCCCCCGGTCTCTCAGCCCGATCCACAGTCCTTCCTTGGTCTCTCAGCCCGATCCACAGTCCTTCCTTGGTCTCTCAGCCCGATCCACAGTCCTTCCTTGGTCTCCTGTTGACAAATACCTGCTTCACCGATAAGATAATAACTTAGGCGGTTCAGCCGCCAAAGGGAGCAAATAAGCATCTGGAGGAACATATACATGCGCAAGGAATTAGCCAAGACCTACGATCCCCAGGGAATCGAGGACCGTATTTATAAGAACTGGGAGGACAAAAAGTACTTCCACGCGGAAGTTGACTACAGTAAAAAGCCCTTTACGATCGTCATCCCCCCGCCCAATATCACCGGCCAGCTCCATATGGGCCATGCCCTGGACAATACCATGCAGGATATCCTGATCCGCTTCAAGAGGATGCAGGGATATAATGCCCTCTGGCAGCCCGGGACCGACCATGCGGCCATCGCCACCGAGGTCAAGGTCATCGATGCCCTGAAGGAACAGGGAATCGACAAGAACGCGCTGGGAAGAGAAGGCTTCCTGGAGAAGTGCTGGGACTGGCGGAAAGAATACGGCACCCGTATCGTCAACCAGCTCAAGAAGCTGGGTTCCTCCTGTGACTGGGACAGAGAGCGTTTTACCATGGATGAAGGCTGCAGCAACGCGGTGCAGGAAGTCTTCATCAAGATGCACGAAAAAGGATGGATCTACAAGGGCAGCCGCATCATCAACTGGTGCCCGGTCTGCAAGACCTCCATTTCCGACGCCGAAGTCCAGTATGAGGACCAGGCCGGCCATTTCTGGCATATCAAATATCCCCTGATCGAAGAGGACGGCAGCATCTCGAAGACCAGGTTCCTGGAATTTGCCACCACCCGTCCCGAGACCATGCTGGGCGATACAGCGGTCGCGGTCCATCCCGAAGATGACCGTTATAAGGATGTGATCGGCCGTAAGGTATGGCTGCCCTTCGTGGACCGCCAGATCCCCATTGTGGCTGATGAATATGTAGACCGTGAATTCGGTACCGGTGTCGTCAAGATCACCCCTGCCCACGACCCCAACGACTTTGAGGTAGGCAAGCGCCATCATCTGCCCGAGATCAACATCCTGAACGATGACGCCACCATCAACGCCAACGGCGGCAAATTCGTCGGCATGGACCGTTATGAATGCCGTAAACAGATCGTCAAAGAGCTGGATGAGATGGGCCTGCTGGTGGAGATCGAGGATTATTCCCATAACGTAGGCACCCATGACCGCTGCGGCACCACGGTCGAGCCCATGATCAAGCCCCAGTGGTTCGTCAAGATGGACGAGCTGATCAAACCCGCTGTGGAAGGCATTAAGAACGGCGATATCAAGCTGATCCCCAAACGGATGGAGAAGACCTACTTTAACTGGACCGACAACATCCGCGACTGGTGCATCAGCCGTCAGCTCTGGTGGGGCCACAGGATCCCTGCCTATACCTGCGACAAGTGCGGTGAGATTACCGTTGCCCGTCAGAAACCGGAGACCTGCCCCTGCTGCGGACATGACCATCTGACCCAGGATCCCGATACCCTGGACACCTGGTTCTCCTCCGCCCTCTGGCCTTTCTCCACCCTGGGATGGCCGGAAAAGACAAAGGAGCTGGAATATTTCTATCCGACCGATGTCCTGGTCACAGGCTATGATATTATTTTCTTCTGGGTCATCCGCATGATCTTCTCCGGTTATGAGCAGATGGGACAGAAGCCTTTCAATACCGTCCTGTTCCACGGCCTGGTCCGTGACGCTCTGGGACGCAAGATGTCCAAGTCCCTCGGAAACGGCATTGATCCCCTGGAGATCATCCATGAGTACGGCGCCGACGCCCTGCGCATGACCCTGATCACCGGCAATGCCCCCGGCAATGACATGCGTTTCTATAATGAAAGAGTCATCGCCAACCGTAACTTCGGCAACAAGGTATGGAACGCCAGCCGTTTCATCATGATGAACATGCCCGAAGGAGAAGAGGCCGGTCCGGATATGCCCGGAGCTCTGAACGCGGAGGATAAATGGATCCTGTCCCGCTTCAATACGGTCGTAAAGGAAGTGACCGAGAACATGGAGCGGTTCGAACTGGGCATCGCGGTCCAGAAGGTCTATGACTTTATCTGGGATGAGTTCTGCGACTGGTACATCGAGATGGTCAAGCCCAGACTCTACCAGTCGGATGACCAGGCTTCCAAAGACGCGGCTCTGTGGACACTGCAGACAGTCCTGATCGGCAGCCTCAAGCTTCTGCATCCCTACATGCCTTTCATCACCGAGGAGATCTTCACGACCATCCAGTCCAGGGAAGAGACCATCATGCTTTCCGCATGGCCGGTATATCGTGAGGACTTCGCCTTCCCGCATGAGGAAAAGGGCATTTCCATGGTCAAGGAAGCGGTCCGCGCGGTCCGGAACATTCGTGCCGAAAGGAACGTGGCTCCTTCCAGAAAGGCCAAGATCTATGTGGTATCCGACAGTGATGAGGTCCTGGATACCTTCCGTGAGGACGAGGTCTTCTTTAAGACCCTGGCCTTCGCCTCTGACCTGGAACTGCAGAAGGATAAGGCAGGAGTTCCGGACGGAGCCATCTCCGCGGTCCTTCCCGCTGAGACCCTCTATATCCCTCTGGCGGATCTGCTGGATGTCCAGGCCGAGATCGCAAGGCTGCAGAAGGAAGAAAAACGCCTGCAGGGCGAGCTGAAGCGCAGCGCCGGTATGCTCAGCAATGAGAAATTCCTGGCCAAGGCGCCCGCGGCCAAGATCGAAGCGGAAAAAGAAAAACAGAAACAGTATGAAGTGCAGATGGAAGGTGTCCGCAAGGAACTGGAACAGCTGCGCAGCATGTAAGCGTTACAGGCCCGGCTCCTTACGGAACCGGGCCCTGCTATTCACACAGGAGTGTCAGCCATGAGCCGAGAGGACAGGAATGAGATGCTGCGGGCCCGCATGCGGGAAGCGGCGGAATATATAGAAGACATGCCCCGTTTTTCTTCCAAGAACACGCCGGAGGTCACCAAAGCCTATCTGCGGCTGCTGGGAGAACCCGACCGGGATATGAAGATCATTCATGTGGCCGGGACCAACGGCAAGGGCAGCGTATGCAGTTATCTGGAATCCATCTGCCTGGCGGCCGGTTATTCCACGGGGCTTTTCATTTCCCCCCATCTGTCAGATATCCGGGAACGCCTGCGCCTGAACGGGCAGATGATCCCGGAGGAGGCTTTTATCGAAATCTTTGACAGGATCCGGGACCTGGCCGGCCGGGAGGGCCTGCCCCATCCCTCTTATTTTGAATTTTTCTTTCTGATGATGATGGCCTGGATGGGAGAGGAGAAACCGGATCTGGTCATCCTGGAAACGGGGGTGGGCGGCCGCCTGGACGCGACCAATACGGTCCGGGAAAAACTGCTGACAGTCATCACCCGGATCGGCCTGGACCATACGGACTATCTGGGAGAAACGCTGGAAGCGGTGGCCGGTGAAAAGGCCGGGATCCTGCGGAGGGACGTGCCCCTTGTCTGTCTGGATACCCCCGAACCGGCTTATCAGGCCATTCTGGAGGCGGCCCGGCAGGCGGGCGCTCCGGTCACGGCCCTGGGGGAGGATAACTGGCGGGATACCAAACTTATTGAGAATCTGATTGATTTTTCATTTCGATATGGATATCATTGTACTGTATGCGCAGAAGAAGGGGTCTGTATACACGCCAGACTCCGGGGAACAGGCCTCTATCAGAGAGAGAACGCATCCCTTGCCGCCGCGGCGGCCCTTCTGCTGGCGGACCGCGGCCTGGAAATCACGGCGGATCAGATCCGCCTGGGACTGGAACAGGCCTTCTGGGCCGGCCGCATGGAAGAGAAGCGGCCGGGCCTCTGGCTGGACGGTGCCCACAACCCGGATGGGATCCGGGCTTTTCTGGAGACCGTCCGCGCCATGGAACTGCCTGACGGGGCATCCAGGCACCTGCTCTTCTCCGCTGTCAGGGACAAGCGTTACGGACAGATGCTGCGGATGCTGGCAGCTTCGGGCCTGTTCCGGACGGTCCTGGCTGTCCCCATGTCCAATTACCGGTCCGTGACGCTGGATGAGATGAAACAGACAGTGGAGGATACGCTCCGGGAACTGCCCGCGGACAGGCGGCCCCTGTACCGGGTCATGGACAGCGTGGAGGAAGCCCTGGAGCAGATGCTCCGGCAGAAAAAGCCGGGGGACCTCTGCTTTGTATGCGGCTCACTGTATCTTGTTGGAATTGTTGAAGACCTTACCGTCATCTGAACAGGGAAGGATTGTAGCAAAATGGTAGTGTTTTCCAGTGTGGAATTCATATTCCGGTTCATGCCGGTCTTTATGATCATATATTGGATCGCGCCGGGCGCGGCCAAAAAGTATATCCTGTTCGCGGGAAGTATACTTTTTTACGCGGTCGGGTCAGGATGGTTCACCCTGCTCCTGCTGGGCGCGACGGTCTTTAATTTCCTGCTGGGCAACTGGATCTATATGAAGCCCGGACGCAGGCTCAGGCCGGCCAGGGCCGCCCAGCGCAAAAAGTATCTGCGGATCGCGGTGGGAACGGATGTATTCCTCCTGGTCCTCTGCAAGATCCTGGCGCTGAAGGTGAACGCCGCCCTGCTGCCCCTGGGCATGAGTTTCTATATCTTTAAGATGATCTCCTTCCAGGCGGATATCTATACAGGGAAGATCGAGGTACGGCCCGGCTTTATCAATACGGCCGTCTATTTCTCCATGTTCCCCCAGGTCACCCAGGGTCCGATCATGCGCTACGGCGAAGGGAACTTTGAACAGGAACGCAGGATCACCCTGCGGGCCGTTGAAGACGGCATGGTCTTCTTCGTGATCGGTCTGGGCATGAAAGTCCTGCTGGCCGACCGGATCGGGATCCTGTGGAATGAACTGACCAAGATCGGCTATGAAAGTATTTCCACACCGCTGGCCTGGCTGGGCGCCTATGCCTATTCCTTCCAGCTGTATTTTGATTTCTGGGGCTATTCCCTGATGGCCGGCGGCCTTGCCATGATGCTGGGCTTCCCCCTGATCCGCAACTTTACCCATCCCTACGCGGCTTCCGGCGTTTCCGACTTTTACCGCAGATGGCACGCCACACTGGGAAGCTGGTTCCGGGACTATGTCTATATTCCTCTGGGCGGCAGCCGGGAAGGCGCCTTTAAGACCATCCGCAACCTGCTGGCTGTCTGGCTTCTGACCGGCTTCTGGCATGGCGGAAGCCTCAATTTCATTATCTGGGGCGTGGTCCTTGGCCTGATCATTATCTGGGAGAAGTATCCGGCCAGAATGCTGCTGGAGCGTTTTCCCGTGCTGGGACATCTGCATACGATCATCCTGATCCCCCTGACCTGGGTCATCTTCGCGGTGACCAGCCTGCAGGAGCTGGAGATCTATTTCAGCCGCCTTTTCCCCTTTTTCAGCCAGGGGGTCGCGGTATGGAAGGGAGACATCTTCAAATATCTGGGCATTTACTGGCCTTATCTTCTGGTGTCCGTGGTACTGTGCGTGCCGGCCGCCTATAACCTGGTGGTCATGAACCGGAGACATCCGGCTGTGATCGCCCTGCTGACAGGCGTTTTCTGGTGGAGCGTCTATATGCTGGTCAATAATGCCGGCAACACCTTTATGTATTTTACATTCTGATCACAGATCCGGATCGAACTGTCCGGGCCGGAAAGGCCGGGAGGAAGAGAATCTTGCAAAAAATACTGGAATTTCTCAGACAAATACCGCTGGTCGCTGTACTGGCGGTCACAGGCCTGCTCCTGACATGGGTCGCCCTGGTCTGCAGGGATACTGCCTACGCGGACTATGAGACCCAGTCCTTCTCCAGACCTCTCCTGTCTATTGTTATGGAAGGGATCCATGACGGCGTTTATCCCTGGTCCGGCGGCGGAGACGGAGATCCGGCTGCCGAAGCCGGCAGTACTGCGGCGGCAGAGGCCGTGGCAGCCGCGGAAGAGTCCCCGGAATCCGCCAAAGAAAACGGCGGACAGGAGGCTCCGGAAGAAACGGAAGAGAAGGAAAACACGGAGGAAAAGGAATCCGCGAACCAGGAGAAGAAGGACGAAGAGGCTGCCTCTGAAGAGAAGACGGAAGAAGAGAAGACCTCTGAGGAAGAGGACGGTAAAGAAGGGACCGAAGAGGAAAAGAAGGATTCGGAGACAGAAGAGAAAGGCAAACGGGAAAAGTCCGACGCGGCCAAGCGGATCGAGGAAGCCGCCAGGCAGGCGGAAGCCAAAGACGCTCTGGTCGAGGAAGTCGAGGCCCAGGTCAAGGCGGTGGAGGAATCCGAAACAGCTCCTCTGGATAAGCCTCTGGATCCGCTGCCCGAAAATGTCTGCAACAAAGTGGTCGGCGCCAAGGATTACGGCAACGCGGACTCTTACTTCATGTCGCCCGACGATACCCTGTATAACACAGATACAGAGGGCATGTTCGCCCGTGGTGAAGTGACCTATACGCTGGGAGAAACGGATGATTCTTATTTTGAGGACGCCCTTTTCATCGGCGATTCCAGAACCAGCGGCCTGGCTGAATACGGCAGTATGATGGACCATACCAGCTTTATGTCCCGTGAATCGGCTTCTATTTACGCACTGTTCTCTTCGAAAATGGACTTCCGGGAACCCGGCAGCGATGTCAGGGAGACGGACCTCTATGATGTGCTCTCTGCCAGACAATACGGTAAGATCTATCTGTCCGTCGGCGTCAATGAGCTGGGCATCGGCAATACCTACGGTTATTATGAACTCTACCGCAGGGCCCTGATCAAGATCCGGGTCATGCAGCCGGAAGCGATCATTTATATCCAGGGCAGCATGCATGTTTCCGAGGCGGTCGCCAAAAAGGACAAGGTGACCAACAATACCATCATCGTCCAGCGCAACAAAGCCATCGCCACCCTGGCCAACGGCTATAACATCTTCTATATTGATATGAATACCGCGGTATGCGACAAGAACGGCAACCTGATCGCGGACTACTCCGGCGACGGCGTCCACCTGAAGGCTTCCAAGTATGAACTCTGGCATGAGTCCCTGCTGCAGAATGCCGTTTCCCGATAGGGGCCGGTGCGGCTGACACACTGAGACAGAAAAGGACAGGTATCCATGCGGGAAATTGTTTTTAAAATGGAACGGGAAGGGCTGCTGGAGACCGGACAGCGGGTGACCGTGACGGAAGGCGTCCTGCCCAGCAATTACTATTATACGATCGATCCTTCATTGGCCATGAGCGGCAATATCCCTTTTAACCGGCGCCTGCTGGCCCGGGAGGGCATCGTGACCGAAATTGAACACAATGCCAGAGGTTTCTACGTGCACGTGCAGTTTGACGAAGAAGCCCCTTCGTGATAAAACAGTATTGGGATAGCAGCACCGGCGCAGGCCGGGAACACACTTTTTCGGTAATGTATTTCATATCAGGAGGGTCATAACATGTCAAAGAAGGACAAAGAACGCAAAGACGCGGAAAAGAAGCAGAAA
>ONRU01000039.1 GCA_900320325.1 uncultured Lachnospiraceae bacterium
CATTACAGAGCCCAATTACAGAGCCTTTACAGAGCACCTTAACAAAGCACTTTGCAGGACATTATACAGGGCCTGCTCCGCCGGGAATCTTTTTACAGGCAGCGGGGACTGGGCTGTATACTGCTGACATGCCCTGGAAAGGTTTGATTAACAAATACGGTATTTGTATTAAGCAAAAGCTGTGATATGATTATGCTACTGGAGAACAAAGCGTCTTATGCGCGGTTCAACTGTAAAATTAAAAAAGATATAAGGAGATAAGAATAATATGAAAAATAAAATTATGATGACAATGCTTCTTACGGCGGCCATGTCCGCTTCTGTACTTGCGGGATGTGGTTCCGGCCAGACGGGCGCCCAGCAGGCAGAACCTGCAGCGGCAGAGGAAACCGCTGCGGAAGGAGAGACCACTGCACCTCAGCAGGAAGAAGCTGCCGCGGTCGAAGAGGGTGCGGATGAAGGAGAGACTACCATGATTGCCAATCCCTGGAGTGAAGTCGCAAGCGCCGAAGAGGCGGCGAAAGGGGCCGGCATTGACAGCTTTGAGGTTGCGGAAGACCTGGGTCTTGATCTGGGAGAAAACTTTGGAAGGACCTACCGCTGCATGGAAGGTATCGCGGAAGTACAGCTGGAGTTCCCAGCAAGCGCCCTGACGATCCGCAAGGGAAACCCTGTCGAGGACGGAGATATCTCTGGAGATTACAATGAGTATGCCTATACCTGGACCCAGGATATTGACGGAATCACAGTGACCTGCTGGGGAAACAGGGAAGGCGATGCGACAAAAGCGATCTGGTCCTCAGGTGATATGTGCTTCAGCATGTTCGCGGAAGGCCTTGGAGGAGATCAGGATTTTGGTCTGAACGCGGAAAGAATGGAAGCGCTGGTAAGCAATGTAAAGTGATTCGGAAAGTAATATTTCGGAAAACAATATAAAGAAATCAAAAAAACCGGGAACCACTGAATCATGTGGTTCCCGGTTTTGCGTGGAGCATACGGGATTCGAACCCGTGACCTCCTCGATGCCATCGAGGCGCGCTCCCAACTGCGCTAATGCCCCCTGTCCGAAAGCTATTATACATGATTTGGACCGGTTGGGCAATCTGCAATTACAGTGAATTTTTTGATTGTTGCCGGAAATCAACCGTAATCCAATTGAATTGTGTATTCAATTAAGCCAATCGGGCACGAATATATTTATAATATTCCGGATTTCAATAATCCGCCCGGAAAAGAAATATATGAATATTTCCTCATCATGTATAATATTTTTAGAGGATAAGGACCGCAGTTTCCAGATCCAAAAAACGAAATACATCAATAGCATGAACAGGGAGAAAAAAATGCTTCTAATCAATAGAAAAATCAGGACAGCCTGCCTGGTACTGGCAGTGGCCGGCGCCGCGGCAGCTGTCACCACTATGGCAGCAGCCAATCTTGCCATTGCGGCTTCCGTGGCTGTAAAGAAGGCGATTCTGGAAAACACCGCGGATATGTCAGGTTCGGCAGAGGCGGAAATGACAGTCATCAATCCAGCGGAAACAAAAATATAATGAACAGAGCATCATAAGAAATAAAGGAGAAAAATATGAGCACATTATTTGTTGGCTATCCCCGGTGCAGCACCAGCAGGAAAGCGGAAAAATGGATGAAAGACCATGGCTTTGCCTATGACTTCCGGGACATCAGTATTGAAAATCCCACTGAAAAAGAACTGCGCGCCTGGAAAAAGACCAGCGGGCTTCCGCTGAAGCGCTTCTATAATACCAGCGGCCAGCTGTACAGGTCCATGGGATTGAAAGACAGGATTCCGCAGATGACGGAAGAGGAACAGTACGCGCTCCTTGCTTCCAACGGACTTCTGGTCAAAAGACCCATCCTGGTCTGCGACAAAGGTGTCCTTGTAGGCTTCAAAGTACAGGAATGGGAAGATATGCTTCTGTCCTGACCGAAAAATGATCCGGTATATTGACAAGAAAGCCGGAAAGATCAGATTTGCGCAGCTGACCGGATTGGCAGAAAGGAACTGCAGTATGAAGACATATAAAATTGCGGTAATCGCGGGAGACGGTGTAGGCCCTGAAGTCATGGCCGAGGCGGTCAAAGTATTAAAGGAGACAGCCCGGATCGACGGAAGATTTGATTTTACCTTTACCGATTATCCCTGGGGATGCGAATACTATTTAAAGACCGGCCGGATGATGCCGGAAGACGGAATGGAAATCCTGAAGGACTATGACGCCATTCTGTTGGGAGCCGTGGGATATCCCGGTGTTCCGGACCATATTTCCCTGCGGGGCCTGCTGCTGGAAATCCGTCACGGTTTCGATCAGTATATCAATCTGCGTCCTGTAAAGCTGCTCGCGGGAGCACCCTGCCCCCTGAAAGATGTAAAAAGAGAAGACATCAACATGACCTTTATCCGGGAAAATTCCGAAGGAGAATATTCCGGGAGCGGCGCCTGGCTGTATAAGGACCAGCCCGAAGAAGTGGTCATTCAGAACGCTGTCTTTTCCAGAAAGGGGTGCGAGAGGGTCATCCGCTATGCCTATGAACTGGCCCGGAAAGAAGGAAAGACCCTGACAAGTATCAGCAAGGCGAACGCCCTCAATTATTCCATGGTCTTCTGGGACCAGATCTTTACGGAGCTGGGCAGAGAATATCCGGATGTCGAGACGCATTCCTATCTGGTAGACGCTGCTTCCATGTTCATGGTGAAAGACCCGGGACGTTTTCAGATCGTTGTCACATCCAACCTGTTCGGCGATATACTGACAGATCTTGGCGCTGCCATCGCGGGCGGCATGGGACTGGCGGCAGGCGCCAACCTGAATCCGGACAAGAAGTTCCCCTCCATGTTTGAGCCCATCCATGGATCCGCGCCCGACATAGCCGGGAAAGGAATTGCCAATCCCCTGGCGTCCATCTGGACAGCGGCTCAGATGCTGGATTTCTTCGGGTACGAAGAATGGGGAACCAGGATCGTAAATGCCATTGAGAAACTGCTCTCCGAAGGAAAAGATCTGACACCGGATCTTGGCGGCACAGCTTCCACATCCGCCTGCGGAGACGCGCTGGTCCGATTACTGGCAGAATGAGCTGACCGGCAGCACAGGAGAGTTTTCGCCTGAAGGCGTCGCATACAGACGCAACGGATTACCGGGCTGGACCCGATTTTCAGAAAGGGTCCGGCCTGTTAACGGTAGCGTCTGAGCGGAAAGGAGAGCATGTCATCCCATGGGATTTCGGACAGTTGAGATTACAGGTCCTGCGGAACTGCACGTCAGGCAGGGCCTTCTGATTATAGAAAAAGAGCGTAAAACTCTGGGAATTCCACTTTCGGAAACAGATAGTCAGAAGCAGAAAAAAACCAGGACCGGGACAAAAGGGAAAAGAAAACCCGCCGCTGTTGAGACGGTTAAGATTTCTGTACCTCTCGAAGACAACCGCACTCTCGTCTGTATGGGCGCGTCTGTAAGAATATCTACAATGGCCATGGCACAGCTGTGCCAAAACAAGATTACGACAATGATGCTGGATGAAAAATACAGGCCCGCAGGTATTCTGACAGCCTATGAATCAAACGCCCAGCAATCACTGATTATGAGAAAACAGGTCTATGCAGATACGGTGCGCCGGGACATTCTATGGAAGCATATTGTGGCGGCAAAAATTCGAAATCAGGCGAATGCGCTTTCACTGCTCGGTCTGCCCGGAAGAGAATCTGTTCTGCCTTTTGCGCAAAAGGCAGAACAGTCTACGATTGCGGACATTGACCCTATTGAAGCCGCGGCTGCGAAATGCTATTTTCAATATCTCTGTCCCGACATGAACCGAAGAGACGATACTCCCATGAACAGCCGCCTGAATTATGGATATTCCATTATCAGAAATTCAATGGTGAGAGCAATCATTGCTGCTGGGCTTCTGCCGGCATTCGGCATCCATCACCAGAACCAGTTCAACGCCTATAACCTGGCAGATGATTTGATGGAACCTTTCCGCCCTTTTGTTGATATGATTGCTTTCGGGATGGATGGAGACGATGAGAAATTAACAAGAGAGGAAAGAAAAAAACTGGCTGAGGTAACCGTGCATGCAGCACTTCTTGACCAAAAGAAAGTGTCTGTACTAAGAGCCATTGATCATGTCGTTAACGACGTCAGAAGCTATTTTGAGGAAACATCGGATACCGTTCATCTGCCAGATATTCTTCCGATCGAATCGTTAAGCCAAATCAAGGAATGATATTTCATGAGAATACTAGTAATGCTGAATCCTACAAACAAGCATGGTACCAAATCCGCGTATACGGCATTCAGAAAATTTCTTCTGTCAGACGGTTATATCCTCTTCGGTCTTGAATTGTACATGCGTGTTGTTACTGATCGGAAAGGTGCTGAAAAACATATCCGGAGAATGGAAGGAATCCACCCTCTCACTGGATCCATCCGGGTCCTGAAGCTTACAGAAAGGCAATTTCATTCCATGCATGTACTAACAGTGGATCCTGACCCGCAGGAGTTATTAGTTGGAACTAATGAAATCGCCATGTTATAATTGATTTGTAATAGTTTGCAAAGCATGTAGTACAATTCAAAGAGCACATATTTGCAATCCAGATATTGTGCTCATCATATGAATAGATACAAAATGTTGGCCTTTTACAAGGGACGGAAAACAGGATAGGATAAAACAATTCTTAGCTATGTTGTCTTTTGTTTTTAAGCCGGCATGATGAAGGAGGAGAAATATGGAAATAGATGAAAAGTTTTTAAAGAAGTGGAAAGAAGTATATGTAAAGATGCTGAGTGTTGCTCTTGAAAGAGTTGTTGCTGAATTAGCAAAAGATATAGAATACTATAAAGGCTTGGGTGTTCCTACACTTACTAAATTTGAGAAATTTCTAACAACTGGTCTTAGTGTAGTTTTTCGTTTACGGGAAGATTTTTGGGAAAACAATGATCAAGTAAATAAAGATCCGCGAGTTATATATATTGGTTAATTTTATAATAGAACAAAAAGTATGTAATAATCAAAAATATTGGCCTATATTAAGAAGCATTCCTCAAGAAGTTAAAGATAGTCTTGATTTAGGCTTTGGTAATGCTAATAGTTTAAAAGATTTTGTAAAGAAATATACTGATCAATATTCTATGAATGATTCTTCTTTAGGAGGACCTAAATTGTGAATCATCTTAGAAAAGAGGTGATTATCATGACTGGTGACAGAGAATTGTTCTATTGGGAAAGTAATCCAGAATGGTATCGCACAGATCCAGACGGAAAAATAGAGATGACAGAAAAAGCTCCTGAACGAGCTAAGAAGAGTTTTGAAATGTGTGGCAGGCCTCGTAGCGCAAAGAAAAACCCATTTGTTGGAAAGACAATAATCGATGTTGATTAAACCACCCCTCACCGGGTGGTTTTTTAGTGCAATAACGGCGACGCCACTGTCTGACCGGACTGCTCTTTTACAAGGGGCGGAAAACAGGATAGGATAAAACTCCTAACTGCGGATGCAAGCATCACTACTATCGCGTAGAGGATGGACCAATCATTGTAGGTTCTAACGCTTCTTTTGAAAGATGCTACAACTGCGATGGGATTTTTCCTATCTATATTCATAAAAAGGAGAACGACAATGGCGTGTGTGGTTAAAAAATACCTGTAGCACAGAACAGACCGGGCAGGCCCATTCCTCATCGGAAATGGCCCTGCCCGGTCTGTATGCTGTGACCCGGATCCTGCGGTCAGGATCCGAATCCTTCTTTAGAAATTGCTTTGAAACTGCTTTTTACGGGCTGCCTGAAAACATCTTTCAAGCACCCACGTCAGTTTTTCCTGTCGCGTCTGCGAAGCAGGAGGACAGCCATACCCGCGCCGGCCGCGCAGATCAGCAGCAGCCACAGGCCCGTATTCGCGGTATCGCCCGTTCTGGCTTTGGCGCTTCCGGTGTGGGAAGATCCGGAGGATCTGCCGGACCTTGCGGAACTCCTTCTGCCGGATGTTTCGGAACTGCCGGAGCCTTTGGAATCCTTCGTGCTGACAGAAGTGCCTGACTTACTGTCTGTATCGTCCTTTTCCGGATCGCTTGTCTGCTCCTCCTTTTTCTGATCTTCCGCCGGCTCCTCTTCTTCGGCCGGCACGATCGTGAAATCGGTGGACGCGATGCCGTTGGCGGATACGATCCCGATGGTATGGGCACCCGCTGCCAGGGTTTCCAGGTATTCCGGTGTCAGATCGATGACGGTGCTGCCTTCCGCCGCCGTGTAATGCGCCGGATCGATCGCCGCGTCATCTACCCGCACTTCCCGCAGATAATCGAATTTCGCATTGGATGTGAAGGAAAGGGTTTCTTTCGATCCTTTGGTCCACTGACCGTGCATTCCTGCAGTGATCTCCGGCTGTACAAGGCGGAAGCTATAATCCGGATAGCCGTCTGCCTTCAGAGTGACTTCATTTTCTGCAAGGCCGGGGAAAGCCTGCCGGTCTGCCGCGTTCAGCAGCAGCTCGCCGGTGGCGGGATCCAGGATCCGAACCGCATTGTCTCCCGCGGCGTCGTACGCAGTACCGTTTACCACGACCTGATTGACCGCGGCCAGATACGCAGCGAACAGTTCTTCGGTATCATTGTCGTCACGGATGATCCTGTGGTCATCCACAAGTTCATTGTACTGCCCGACCGCCAGCGCAATGCGGACGGGATAATCGGTAATGGTACCATCCGGCATATAGTAACGTACATTGGTAATGGTCTTGCGTCCGATGTCCTCAAATCCGCTGTCGCTGTTGTTCCAGCCGACCTGGGTCGATCTCCACAGGTTGACAACATGGCGCAGGCCATATTGACTGCCGTCTTCTGTGGTCAGCACGACACCGCTGACCGGGGCGCCCGCTTCCACCTGCAGGCCGGATAATACAATTTCCGTATCCGCGTGCCGGGCGTTCAGGGTCACTGCCCCCTCCGCGCCTTCGACAGTGGTGACAGGACCGGTGGCCGGGCCAAAGCTGTAACTGCCGTCCCCGCCGGCTGTCATTTCCTTGTAGCTGACAGGTTCGCTGTCCAGTCCGAAATAGCTGTAATCCGGCATTTCGAACAGACACGCACTGCCGGTATAGTCGGTCGTCACCTCCTGGCCCCTGAGTCTGACCGTAATGGAAAGCGTGGAATTCTTATTGGCAGTCTGATGTCCCTTCAGGCAGGCGGTGTCGGATACCTTAACAGGGTAGATAATACCGCTGATATCATTGCCGTCGCTGCTTACGTGATAGGAACCAGCGGCCAGGGCTGACCTGGGTTTACTCTTTGTCGCGGAGGAAACCGCGTCCACTTCGCTGTCCCCCTCTGCCGCGTAGAACTGCGCGTAAGGAATGTTCATCAGCACATAGGCGGTCAGTTCAATGGAGCAGGGATAATCTACGATAGCGCCGTCGTTATGGAAGTAACGGAGGTTGGTAATGGTCTTGCCGAACAGATCCTCAAATCCCGCGTCGTCATAATTCCAGCCGATCTGGGTTCCCTTCCACAGATTCGCTTCATGACGCAGGCAGTATCTGCTGCCGTCCTGCGTGGTTACGACTACACCGGCTACATTCTCATTCGCTGTCACGCCTGAGAGCTTCATCTCAATATCATCATGACGGCTGCCGACGACAGGTGTACCGTCAGCGCCTTCTACGCTCTTTACTTCACCGACCGCTTCCCCAAAGCTGTAGCTGCCGTCTTCATTGACCGTCAGCTCTTTATAATGAGCAGGCTGTTCCGCCAGTACATAATAGGTATAGCCGGGGCTGCTGAAGAGCGTCTCCTTCACATAGGCGTCCGCGTCCTCTGTGCCTCTGGGCACGGAAACTGCCGTTTGATCTGCCAGAACTTTCGCACTGGTGATCTTAACCGGATATGTGCCGCCGCTGATATCGCTGCCATCGCTGTTTTCATGGTAAGAACCGCCGACTCTGGCAGGATCTGTTGATTTGACCTTTGTCGCGGAAGAGACCGCGTCGATATCAGAACCACCCTCCGCGGCATAGAAATCATCGTAAGGGATGTTCATCAGCGCGTACACTTCTACCGAGGTATCGATCTGTACCGGATAATCGGTGATGGTGCCATCCGGCATATAATAGCGGATATTGGTAATGGTCTTGCCGGCCAGGTCTTCAAATCCGCTGTCATCATAGTTCCAGCCGATCTCTGTACTTCTCCAGAGGTTGGTCAGGTGACGAAGCGGATATCTGGAACCGTCCTCTGTTGTGAGGATCACGCCGCTTACAGATTCGCCGGCGCCAACCTGCAGAACGGACAGTTGGATCTCCACATCCGTATGCCGGGCGTTCAGGCTGACCGAGCCGGTCACCCCCTCCGAGGAGGATACGCTGCCGGTGGAGGCGCCAAAACTGTAGCTGCCATTGCTGCCACTCAGTTTCTTATAGCCGGCAGGCTGGCTGTCTTTCCCCAGCAGGTAGAAAGAATAGCTCTCACTTTCAAAGAGGGCTTCCCTGCCGTTATAGGTGGCTGTAGAGGTTCTGCCCCTTGCGGTGGTCGTAATCGTAATGGAATCCCGGTCCGTGATCCGCCGGTTGTCCTTCAGAACGGACAGATCCTCTACATATACCGGATAAATGATGCCGGATATGTCATCACCGCCGCTGCTGACATGATAGGAACCGGCTGTCAGACCGCCGTTTCTGGGCTTGCTTTTTGTCGCGGAACTGACCGCGTCCACACCGCCGCAGCCTTCCGACTCATAGAACTTACCATAAGGGATGTTCATGAGCACATAGCCGCTTCCCTTCAGATTCTCTTCTTTCAGATCTGCCATAGCCTGTTCCAGGGCATTGGCGGCCGCGTCGATCTCCTCCTGTGCGGCTTCCGCCTTTTCCGCAGTGGTTTGGGCCGCCGCAAGGGCATCCGCAAAGACCTTCCAGGATTCTTCCGTATAGTCTTCCTGTACCAGAGCCTGCGCCCGGCTGATCGTCTCCTGCAGCACCGTCCGGTCGGCTTCGGACGCGGTGTCATCGCCCTCCGCAAGGGCTGCCGCTTCCGTATCCGCTTCCCCGGCTTCCTCCGTTTCTCCGGCTTCCTCCGGCTCTGTGGCAGGCACCGCAGGATCCCGGTCCGCCGGCCCGGTGGGTTCTTCGGCTGCAGGCAGTGCAGCCTCTTCTTCGGCCTGTGCCGGGGCTGCTTCAGTGTCCTCGTCCTCCTGCTCCCGGGCAGGCGTTTCCACAGGCGCCGCCTCCTCCTGCTTGTCTGCAGGGGGTTCTTCGGCTTCCTGTACCGATTCCGCTGCCGCAGCTGTACTGTCCTGACCGGTCTCCGTCTCCGCTGCAAAAGCCGCGGTGGGCATCAGACTGAAGGCCATTGTCAGTGACAGGAGTACACAAAGCCATTTTTTTCTGTTCATCAATACTCCGACTCCTTTCTTTCAAGATGATAGTTAGAATATGCTAACTCAATCTACAATTTACACCCGTCCCCGTGAGGAAGTCAATGGATATAATAATAATTCCTATATTTATCTCTATATTTAGATGCAGAGACAGGCTAACGGCCGCAGTCAATGACAAAAAAAGTTTCCTTTGCTTTTAAACATGAGCGGAAGCTATATATTTCCCTCATGATATGGATATTTTTATACCAATGACAAAAAAATGCTCCCGGATAGCAGGCCATGACGACGGCCTTCCGGCAGCGTTTTTTATAGGATTCTTTTATAGCGGCGCGGAGGTAAACCGGATGCCGTCATCGTATCCGATCAGTCTCAGATACGCGTCCGCCAGCTCTTCCGGCGCCATGTCCATCCTGGTTTTGATCCACCATTTGACAGCTTCCGCGAAAGAACCGACCAGATGATGCATGGCAAATTCTTCGGGAACATCTTGTTTGATACAGTCCGGATATTGCCCGAACATGGTATACAGATATTCCTTAAAATACCGCATGAACAATTCGCCGCTTTCACCAGACAGGATCCCCAGGACATTACCCTGATTGTCTTTCAGATGATACAGCAGGTGGGTGATCTTTTCCCGCAGGCCATGGTCCGACGCGGAAAAATCATGGGAGATCTTTTTTCGAGATTTGTTTCGGTTCCGTTTTCGGCAACTTTTTTGGTAACTTTTTGAAAACTTTATTTACAATCTTTTTTTGAAGACTTTTAATAATAGTAAATCTATTAATTATTATTATTGAAAATATATGGAACAATATATTACAGATATAAAAGGTGGTATGTCAGTTGAAGAAGCTAAGAATGAATTGATGGCTGCGTTAAAATAGGAGGTTTTTAATATTACCATGAATAAAAATGAAATCATCCAAATTGCTGAAATGAATATTGATGATTTAAGGAAAAGAAAAATAAAGAGAATATTTACTTGTTTAGGAATCTCAACGGCTATTATTGCTGTGGTAGCTGCTGCAAAAGCCACTGGAATAGATTATAATTCGCTAAAAGTAATTTCTACAGTAGCTATGGCCGTTAATTCTGGCATTCTTGGCGTTACAGTTAATAATGTTTTTAAAGCATATTTTGCTGAAAAAATATCTAGGGAAAAGTTGGAAAAGTATAAAAATGGAGAATATCCTACAGAAGAAGAGTATTATGAATTCTTAAAAGATGCAGTTGAGTATGCTGGTTACGCTATGACTGATATGGAGCAAAGAATGGACCAAAGTAAAGGAGTATCAAAGTAATATGGTAGATAGATATAGCTTTTACAGGGGGCGGAAAACAGGATAAAATAAAAAGCGTAACGGTTTGGAAGCCTGCCACAGATCCGGTGTGTTTATGAATAAAAGAAAAGAAGTCAAACTATATAATATACTGCTTCCGGTCTGGATCCTGATTTTCTGGCCATCCTTCCTGTGGCTTTTTCTGATCCCTGCCAATTATTTCATTGACCGGATTGTTCTGAAATGGAGCCTGGGCGGCAGAAAGGACCGGGGCCTGTTCTGCAGAAAGCATACCTGGAAAATATGCCTGGCGGGCTTTGCCGGTGATTTTGCCGGCGCCTGCCTTCTGTTCGCAGTCTTCATGGCTGCCGCATGGGCCGGGGAAGGGTCCTCTGCCGGCGGTTTTTTCAGGAGTCTCGGGGAAGGGGTCGGTTTCAATCCGTTCAACAGTATTTTTTCGTTTGCAGTTGTCGGGCTTTCCATATTTCTTTCCGGTCTGCTGATTTACTTAATGGACCGGTCCATTCTGGTCCGGACCGGACTGGATATGGAACAGGCAAAAAAATCTGCCCTTCGGCTGGCTCTGATCACAGCCCCCTATCTGTATCTGTTTCCTTCAGAGATTCTCTACAGGGGAGGTCTGTTCTGACAAATATGAGAAACCGCTGATACCTGAGCACCCTCTGATACCTGAACACCCGTGTGGAACAGACAGATCTCAAAAACGGGAAGATACCCTTGTACAAAAGGATCAGGATTGTAAAGCGGACAGGGAGAATAACCGATGTTTGATGTATCCTATAAAACTATGCTTGATCTGGTCAGGAGCATGAGAAAGTTCGTCCGGGAAAACCCTATAGAGAGCAATATGAGGGAAATGGGGCGTGCATGTTTGGAAACATATGCGAAGCGTGAGATTGATGACTATGAGAACCATTCCCTGTATCTGGAAGCTCTTTACTGGTATCGGAGGGTGAATGATGCGTATCCGAAAGAAGAATATGCTAAAATAGTGCGGAGGATGGAAGCGGATCTGCCGGAGAGTCTGCAGGGCTACGGAATAGACGAGATGATCAATATTTTGCTGGAGCATCTTGAGATGCAGGAACAATCGGATTGATTAGTTGGGAGATATCAAATGTACTACCAGGCTGAAGGCTGCATGAACATGGAAACAATAACGTTTGAAGAAGAGAGCCAGGGGGGTTATTCCTCCTGGCTTTTGCTTTGGTTATTTTAGCTTCATAAGGCACATCGCTTCATCGAAAATCTTCGCTGCGGTATTTCCGGCATCTGTGATTCCGTCCCGCATGCTCTCAGCCATCGGCTTCATGGCATCAATTCCGTCATAGCGTACTCCGGGAAGGATGCCGCAGTCCTCACCGGTCTCTTCCGCGGGAATACCTGCCTCTTCCAGTTCCTGCAGAAATGCCTCATAGAAATCCGTTTATCCCGTCAGGCACCATAGAGATTCTGACACCAATTAACAAGAATCAGTATACCAATTAACGATATTTTATAAAGCCTGCTATCATTTTATTATATTACAAAGGAAAGGGGCAGGCAAACACCGTCACGGCTATAAAAAGGACGCAGAAACCCCCGGGACTTCATTTTCAAGTTCCGGGGGTTTTCTGTCCTCACATGTTTCCACTTCCGTATACAGGCTGGAAAACAGCCGGTTTTAATCCGGTCGGCCATATGATTTCCTTATTGTTTTGTTTTCAGGCTGCTGTTTCCTGTGCGGGAGCGGCCTCTTCTGCTTCCTGTTTTCCGATCAGTTTCAGGATGAGCGGGAACAGGGCGATGTAATAGAATACATAGATCATGGAGAAGAGCAGCTTGCCCCAGTGGGAACCGAGCCAGCCGACGATGATCGGGCTCACATTCTTTTTCAGCGGAATCATAAGCGCCAGGCCGATCAGGCAGATCACCACGCTCTTCCAGCTCTTCTTCAAAGGCTTGAACCGGATCCATGTCTTCTCAACATAGCGGGCAGCGAGGAATCCCATCATCTTGCCCAGATCACCGTATCCGTCGTTCATCATTTTCTGCGGATCCACGATCAGAGCGCCTTCTTCGTTCAGTGTCATCGGATAGGGCTTGACCGTGATGTAGACCAGTGCCAGGCAGCAGAATACAAAACCGCCCAGCAGCATGTTTTCTTTTTCAGGATGCAGGGCCAGATAGGCGAACAGCTTTGCTGTCAGTATCAGGCTCAGTACGGAAATACAGATTCCGACAAAGACGTCCTGGGGCGTATGTACGCCCAGATAGTTCCTGGAAAAAGCGGTCAGAAGCACGGCTCCGGCAAACAGAACGGACAGCCAGCGCATCCCTTTTTCTTTCCAGAAGATCACCGCCATACCGCCGGCCAGCGGTCCGGCTGTCGATGTGTGGCCGCTGGGGAAGGAATATCCGGTTGCCGTTGAAATTGAATCACCTGCCGGGATGATGCGGCTGTCCCGGATCCATGGCCGGTAGATACAGGCCGTAAGCTTGATCAGCGGCGTAAAGACCATACAGAAGTAATAAGAAACGAGTACGTACAGGCCGTCTCTCTTGTCACGGTTCCAGTAAATATATACCGGAAACAGGATCAGATATGTGACCGCGAACATGGATACAAATTCCATAAAGGGTGTCCAGGCGTTGTTGATGCTGTTTCTGAAATTCTGGAGCCAAAGTAAATATTGAATGTCCATTTTTTCCTCCTTCTTTCATTCATCTTCAGTCCGATTCCAGGTCCGCAAAGGAGCCGGAATCCGGACCGGCTATTACTGTAAGAGATAAACCGGGAAAATGCAAGCAAAAAACGCAAATTTCTTAAACGATTTCGAAATTGAGGGCGCAGATTGTCCCCGGACGCAGAAAAAGGTGAACGTAAGTAACAAAATACCTTTCTTACGTTCATAATCTTTTCTTTTCCGGGAGGATTGTATAATATTAACATCGAATCATATTTGCAGCGGCCGCCCCGGTTCCGGGGCCGGACCGTTTTCATTTAGTCATTTCAACTCAGTTATTTCATAAGGAGGAGTTTCGCATGGATTACGCAAAAGAATCATTAAGACTTCATGAAGAATGGGGCGGGAAAATAGAGGTCGTCGCGACCGTTCCGGTAGCGACCAAAGACGATCTGTCCCTTGCTTATACGCCCGGCGTGGCGGAGCCCTGTCTTGCCATCCAGAAAGACATCAGCAAGTCTTATACCCTTACAAGGCGTCACAATCTGTGCGCGGTCATTACGGACGGTACAGCGGTTCTGGGACTGGGAGACATCGGTCCGGAGGCCGGCATGCCCGTTATGGAAGGCAAATGTGTCCTCTTCAACTCTTCAAAGCCTTTGGTGATGTAGACGCCTTTCCTCTGTGCGTTAAGAGCAAAGATGTAGATGAGATCGTGCGTACCATTTCCCTGATTTCCGGATCCTTCGGCGGTATTAACCTGGAGGACATTTCCGCTCCCAGATGCTTTGAGATCGAGCGCAGGCTTAAGGAAGTATGTGACATCCCGATCTTCCATGACGACCAGCACGGTACCGCCGTCATTACACTGGCCGGCATGATGAATGCCCTGAAGGTGGTCGGCAAGAAGAAAGAGGAAGTCAGGATCGTCACCAGCGGCGCGGGCGCGGCCGCCATTTCCATCGTAAAGCTGCTCCTGTCCGCCGGTTTTAAGAATGTCATCATGTGCGACCGGAAAGGCGCCATCTATGAAGGGCGACAGGGCCTGAACTGGATCAAGGAAGAGATGTCCCATGTCACCAACCTGGAAAAGAAAGCCGGCAGCCTTGCCGACGTGATCAAAGGCGCGGATATCTTCATCGGCGTTTCCGCCCCCGGCACCATGACCACGGAAATGGTTAAGTCCATGAATCGGGACGCCATTATCTTCGCGTGCGCCAACCCTACACCGGAGATCTTCCCCGACGACGCCCGGGCCGGCGGCGCCAGAGTCATTGCCACGGGCCGGAGTGATTTCCCCAACCAGATCAACAACGTTCTGGCCTTCCCCGGCATTTTCCGCGGGACCTTTGACGTCCGGGCGAGCGATATCAATGAAGAGATGAAGATGGCTGCTGCCGAAGCCCTTGCAGGACTGATCTCCGATGAGGAACTGAATGAGGACTATATCATTCCCAAGGCGTTTGACAAGAGAGTCGGCCCGGCTGTCGCCGCCGCGGTGGCAAAGGCCGCCAGAGACAGCGGAGTGGCCAGGATCTGATAGGATTCCTGTTATGAGGGAGCCCCTTTCATAGAGGAACGTGGATGAATGGCAGCAGGTTTAATTAATTTACGGTGAACTTTAATCTGATTTTAATCTTTCTCTCAGGATGCTTTCATCTTGCGGCGGTATCCTTTACTTACATCAGATGAAGATGAAGGCACACAAAAAAACAACAGCAAAGCAATATACCATAGGGAGGTATAAAGATGGAAATGATCGAAAAAGTTGAACGTCTGAGAGAGAGAGCCAATGTAACTTATGAGGAAGCCAGGGCAGCCCTGGAGATGACGGGCGGGGATATGCTGGACGCGATCGTGCTTCTGGAGAAGCAGGGAAAGCTCAAAGAGCCCGCGCACAGCACTTTCTCCACAGAATATGAGGAACAGAAGGCCTACATCAAGGTCAGGGACAAGGTGGAAGAACAGGAAAAGTCGGCGCCCAATTTCGGACGCACCATCGGAAAGCTGTTCAGAGGCATCATCAACTTCATTAAAGAGACGACCTTTATTGTGAAAAAGGGAGAAGAGATCTATTTCAAGATGCCCACACTGGTCTTTGTCCTGCTCCTGCTCTTCTTCTGGGAGATCCTGGCGCCGGTCATGGTCATTGCCCTGTTCTTTGATATCAGGTATTCTTTTGGCGGGGAGAAAGAGGCGGAAAAGGCCAATTTCATCCTGAACAGAGCCGGAGATTTCGCCAATGATGTCCGCAGTGAATTCACCAGACAGGATGATCAGGGCAACGGTCCGGAACAGGAATAAGAACAGCAGGGAGAGATGGAAATGAAAGCAAGCATTCTTCTGGTGGAAGATGAAGAAAAACTGGCCAGGTTCGTGGAACTGGAACTGATGCATGAAGGATACCGGGTAGAGAAGTCCGGGAACGGGAGAGAGGCGCTGGAAATGGCCCTGCAGGGCCATTACGACCTGATCCTGCTGGATATCATGCTGCCGGGCCTGAACGGGCTGGAAGTGCTCCGCAGGCTCTTAAAGGAAAAGGAAGTGCCGGTGATCCTTCTGACCGCCAGAGATGCTGTGATGGATAAGGTTTCAGGGCTTGACGCGGGTGCGGTCGACTACATCACGAAGCCCTTTGCGATAGAGGAACTGCTGGCAAGGATCCGCGTGGCGCTCAAGCTCCACGCGGGTTCCCCGTCAGGGGACGCGAGAGCCGGCGGCCCGGACCATGAGGAAGGGATCCTCAGATGCCGGGAGCTGACGCTGGATGAACGCCGGCATCAGGTCCGCTGCGCGGGACATGAGATCAGCCTGACCAACCGGGAATTCCTCATGCTCAAGACCCTTCTGGAGAACCAGGATATCGTCCTGTCCAGGGACACGCTTCTGAATAAGGTCTGCGGCTATGATTACGCGGGGGAGACCAATGTGGTGGATGTCTATATCCGCTACCTGCGTTCCAAGATCGATGAGGCTTTCGGGATCAAAATGATCCATACTGTCAGGGGAGTCGGTTATGTCATTAAATCAGAAGCATGATGAACAAAGACGCATGACTTCAATTACCAGAAAGCTGCACTGGTTCATGCTGCGGGGGAAGATCGGCCGTTCGATCGGGTCGGATCTCCTGCTGCTGTTATGTTTAACAGCGGGATGGTGCGCCCAGCAGGAATATACGGCTTTCGGAATGATCCTTTTGGAGAATCACAGGCGCTTCGACCTGGTGGAGACGGCGGCGGATCCGGGCATGGACCTGATCTATCGTGTCACTTCACAGGCGGGAGGGCCTGTTCTGGCCGTCTCCTGTCTGATTCCTTTCACTGTAATCGGGATACTGGTCGTGTCTCTGCTGATCCTGCAGGCCCTGGGCCTGATTTTTTCCTATTACCGGGAGGACGGCAGGATCCGGAAGATCCTGGCTCCGATCAATGAGATCGCCCTGCAGGCGGACGAGCTGAGCAGGCTGTCCTTCAACGAGGACAAATACCAGCAGATCGAGGAAGCCCTGGAGCACATCCGGCCGGATCAGGCGGAAGCGGAAGGACCGCTTTCCTTCGGGGACGCTGACCTGACCGGGGTGGAAGCGGCCATGAACAACCTGCTCCTGCGCATGCGGGACACGCTGCGGCAGCAGTCCCGCTTCGTCAATGACGCTTCCCATGAGCTGCGTACGCCCATCGCGGTCATCCAGGGATACGCCAACATGCTGGACCGCTGGGGCAAGTCGGATGAGAAGATCCTGGAAGAGGGCATTACCGCCATCCGGAATGAGGCGGACCATATGAATTATCTGGTGGAGCAGCTGCTCTTTCTGGCCAGGGGGGACAGCGGCAGGACTTCGCTGAATCGGCAGCAGGTCCGGACCGATGAACTGATGACGGAAATCTATGAGGAATCCCTGATGATCGATGAGAAGCACCGCTACCGCCTGTCGGACAGCGGTCCCGGGGCGGAAGTGCTGATTGATCCGGGCCTTATGAAGCAGGCGGTACGGATCCTGGTGGACAACGCGGCCAAATATACCCCGGAAGGAGAGGAGATCCAGCTCTCTTACGGTATGGATGAAAAGGGATCCCCCTACCTGCAGGTACAGGACCTGGGGCAGGGGATCAGTGAATCCGAACTGCCTCATATTTTTGAGCGCTTTTTCAGGGCGGATGAGGCACGGGGCAGCGCCGGTACGGGACTGGGGCTCTCCATCGCCAAATGGATCGTGGACAAGCATGAAGGGCACTTTGAGGTGCTGTCGGTCCGGGATCTGGGGACCAGGATCCGCATCGTTTTATAACATATCAAAGGATCCGGCAAAGCAGGGCCGGTAAAACGGCGGCGAAGCCTGGCCGGTAAAACAGATGCGGCAGAGCATGGCCGGCGCAGGACGCTTCAGGGCGGTTCCGGCTGTTTCCGGGCGTAACTGTTTTGACAGAGGAAAGAACTGCTTGCTTTTTCGGGACACTTGTGCTATGGTGTCAATTGATAAATAAAAAATATGCTGAAAGTGGACTGTCGCAAGTCCACTTTTTTGATGCGCTTACGGAACTTTTTCAGGTCCCGGCGGCGCGGGACCGCGAATGAGGTAAAGAATGCCCAGAAAAACAAAAAAGCAGCAGTATGAGGCCAGGACGGAAGCCCTGGTGACACCGATCGCCGAAAAATGGGGCGTCAGGATCTATGATGTGGACTATGTCCGGGAAGGCCAGGATTATTACCTGAATGTCTATATCGACAAAGACGGCGGCGTCAATATCGGGGACTGTGAGAATGTCAGCAGAGAACTTTCCGACGCCCTGGACGCCGAGGACTTTATTGCCAGTGAATATACCCTGGTGGTCTCGAGCCCCGGGCTGGGCCGTACCCTGACTAAGGACAGACACCTGCAGAACAGCATTGGGCAGGAAGTCGAAATCAGGACATACAAGCCTCAGGAGCTGGTGGGATCCAAGGAGTTTTCCGGGATCCTGACTGCCTTCGACGCGGATACAGTGACCATCCTCTGCGCGCCCGCCCCGAAAGGCAGAAAAAAGAAACAGACAGCGGATGAAGAAACGGGAGAAAGACAGATTACGGTCAATAGAAAAGAGATTGCGGTCATCCGGCTGGCAATTGATTTTTAAAAAGTGCGGATTCATCTGAGTAAAGGAGAAACGATGAACAAAGAATTAAAAGCTGCCGTCCAGGCACTTATAGAAGAGAAAGTCATCAGCAGCGATACACTTTTCGAAGCAATCGAGAATGCGCTGATCACAGCCTGCAAGAGTCATTTCGGCAGACTGGAGAATATCACAGTCGAGGTAGACAAGGACAGTTTTGAGTATTCCTGCTACGCGGAGAAGACTGTCGTTGAGCTTGACGATGATGTGATGGATGACCTGATTGAGATTTCTCTGAACGACGCCAGAAAGATCGACAAGAACGCTCAGATCGGCGACGTGGTCCGCGTGGATATCAACAGCCAGTCCTTCGGCAGGATCGCGGCCCAGAACGCCAAGAACGTCATCCTGCAGAAGATCCGTGAAGAAGAGCGCAGCGCCATTTACAATTATTATCACGAGAAGGAAAAGGATATCATGACCGGTGTTGTACAGCGCAGCATCGGCAACAACATCAGCGTGAATCTGGGCAAGGCGGACGGTCTCTTAAATAAGAAAGAACAGGTTCCGGGTGAAGAGTACAAGCCTACGGACCGTCTTAAGGTATATATCCTGGAGGTCAGGACAACGCCCCGCGGACCCAGGATCCTGGTCAGCAGGACCCACCCCGAACTGGTCAAGCGCCTGTTCGAGCAGGAGGTCGCGGAGATCGCCAAGGGTACGGTCGAGATCAGAAGTATCGCCAGAGAGCCGGGCAGCCGCACCAAGATCGCCGTTTACGCGGAGGATCCCAATGTTGATCCTGTCGGCGCCTGTGTCGGCGTGAACGGCAGCAGAGTCAGCAATATCGTGGATGAGCTCCGGGGCGAGAAAATCGATATCATCAACTGGGATGAGAACCCCGGCAACCTGATCCGCAACGCCCTGTCCCCGGCCAAGATCGTCGCGGTCTTCGCCGATCCCGAGGAAAAGACAGCCAAGGTCGTCGTACCGGACTTCCAGCTGTCTCTGGCCATCGGCAGGGAAGGACAGAACGCCCGTCTGGCAGCCAAGCTGACAGGATACAAGATCGATATCAAGAGCGAGACCCAGGCTAAGGATGCGCCCGGTTTCCGCTATGAAGATTATTTTGATGACGATGAATATGAAGAAGGCTTCGACGAATATGAAGAAGACGGCTATGATCCTGAAGAGGAGGACAGCGCGGAAGAGGCCTTCGAAACAGAGGATGACGCAGATTATGAAGCTGCGGAAGATACCGGCTATGAAGAAGCAGAGGATCCTGAAGAAGATAACTGAGGAGACCTGTTTTGTGCCGGGATAATGAGGTAACAGATGCCCAGGAAAATACCCATGCGCCAGTGCGTCGGATGCGGTGAAATGAAAGAAAAGAAATCTCTGATCCGCGTGATCCGCACGCCGGACGGCACGATCCTTCTGGACAGGACAGGACGGGCCAACGGCAGAGGCGCTTATCTTTGTGATGACCCGGCCTGTCTGGCGGCGGCCAGAAAGAAAAAGGCCCTGAACAGAGCCTTTAAGATCCAGATACCGGACAGTATCTATGAAGAGCTGACAGCTGAGATGCAGGCTGCCGGACAGGAATAAAAAGGAGCATTTACTGCATGCAGGACAGAGTTTTATCCATGCTGGGAATGGCGGCCAAAGCGGGCGCGGTTGCCAGCGGCGGATTTCTAACAGAAAAAGCGAT
The DNA here is from genome assembly GCA_900320325.1 of uncultured Lachnospiraceae bacterium. GTDB lineage: Bacteria > Bacillota > Clostridia > Lachnospirales > Lachnospiraceae > CAG-791. Next base: position 20,167 of record ONRU01000039.1, read on the forward strand.
CAAGGAACACAAGGCCAGGCTGGTTATTATTGCGTCAGATGCCAGCGGGAATACCCGGGACAATATCAGCAATAAAACTACTTTTTATAAAGTCCCCTTATGTTTCTACGGAACGAAGGAAACGATCGGACACGCGATCGGCAAGGCAGACAGATCCTGCGTCGCTGTGCTTGACCGGGGCTTTGCAGACAGTATCAGAAAGCTGGTGGAGGCTTCTTCATCAGTACAGAGTGAGTAATTGAGGAGGAAGCAGAGAAGTTGGCAGAAGATAGAAACATGGCAAGGGAGGACAAAATGGCTGAAGAATCAGGACGTACTGCAAAAAATTCGGCACAGGAAAACAATCCTGTAAAAAAGAAAGGCACTAGGCCCGAAGAGTCAGGTTCTGCAGCTGAGGGAAAAGCGCCTGCCAAAAAGAAAAAGATCATTATCGTGACCGGAAATCCCAGAGGCGGCAAGCAGGGCGGTCAGAGAGGAGCCTATTCCAGCGGCAGCGGCTCTTATTCCAGCGGCGGCGGCAAGTCCCGGGAACGCGGTTCCGGCAGCGGCGGCGGCAGGAATGACGGCAACCGCCGTCCCCAGAGATCCGGCGGCGCGGGAAACAGCCGCAGGAACAGCGGCGGCAGGCTGGAAGCCCAGAATGTATATCGTCCGATCAAGCCTACTGTCGTTCCCAGACAGATGGAAGTGGATTTCCATCCGGAACCCGCGGAGCCCAGGCCTGCGCCCAAGGCAGAGCCGGTTAAAAAGCCTGTAACAGCGCCCGCTCCCGAGGCGGCCGTATCCACAGCCCCCGCGGCGGAAACAGCAGCGCCTGTGACAGCTCCTGAGGCAGCGCCTGTAAAGGCGGAAGCGGCCCCCGCTCCCTCGATAGAAAAGACCGCGCCTGCAGCAGAACAGGCTGCGCCCGCGGCTGAGAAGCCCGCGCCTGCGGCAGAGCCCGCAGCTCCCGCTCCCGCGGTGGAAAAGACGGCGCCGGCTGAGAAAGCCGCCAGGGAGTCCGACAGGACCGGTGAAGGTACCAGAAATGACCGTCAGGGCGGCTACAGGAATGACCGTCAGGGCGGCGGCTATAGAAACGACCGTCAGAGCGGCGGCCAGGGCGGCTACAGGAATGACCGTCAGGGCGGCGGCCAGGGCGGCTACAGGAATGACCGTCAGGGCGGCGGCCAGGGCGGCTACAGGAATGACCGTCAGGGCGGCGGCCAGGGCGGTTTCAGGAATGACCGTCAGGGCGGCCAGGGCGGACAGTCCGGCTTCAACCGTGACAGGGACGGCAGGAACAGCAGAGGCGCCAGACCCGGACAGGGATTCCGTCCTCAGGGCGGCCAGGCAGCCGGCGGACGCCCCTCTTTCGGACAGAATGCCCGTCCCGGCCAGGCGGCCGGAGGCCGCAGGACCGGCGGCGGACGTCCCGCGGACGGCGGTTTTGCCGGCGCTGACAGCAAGAAGCGTGAAGACAACAAGCGCAAGATGAACCAGGACCGCGACAGGCGCTCCAGAAAGGACCTGATCTACTCCGAGGAGAACGAGAAGCAGAAGAACAGGCCCGGCAGGTTCATCCGGCCTGAAAAGAAGGCGGAAGACAAGGTCGAAGAGCAGATCAAGACCATCAAGATCCCTGAGAAGCTCACCATCCGTGAGCTGGCGGAAAAAATGCACCTGCAGGCCTCGGAGATCATTAAGAAGCTCTTCCTGGCGGGCAAGATCATGACCGTCAACAGCGAAGTCTCCTATGAGGAAGCCGAGTCCATCGCCATGGATTATGATATCCTCTGTGAGCAGGAGGAAAAGGTCGACGTGATCGAAGAACTCCTGAAGGAAGACGACGAGAACGAAGAGGATATGGTCGAGAGGCCACCTGTCATCTGTGTCATGGGACACGTTGACCATGGTAAGACCTCCCTTCTGGATAAGATCAGAAGCACCAGCGTGACCAGCAAGGAAGCCGGCGGTATTACCCAGGCCATCGGCGCCTATACTGTTTCCGTTAATGACAGGAGCATTACCTTCCTGGATACGCCCGGACATGAGGCATTCACTGCCATGCGTCTGCGCGGTGCGACATCCACCGATATCGCGGTCCTTGTCGTGGCGGCGGACGACGGTGTCATGCCCCAGACCATTGAGGCCATCAACCATGCCAAGGCAGCCGGTGTTGAGATCATCGTCGCTGTCAACAAGATTGATAAGCCTGACGCCAATATTGAAAAGGTCAAACAGGAAATGACCAACTATGAGCTGGTCCCCACAGACTGGGGCGGATCCACAGAATTTGTTCCTGTATCCGCCAAGACCGGCGAAGGCATTGAAGACCTGCTCGAGACCATCCTGCTGACAGCGGATATCCTGGAGCTCAAGGCCAATCCCAAACGTCTGGCCAGAGGCCTTGTCCTCGAAGCCAAGCTGGATAAGGGCCGCGGCCCCGTCGCCAACGTACTGGTCCAGAAGGGTACACTGCATGTAGGCGACTTTATTTCCGCGGGCGCCAGCTCCGGTAAGGTCCGTGCCATGATCGACGACAAGGGACGCAGGGTCAAAGAAGCCGGCCCTTCCTGCCCTGTCGAGATCCTGGGACTTTCCGACGTTCCCAGCGCGGGCGAAGTCATTATCGCCCATGACAGCGATAAGACTGCCAAGTCCTTCGCGGCCACCTACAAGACACAGCATAAGGAAGAGCTGATCGAAGAGACCAGGATGCGCATGAATCTGGATGATCTGTTCACCCAGATGCAGGAAGGCACCCTCAAGGAATTCGACCTGATCATCAAGGCGGATGTCCAGGGTTCCGTGGAAGCCCTCAAGCAGAGCCTGCTCAAGCTTTCCAACGAGGAAGTGGTCGTCAAGGTCATCCACGCGGCCGTCGGTAATATCAATGAATCCGATGTACAGCTGGCCATCGCCTCCAACGCGGTCATCATCGGCTTTAACGTAAGGCCGGATGCCCTGGCCAAGAGCATGGCGGATCACGAAGGCGTTGATATCCGTCTGTACAAGGTCATTTATCAGGCGATTGACGCGATTGAGCTGTCCCTGAAGGGCATGCGCGCGCCTGTTTACGAAGAGCGAGTCATCGGACATGTGGAAGTCAGACAGCTGTTCAAGGCATCTTCCGTCGGCAACATCGCCGGCTCCTATGTCCTGGACGGTGTTGTCCGCAACGGATGCCGCATGAGGATCCGCCGCGGCGAGGAACTGGTCTACGACGGCAACCTTGCTTCCCTCAAGCGATTCAAGGATGATGTCAAAGAGGTCCGCGCGGGCTTTGAGTGCGGTCTCGTATTCAAGGATTTCGACAAGATGCAGGTCGGCGATATCGCCGAGGCCTTCGATCTGGTCGAGGTTCCCAGAGACTGACCCGGATTACCAGCGATTCACTGACCGGCGGCGAAGGCTTACTTTCGCCGCCGGTCATCATCATACAGGCAGATTTTTTAAGGTCTGCCATACGGGAGATATCATGAGAAAGAACAGTGTAAAGAACCGCAGGATCAATGACGAAGTGCAGCGGGCGCTTTCCGAGATCATCCGCGGCAATATGAAAGACCCCAGGATCAGCCCCATGACCAGTGTCATGGACGTGATCGTGGCGCCGGATCTGAAGACCTGTAAGGTATGGGTCAGTGTGTACGGGGATTCTGACGCGGCCAGGAATACCATGGAAGGCCTGCGCAGCGCCGCCGGTTTCATCCGCAGCGAGCTGGCCAGAAGGGTCAATCTGCGCAATACGCCGGAGCTGACCTTCTATCTGGACGATTCCATTGCCTACGGCGTGGAGATGTCCAAAAAGATCGATGATGTGATCAGCGCCGATCTGGAAGCGGAGAAGCATGCCGGTGTTCAGACCGGTGTATATAAGGACGAGTTATGAATATACTGCAGGAACTGAAAGGCGTACAGACCATCGCCATCAGCGGCCATATCAACCCGGACGGGGACTGTGTGGGATCCTGCATGGGCATGGCCCTGTACCTGCGCAAAAATATGCCGCAGGCACAGGTGGATGTCTATCTGGAGCCGTTTACAGACGCTCTGATGCGCAATATCCCCGGAACGGAGACCATCCGTTTCGATTTTGCGCCGGCGGTACCGGCCTATGACGCTTTCATCGCGCTGGACTGCGGCAAGGAGAGGCTTGGCGGAGCGGAACCCATATTTGACAATGCCGGTCTTACCATCAACATCGACCACCATGTCAGCAACCCGGGGACCGGGCAGCTCTGCTATCTGGACGGAAACGCGGGCAGCGCCTGTGAGCTGGTCTGGGATGTGCTGGAGGAAGAGCGGACGGACGCCCGGATCGCCCAGGCCCTGTATGTGGGCATGGTGACGGATACAGGGGTTTTCCGTTACTCCAATACTTCGGAAAAGACCATGGTCAAAGCCGGCCGCCTGCTGCGCTTTGGTTTCGATCACGCCCGGATCATCCGGGAGGTCTTTTTTGAGAAGACCTTCCTGCAGCATAAGCTGATGGGGATCGGTCTGGGACAGGCCCGCCTGTATCTGGACGGCCTGCTGATCGTTTCCGAAATCGACTATGATACCATGCAGGCCAATCATGCCTGCAAAAACGACCTGGAGGGAATCGCCAGCGAGATGGTCCTGACGGAGGGCGTCGACTGTGCCCTGTTCCTGCATGGGAGCGGGCCGGACGAGTCCAGGGTCAGCCTCCGGTCCAATACCATTGTAGACGTGGCCCGGATCGCCCGCATGTTCGACGGCGGCGGCCATGTCAGGGCTTCCGGCTGTACCATACACGGGGACAGCAGCCCTGCCCTGGAAAAGATGATCGAAGCGGCCCGGGAACAGCTGCGGGAGGCAGGCAGGCTGTAAGGAGCCTGTCTGACAGAGCTGCCGGCGCGGGTCGGAGAAGGACAGGATATATGCGGGATTTGCAGAATACTGCGTAAATCCTCATAGCCGGCGCGGGCCGGAGAAAGACAGAGTATATGCGGAACGGAATGCTGAGCATTTACAAAGAAGCTGGATATACCTCCAATGACGTAGTGGCAAAACTGCGCGGGATCCTCCATATGCGCAGGATCGGCCATACAGGGACCCTGGATCCCATGGCGGAGGGCGTCCTCCCTGTCTGTCTGGGCAATGCCACCCGGCTCTGCGATATGATCGCGGACAGAGACAAGGAATACAGGGCTGTCATGCGCCTGGGCCTGCGGACAGACACCCAGGATATGACCGGGACCATTCTGGAGGAAGCGCAGCCGGAAGTCCTTTCAGCTCTGACGGAAGACAGGATCCGGGAGGCGGCGGAATCCTTTATCGGGGATTACAGCCAGATCCCGCCCATGTATTCCGCCCTGAAGGTAAACGGGCAGAGGCTCTATGACCTGGCCCGGCAGGGAAAGACCGTGGAAAGGAAGGCCCGGCAGATCCGGATCCATGAACTGGAGGTGCTGGAAATCGCTGTGCCTTTTGTGACGATGCGGGTCCGCTGCTCCAAGGGGACCTATATCCGGACCCTCTGTGAGGACATCGGCAGCCGTCTGGGCTGCGGCGGGACCATGGACAGCCTGCTGCGGACCAGAGTGGGACAATTCACTCTGGAGAATTCCTGGAAACTGTCCCAGCTGGAGGAAATCATGCGGGAGGACCCGGAGAGGATCACCCGGCTCATCGCGCCTGTGGATTCCTTTTTTGAGGACGCCCCCGCAGGCCTCGTGGCGGATGACGCTGTCCGCTTTCTGGCCAACGGCAACCGCCTGCTGCGCAGGCAGGTCCGTTTTGACCGCGGCATACAGCCCGCGGACGGGGGACAGGTGAGAATGTACAATGGGGACGGCGACTTTTTCGGAGTCTATACCTATTCGGCGGGCCAGGGGGCTTTTCTGCCCCTGAAAATGTTCCTGCCGGACGCTTACAGAAAAAACTGACCCCCGGCCGGGATGCCGGGCACGGACCTGCCCGGATACGGCCGGAATGCGCGCAGGTTCCATAGAACGACAGGCTCCATAGAACAACAGGTTCCATAGGACGACAGGTTCCATAGAACGATCAGGATACAGGAAAACAGGCCTGCCCGGGATACAGCCCAGGAGAAGGAATACAGAATGCAGATATATTCAGGTTTAGACAGTTTTTACAGCGTTGAGGATACAGCGATCGCCATCGGCAAATTTGACGGTGTCCACAGAGGACACCGGAAGATCATAGAGGAATTGTTCCGGAAGACGGCGGATGATATGCGGACCTGTATCTTTACTTTTGATCCTTCACCTGAGACTTTCCTTGGGATCGGGGACGGCCGGGAACTGACGACCGCAGAGGAAAAGAGAAGGATATTCCAGGAGATCGGGATCGACCTGCTGGTGGAATTCCCCTTTACGGAGGAGACAGCTGCCATGCCGGCTGAGACCTTTGTGACGGAAATCCTGGTCAAAAAGCTGCATGCCCAGTTCATATGCGCAGGGCATGATCTTTCTTTCGGAAAGGACGGAAAGGGCAACTTCGCCCTGCTGCAGTCCCTGGGCAAACATTATGGCTTTGAGTCCAAAATGATCCATAAGCTCCAGTATGAGGGAAAGGACATCAGTTCGACACTGATCCGCGGCTTCATCAGCGAAGGCAGGATGGAGGAAGCGGCAGCATGTCTGGGAGAACCCTATTCCATCCGGGACTGGGTCGTCCACGGCAAGCGGCTGGGCAGCGCCATCGGCGTGCCGACCATCAACCAGCTTCCCCCGGCCGACAAGATCCTGCCGCCCTATGGCGTCTACTTTTCACAGGTCCTCATTGACGGAAAGATCTATAAGGCGATCACCAATATAGGGGTCAAGCCTACGGTCCAGGCGGACGGCCAGCCCAATGTGGAGACCTTCCTCTACGACTTTGAGGGCAGTCTGTACGGAAAACAGGCAGAAGTCTACCTGCTTTCCTTCCGGCGACCCGAACGGAAAATGGCAGGCCTGAAGGAACTGCAGAAGACCATCCGGGAGGACATCAGCGCCGGCCGTGCCTATCACGGAATAAAGTGAACCGGGCGTCAGACTTGCCGGTTCACAAAATGAACCGGAAGTCAGACTTTCCGGTTCAGAAAAAGCTTTACTTTTAAACAGGCATATGCTATTATCCATATGTTATGCGTTAATACCGCCACCCGGAGGCATGACCTTTCTCAACGGTCTCTGAGTGGCCGGCGAATGGCTGCGGAGGCAGCAGAAGGAGAAAAATATGATTTCCAAAGAGAAAAAAGCAGCAATTATTGCGGAGTTCGGCAGAAAAGAAGGCGATACAGGTTCACCTGAAGTTCAGATCGCGATCCTGACAGCCAGAATCAAAGAGCTCACTGAGCATATGAAGCAGAATCCCAAGGATCACCACTCCGGCAGAGGTCTTCTCAAACTCGTCGGACAGAGAAGAGGACTCCTTGACTATCTGAAGAAGAACGATATCGAAGGATATCGTGCCCTGATTGCAAAACTGGGAATCAGAAAGTAATCCATACTTTCACACGGAAAGGCGGCACAGACCGGTTTTTATTGTCGGTTTCTGCCGTCTTTTACGCATATCGTCCATGATCTGCTCCCGCGACGGGGACAGATAAGCTCCGGTAACGTACATGTCGGAGCGGCCCCGGAGGAGGGCCCGGAGCGGCAGGCGCCGTTTCCCGCAGGATCCCCGGGGTGATAGAGAAGAAGTAAGAAGAAGCAAGAAGAAGTAGAAGAAGGAGAAAAACATGTACAAAACTTACTCAATGGAACTTGCCGGCCGTACACTCAGTGTAGATATCGGCAGAGTCGGCAAACAGGCAGGCGGCTGCGCTTTCATCCATTACGCGGACACCACCCTGCTCTGTACGGCGACCACTTCAGCAGCCCCCAGGGATGGAATCGATTTCTTCCCCCTGTCTGTTGAATACAGTGAGAAATACTATGCCGTAGGCAAGATTCCCGGTGGCTTCAACAAGCGTGAAGGCAAGCCTTCCGAGAACGCCATCCTGACCAGCCGTGTCATCGACAGGCCCATGCGGCCCCTGTTCCCCAAGGACTATCGTAATGATACGACCCTGGAGTGCATGGTCATGAGCGTTGATCCTACTGCCAGACCCGAGCTGGTGGCAATGATCGGTGCTTCCATTGCAGCATCTATTTCCGATATTCCCTTCGCGGGTCCCTGCGCCGCCACCCAGATCGGTCTGGTCGACGGTCAGATGATCATCAACCCCAGCCAGGAAGAGTGGGACAACGGCGACCTCAAGCTGACTGTCGCTTCCACTGCGGATAAGGTCATCATGATTGAAGCGGGCGCCAACGAGATCCCCGAAGCTGACATGATCAGATACATCTACGAGGCGGATGCCGTCAACAAGCAGATCATCGAGTTCATCAACGGCATCGTGGCCGAGTGCGGCAAGCCCAAGAGAGAGTATGTTTCCTGCGCAATTCCGGAAGAGCTTTTCGCGGCGATCAAAGAGATCGTTCCTCCGGAAGAGATGGAAACAGCCGTATTTACAGATGACAAGCAGACCAGAGAAGGCAACATTGAAGCCGTTACCGAGAAGCTGAAAGAAGCTTTCGCGGAGAACGAAGAGTGGCTGGCCGTACTGGGCGAGGCTGTGTATCAGTATCAGAAGAAGACCGTCCGCAAGATGATCCTCAAGGACCATAAGAGACCCGACGGCCGTCAGCTGAACCAGATCCGTCCTCTGGCAGCGGAAGTCGACATCATTCCCCGTGTCCATGGTTCCGCCATGTTCACAAGAGGCCAGACCCAGATCTGCAACGTAGTCACACTGGCGCCCCTTTCCGAGGCACAGCGTGTGGAGGGCCTTGACCCCAACATCACAGAGAAGAGATATGTACATCAGTACAACTTCCCCAGCTATTCCGTAGGTGAGACCAGGGTATCCAGAGGTCCCGGCCGTCGTGAGATCGGCCACGGCGCCCTGGCGGAGAGGGCCCTGCTTCCCGTACTGCCTTCCATCGAGGAATTCCCTTATGCCATCCGCGCGGTCTCCGAGACTTTCGAGTCCAACGGTTCCACCTCCATGGCATCCACCTGCGCTTCCTGCATGTCCCTGATGGCAGCAGGTGTACCGATCAAAAAGCAGGTCGCGGGCATTTCCTGCGGTCTGGTGACCGGTGACAGCGACGACGATTTCGTACTCCTGACCGATATCCAGGGTCTGGAGGACTTCTTCGGCGATATGGACTTCAAGGTAACAGGTACCCATGACGGTATCACCGCCATCCAGATGGATATCAAGATCCACGGCCTGACCAGACCTATCGTGGAAGGCGCCATCGCCCGCTGCAAAGAGGCCCGTGAGTTCATCATGGCAGACTGCATGACACCCGCCATCGCTGA
>ONRU01000132.1 GCA_900320325.1 uncultured Lachnospiraceae bacterium
ATTGTCGGTGATATTGGCGCGTGTCTTGGCCAGCCCTTCCTTCAGTCTGGTAAAAAAGCCTTTCTTTTCTTCCTTGGCCATATCCTGTATGTCCTCCTTTATCAGTCATCAAGCGATGCCTCGACCAGCGAAACGCTGACCAGCGCGGAGACACCCTTTTCCTGCATGGTGATACCGTAGAGGCGGTCCGCCTCTTCCATTGTACCCCTTCTGTGTGTAATAACAATGAACTGTGTATGCTCTGTCAGCTTATGCAGATAACCCGAAAAGCGGGTCACGTTGCTCTCATCCAGCGCCGCCTCGATCTCATCCAGCAGGCAGAAGGGAGAAGGCTTGAGGTTCTGGATGGCAAACAAAAGGGAGATGGCTGTCAGGGCCTTCTCGCCGCCGGACAGCTGCATCATATTCTGCAGCTTCTTGCCCGGAGGCTGGGCGATGACACGGACACCCGCCTCCAGGATATCCATGTCCTCCATCAGCTCCAGGCGGCCGCTGCCGCCTCCGAAGAGTTCCTTGAAGACACGGTCGAATTCGGTCATGATCTTTTGGAATTCCTCTTTGAACTGCCGGTCAGATCGTCGTACTGGCGCTTCTGGAAGGTATACCGCTCCATCAGCTCCCTGTATTCTTCAATGGCGTTGACATTGACACTGCCCAGATCCTTTATCCTTCGTTTGAGTCTGCTGACCTGTCCCCGCATGGCGGTCAGGTCCGTCAGGGACGGATCGCGCAGGGCGGCCGCCTCCGACATGGTGAGCCCGTATTCCTCCCACATGTAGGAGACCAGGCTGTCGACCTTTTCCCGGATCCTTTCCCCGGCGGAAGTCAGCCGCAGCAGCTCCTTATCCAGGGAGGATGTACGGGCGGCCAGTTTCTCCCGGTCAGAGAAGCATTTCTTCTGACGGACGTCCAGTCCCTCTCTCTGCTCCTGATAACGGCGCAGGAGGGCTTTTTCCTGATCCCTTTGACCGCTTCCCCGCTCCATGCCGGCCCGGGTCTCCTCAATGGCCTTTTCCTTTTCCGTGATGTTCTGCCGGGCGCGGCGGATCCCTTCCTCCGCTTCCGTCAGCTCTGTCCGCAGGTCCTCCAGTTCCTGCCGGATCCGGTCCGCGTTCTGGCGTTCATAGGCGGCCTGCTGATCCGCTTTCTGCAGTTCCAGTTCCCATTTGCTGACTACGGCCTGCTGGCCGGTCTCTGCCTGCTGCAGGGCATCCAGCTCTTCTTCCAGGCTGTCGGCGTCTCCGGTCAGGGTCTCCTCCCGGCTGCCGGACTGGCTGATGGCTCTGCCGGCGGCTTTGAGTTCCTCCTCCAGGGCCGCGGTCTGGGCTTCCAGTTCCTGCTGCTCCCGCAGGATTTCTTCCCGGGAGCCTGCTGTTTCCTTCTGCTTCTCCTGTTCGGTAATGATATTCATACGGGCCGTATTCTGGGCCAGCACGCACCGCTGCAGCTCCATCCGCAGGGTCTCGGCCCTGGCCCGCAGGCCGGTCCGGTCCTTTTTGATCTCCTCGATCCGGTCCTCGATCTGTTCCTGTTCCTTCTCATAGCGGGCGATCCTGTCCCGGAGCTCGGCCATTTCCCGCCGTCTGCCCAGGAGGTTGCCGCCGCTGCGGAAGGAACCGCCGCTGATGGCGCCGCCGGGGGTGAACTGTTCCCCCTCCAGCGTGACCATACTGATCCGGCTGCCGTATTTGCGGCGTATGGATACCGCCCGGTCATAGGTGTCGACAATGATGATCCTGCCCAGCAGGTAAGAAGCCACAGGCCGGAACCTCTGCTCTGTCTGCAGCAGGGAATCCGCCGGTCCGATCACGCCTTCCTCTCCCAGGACCCGGGGGTCCCGGAAGCTCTGTCCTTCCTCAATATCCGAAAGGGGCAGGAAAGTGGCCCGGCCGGCCTTGCTGTCCTTGAGCATACGGATCATGCGGCCCGCCGTGGCAGCGTTGTCCGTGACGATATTCTGGATCCTGCCGCCCAGGGCGACCTCTATGGCGGTCTCGTACTTCTTATCTGTTTTAAAAAGGTCGGCAACGACGCCGATCAGGCCCGGTTCCCGTTTTTTCTCTTCCATGACCCGGCGGACACTGCCGCCGAAGCCCTCATAGCGTTCGGTCATATTGATCAGGGCATCCAGTCTGGACTTTTCCTGATGGTAGGCCAGCTGGACCCGGCGCAGATCCTGATCCGCCGCTGTCAGCAGGGGCTTTTTGCTGTCGATGGCTTCCGCCGTCTCTTTCTGCTCCTGCCGCAGGCTGACGATCCGGCCGCTGATCTCCTCGAACTGATCCTGGTATTCCCGGATCTTCTGTTCCTGCTCCTGTTCACTGTCCTGGATCCTGTCGATCCGATGGGCCAGCTCCTCCCGCCGTTTGCGGTTCTCTTCCTGGCGGGCGGCCAGGCCTGCCTGACGGGACTTCAGGGAGCCTCTCTCCTCGATGATATGGAGCAGACCGTTCCTGGCCTGTTCCAGGCGGTCATTGACCTGCAGGGCCCTGGCCTGGATATCACAGAGACTTTCAAAGGCCTCCCGGCGCTCCCGGCGCAGGCGCTCCAGCTCCTGCTCCATCTCCCCGGCGCGGCCCTGGATGGCCTGGAATTCCTCCTGCTGGCGGTCCATCTGGTCCTGCAGGCGGCTCCTGCGTCCCTCATAATGCTCCATGGTCTGCCGGGCCGAGCTGATCTGTTCCTCAAAGAGGCTGATATCCGCTTCCAGTTTGCTGCGGACAATATCCGCCCCGGCGATCCGGTCCCGGGTCTCCCCGATCTTTCTGTCGGTATCGGCGATCTCTTCCTGAATTTTCCGGTATTCCTCACCGGCCAGGTCGTAGCGCTCCCTGGCTTCCTCCAGATCGTCCCTGGCGATCTCTTCTTTTTCGTCCAGCTCTTCCAGCCTGGCGGTATGGGCCTGATTGTCCATCAGGAACACATTGACCTCCAGGCCTTTCATTTCCTCCCGGGTATCCAGATAGATCTTTGCCTTCTGAGACTGCTTCTCCAGAGGTCCCACCTGACGCTCCAGTTCGGACAGGATATCCCCGATCCGGACCAGGTTCTCCTTTTCACTGTCCAGCTTGCGGACCGCGGCCATTTTGCGCCGCTTGAACTTGACAATGCCGGCGGCTTCATCGAAAAGCTCCCGGCGGTCCTCCGGCTTGTTGGACAGGATCCTGTCGATCTGGCCCTGACCGATGATGGAATAGCCTTCCTTGCCGATGCCGGTATCGTAGAACATCTCATTGATATCCCGCAGCCGGCAGGGCAGGCCGTTGATCATGTATTCGCTCTCACCGCTGCGGTAAAGACGCCTGGCTACTGTGACCTCGTCATAAGAGACCGGCAGGACATGGTCCGAATTGTCCAGCGTAATCGCCACATAGGCAAAGCCCAGGGGCCGCCGCAGCTCGGTGCCGGCAAAAATGACATCCTGCATGGAATGTCCCCGCAGCTGTTTGATCTTCTGCTCGCCCAGGACCCAGCGGACCGCGTCGGCGACATTGCTCTTGCCGCTGCCGTTGGGGCCGACGATGGCCGTGATCCCGTTATGGAATTTGAACTCTATTTTGTTTGCGAAGGATTTAAATCCCTGTATTTCTATACTTTTAAGATACATATAGTGTCTGTTTCTCTTTTCACAGAGGCCGGGCCCTGTCAGGCCTGCCGGTCCCGTATGGCTTTGACGGCTTCAAAGGCCGCCTGCTGCTCGGCGTTCTTTTTGGATTTGCCCCGGCCGGTCCCGGCCGTCTGTCCGTCGATCCGGACTGCCACCGTATAGGTACGGTCGTGCCCCGGGCCGGTCTCCTCCAGGACTTCGTAGCAGACCGATTTCTGCTCCTTCTGCACGATCTCCTGCAGAATCGATTTGGCGTCATAAAAAAGATGCCTCTCTCCCGCGTCAGCCAGGATATGGGTCATGACAAATTCCCGGACGACCGGCACCGATCCGGAATCCAGATACATGGCTCCGATCAGGGCCTCCATCACGTCCGATACAATGCTGTCCTTCTCTCTGCCGCCGTCCGCTTCGGCGCCCCTGCCCAGCCGGATATGCTGCTCTATGCCCAGCCTTCTGGCGCACTCGGCCAGAGACGGCTCACAGACCAGGGCCGCCCTGCGCTTGGACAGCTCTCCTTCCCGCATGTCGGGATATTCATGAAATAAAAAAGCGCTGGAAATCATTTCCAGGACCGCGTCCCCCAGAAATTCCAGACGTTCATAATCCTTATATCTGTGTATTTTCTGCTCATTGGCCCAGGAGGAATGGGTCAGGGCACAGGTCAGCAGATACGTGTCCTGAAATTGATATCCGATCCTCTCCTCAAGCTGCTCCAGAG
>ONRU01000027.1 GCA_900320325.1 uncultured Lachnospiraceae bacterium
ATACATTCATCGTAACAAACATGGATCTTGCTCCGGAAGATATCATCAGGTTCTACTGCAACCGCGGCCGAATGGAGAACTTTATCAAGGAATCCAAAATCGGTTTTGATTTTTCCTGCATGAGCAGCCATTCCATGGTCGTGAATGCGGGCCGTCTGATGATCTGCATGCTGGCGTATAACCTGTTCAATTGGTTCAAGCGGCTGGTGCTTCCGAAGCATTTTCAAAAAATGCAGATTGAGACATTCCGCCTGAAACTGATCAAGATCGCCGCCAGAGTAATCCGGTCATCCAGATACCGAAGTTTCAGGTTCTGCAGCAGTTGTCCCTACAAGGATGAGTTCCGGGAAATACTGTTGAACATACAACAGCTTCAGATCCCTGAACTGGCTGCCTGACAGCAAAACAACGGACATTGACAATGCCATACGCCATTTCTAAAACTCAACGGGAATACTATGCCCATTTTTATGGGGGATTGTATCCCTGCGGGTTGACGAAACCGGATAATGGTATTGTTGTGTAACTAAATCGGTGTCTCATGGGCATGACCTGGACGTCATGAATAATTCAGGCTTATTGTTTTCCAAATATTTTTCCACAAATATTATTCCAAGAAAAAAGAGAGTCCAAAAGGGACTCTCCAGCATCGCGGTTATGATCGCCGGTATATATTGACTGATTCAGTCTATCTCCATTCGTGTAATCGCCACGCCTACCATTCCTGCCATGGCCGCGTACCCCGCAGCGTCCGGGTGGATGCCGTCCTCCGCGAACCATTCCGGATGCTTCGCGGCAAGACCTGCCAGATCGGCCAGCGGAAGTTTTCTGTCAGCGGCCACTTCCCGGATCACTTTGTTGATCTCCCTGGCATTGGACGGATCTATATTAAAACGGGCCGCGCCTTCCGTCTGTCCGTCAATATACAGGCCTTCCGGGCAGGTGCACAGCAGGATCTTTGTATGCCTGTCGCGGAGCAGGTAGCTGTCCAGCAGATTTTCATACTGGGCGCGGAATTTGACCGGCCCGTCCCAGTAGTATTCTTTGGAATCATTCAGGCCCAGCAGAACGACCAGTATGTCGGCGTGGGAAATCACGCTTTCTTTATAGCAGTCTGTCCTGTCATAAGAACGCTTCCTGCCGCTCGTGACAATCGCTCCGTCCTGTCCATACCCGGACACTGTATAACCGGGTCCCAGTATGTCCCCGAGTACGGCAGGATACGATTGACTTATTTGGTCATCTACCCCCACCCCGTAAGTCAGGCTGTCTCCTATACAGGCAACAGAACAGATCCGGTTCTCAGCCTCCTCTTTCCGGCTGGTCGAATAACCGCAGCCGCCTGTCAGCAGCAGGACAGCCATCAGGAGCATGGCAATGCAGGCCGAAGACCATGTCCGGTCCGCTCTGCTTCTATGATGTTGGTTGTCCTGTCCGATTCCCCGCATGTCTTACCCCAGCCTGTCTGTTAAACTTCCGGTCCCTTCCGGCACCTATGCTATTGTATCATTTTCCCGCGGTAAAGTCTTCATTTTCAGCCCGCTTTCCCGCTGTCACACAGCCGGAAGCAAAAATCAGTCTGACGCGCGTTTTGAAAAATGTCTGTATTTATTTAAAATTTTTAAAAGCTGGCTGATAATACAGCTTTAATCTGAATTAGTCAGAATATCCGGCCGGAAGCGGTGGAATTAACTAAACGCATTCCATTGCCCTATGTCAATTTTCAGTTGACACACCTGTATCAAACGAGTAATATTTGTAATGTAATGTAATATTTTCGCAATATATTGATTTTTTTTGTGTCTGCGCACAATATCATGTTATGAGGGGTGTATTGCTTTGGCAGCAAAGTTTATCAATAAAATCAGAATACTTATCGTCCTGTTTCTCTGCCTGGCCGTGATCAGCGGACCTCTGACCCCGCCTCCGGTCACCGCCTGCGCGGCGGAAGCAGGTCAAACAGTTACTGTAAAGGTGAAAACCTCACTTAACATGCGGTCCGGTCCCGGTATGGGATACGCGGTGATCCGCAGCCTCTATAACGGCCAGAAGCTGACCGTCGTAAAAGATGACGGCGGCAAATGGCTGAAAGTCAAGCTCAACGGAACCACGGGATATGTCTACCGCACCTATGTCGTGGAAAATCCCAAATCCGGTAATACGGATAAAGCAGATAAAAACGCCGCGAAGAATAAGAAACAATCCTCCCAGAAAGCTGCTGATTCCAAAAAAGTCAGCAATGCGACCGGCGGGGATGTTGCCAAATACGCAGTCCAGTTCGTCGGCAATCCCTATGTTTGGGGCGGCGAAAGCCTGACCAGAGGAGCTGACTGCTCCGGGTTTACCAAAGCGGTCTATAAGCATTTCGGCTACTATCTGCCCCACTACGACAGATCTCAGCGCGCCTACGGTAAGAGCGTCAAGAATCTGAAGGCCGCAAAGCCCGGAGACCTGATCTTCTATTCCGGTCATGTGGCCATCTACATCGGCAGCAACAAGATCGTGCATGCTGCCAACCGCAGGGACGGAATCAAGATTTCCTATGCCAATTACAGGACGATCGCCTGCATCCGCAGGATCATTAAATAAACAGGACCTGTGTTCAAAATATATCCCCTTATGGCTTCTCTGAAAGTCATAAGGGGATTTTCTTTTCCGCTTATATATTATTCGTTATCTCCTTCCGGACCGGCGTCCTGCCCGGTCCGTGGTCTTTTTCCCGCGGCCGGAACTGCCGCCCTGATGCTTTCCGGCGGCCGGTCTGCCGGCGCTGCTGCCAGGATGTCTTCCGGCGGCTGTTCTGCCGCTCCTGCCCTGCCGGCCTCCAGGCCTGTCCGGAGTCCGTGAACGTCCGGTCTCCGCTCCGCGCTCTGCCTGTTTTCCCCGGTCAGCTGCCGGCCGGCGGCTGATCTTTCTGGGCGGGATCAGGCATTTTTCCCCGAAGCCGATCAGATCCTGACGTCCTTCCCGGAGCAGGGCTTCTTTGACCAGGTCATAGTTGGCCGGATCCCTGTACTGGATCAGCGCCCTCTGCATGGCCTTTTCATGGGGATCTACGGCTACATAGACCTTTTCCATGGTCAGGGGATCCAGCCCCGTATAGTACATACAGGTGGATACTGTACCGGGCGTCGGATAGAAATCCTGGACCTGTTCGGGCATATAACCGAGTTCCCGGATATATTCCGCCAGGGCAATGGCGTCCTTCATGGTGCTGCCCGGGTGAGAAGACATCAGGTAGGGCACGATATATTGTTTCTTATGCAGTTTCCGGTTCAGGTCCTCAAATTCCCGGACAAAGGCGTTATAAACATCCACCGACGGTTTCCCCATCCGTTTCAGCACATTGTCCGATATATGCTCCGGCGCTGTCCGCAGCTGACCGCTGACATGATGCTCCACCAGTTCACGCAGAAATTCCCGGTTCCTGTCCGCCATCAGATAGTCAAAACGGAAGCCTGATCTGACAAAGACCTTTTTGACGCCCGGCAGAGACCGGATCTTCTTCAGCAGCGACAGATAGTCTTTATGATCGACCTCCAGATTGGGACAGGGCTTCGGGTACAGGCATTTGCGGTCCTGACAGGCCCCCACCTTCATTTGTTTACTGCAGGCAGGTTTTCGGAATTCCGCGGTCGGCCCGCCGACATCGTGGATATAGCCCTTAAAGTCGGGATCCCCGATACAGGCCCTGGCTTCCTCCAGGATCGAAGCATGGCTCCTGGCCTGCACGATCCTTCCCTCATGGAAGGTAAGGGCACAGAAATTGCAGTCACCGAAACAGCCTCTGTTGGAGGTCAGTGAGAATTTGATCTCCGACAGCGCAGGGACTCCGCCGGCCTGCTCATAGGATGGATGCCAGGCCCGCATATAGGGAAGGGCGTAAACATCATCCATTTCCCGGGTGGTCAGAGGAAAGGCAGGCGGATTCTGAATCACGAACAGGCTTCCGTCATAGGTCTCACAGAGCTTTTTGGCCCGGAAGGGATCCGTATTTCTGTGCTGAACGGCATAACTGCGCGCATAGGCCTCCTTGTCCCGCAGGATCTCCTCAAAAGAAGGCAGGAGCAGGGCATCCTCCTTATAGGAAGCGTCTCTGGTCTTAAAGACCGTTCCCCTGATAAAAGTCACGTCCCTGACATCCAGGCCGGAATCCAGGGCATCCGCGATTTCCACAATACTGTGCTCTCCCATTCCATAGGAGACAAGATCCGCTCCGGAATCCAGCAGGATCGACCGGCGTACCTTGTCAGACCAGTAATCGTAATGGCCCAGACGGCGCAGGCTGGCTTCGATCCCTCCGATAATGATGGGCGTGTGTTTATAAGTCCTGCGGATCAGATTGCAGTAGACAATGACCGCGTAGTCCGGCCGTCTGCCCATAACGCCGCCGGGACTATAGGCGTCCTTCTGCCGGTGACGGCGGGAGACGGTATAATGGTTGACCATGGAATCCATATTGCCGGAGGAAACCAGGAAACCCAGACGGGGTTCTCCCAATATCCCGATACTTTCCGGGTCTTTCCAGTCAGGCTGGCAGATCATGCCCACTGTATAGCCATGGGCCTGCAGGATCCTGCCGATAATGGCGCTGCCGAAGCTGGGATGGTCCACGTAGGCATCCCCGCAGACATATACAAAATCCAGCCTGTCCAGGCCGGCTTCTTCCATATCCTTTCGATTCACAGGTAAAAATCCCCGGCTCATATCTTTCCTTTCCCGGCAGCATGCCCGCTCCTTTTCCCTTGCTCTGTCCTGCCATTGTATCAGAATCTGTCCCTTTACAGCAACAGACCGGCAGGAAACCTGCCGGTCTGTCTGTCTGACCTGTCATAAAGGCCTGTACATGTCAGGCCTTGCGCGCCAGTCTTTCAGGATCTGTCACTTTCAGGATCAGTATTTCTCCATCTTTACGTTGCCGTACTCATCAAAAGAAGCAATGTAGCCGGAGGATCTCTCAACAATAAAACCTTTGGCATTTCTCAGATCGCTTTCATAGATCGTATCAACGCCGATCTTCTTGCTGCCGACACTGCATGCGATAAAGATATCACAGCCGTCCTCATATCCATAGTAAATGAATACGTCCTGGGTGTAGGCAGAGGTGCGGATAAAGTCGATCAGATGGAGCAGGGACTGTTCCGCAGATGTGAAAGGCGGTCTCTGCTTGGGAATAACGACACTCGGGTTGTCCTGTACGGCATCACCTTTCTGCAGAGTAACAGCCGCGTTCAGGGTATCTTCTGTCAGTTCCTGAGCTTCTACGGTTCCGTCTTCCGCTTCCGAAACGCCTGTAATGGCACCGCTGCCATTAAATACTGTGGCGAAAGCAGCAGTGTTGACGGCGGCGATCGTTGCGCCTTCCGCTGCGGTGGCGCTGACAGCGGCTGCTTCTGTTGTCGCTGTCTCCTCTACGACCGGAACTTCTTCCTCGACTGCTTCACTGACAGCCTCTGTCGCTTCTTCCGTGACTTCACTGACAGCCTCTGCCGCTTCTTCCGCAGGCGCGCTGGAGGAAGAGCCGCCGCAGCCGGTCATGATGGCGCCTGCTGCCAGAACGGCACACAGGAGCATGGCGAGCTTACGTGTGATTTCGTTTTTCTTTCTCATAATAATCTCCTTTTTATATGAAAGATGAACAGTAAGCAGGAGTTGCCTCCTTTAATAATGCTCATTATAGCATGAATATGTATTATATTTTTTTGTTTTTTCTTAATGTTTTCGTTCTTTTATACCGCGGCGCACAGAAGCGCCTGCCCTGAACAGGGGCTTTCAGCTGCCGACATCACACAGAACAATGGTAATATTATCCCTGCCGCCGGCTGAGAGCGCCTCCTTCAACAGTACACCCGCGCAGCTGCCGCTCTCAGCTTCCGCGGTCATGATCTCCCGGATCTTATTCTCCGGCACCATGTTGGTCAGGCCGTCTGTACACAGCAGGAACCTGTCCCCTGTACAGAGGGGGATCCTGACGAACTCCGGCCGGACAGCGCTGCCGCTTTCTTCAATCCCCAGATAGCGGGTCAGCGAGGGACGCCTGCCGGGAATCCTCAGCTTCCTGAGCAGCTCGGCGTCGTTGTGCGGCCTGGTCAGGCGGCGCAGCTCACCCTCCCGCAGCAGAAACGCAGGGCTGTCCCCCAGAAAACAGATCAGAGCATCACCGCCTGATACGGCAAACAAAAGTGCCGTTGTTCCGGCAGAGGCACTCCTTTCCCGCTCTTTCATGCCGCGGACACGGCGGTTCATCTCCCGCACGGCTTCCGTCAGTCTGTCTTCATCCCAGGGCCGGCCGTCCTGACACGCGGCAAAAAAGGAGGCCGCTTCATAGGAGGCCAGTTTCCCGGTGACGCCGCCTCCCATGCCGTCAAAAACAGCAGCCGCCGGATGGGTCCTCTCCCATGTATCACACACCGCCGGCGCGGAGTTCTGACGCCGGTCCGGCAGCAGGCAGCTCCCGAAAAAAGCGTAATTATCCTCATTGGCTGATCTTGCCAGTCCCATATGTGTCAGGCAGCAAAAACGCAGGCGCCGCCCGCCCGAACCGGTCCGCGGTCTGAACAGATCCAAAAATCCCATCTGCTGAACGCTCCTTTCCATATATACAGTCTGAACTGTCCGTTACCCATATTATACCCGACAATCCGTCAGCCGCCGTGAAAAATCTTTTTCTCCGCCGGTCATCCTGAAAATGCCTGTAAAAGCTTTTGACAGATTCCTGTCTAACAGATGACACCTGCCCTGAAAAAATGTAAAATAAGAGATGCTTATAATTTTTAAGACAAGGAAAGGATATCTTAATTATGGAGAACAATGAAGTCAGAACCGGACAGAAATGGGGTATTTGGCTTTTTCTGATCTATACGATGGTCACGCTTCTGCTCTGTCTGCTCTTCTTTTTTATGCTGAAAGTTCCTTTCAGCTCGGACGCGGATTATCTGCAGGCCGGTATAACCGGAGGCGCCATGGGGACAGGCGCGGATCAGACAGCCCAGTACTATCTGAGCGCTCTGCTGACGACAGCTCTGGCCCGGGCCGGGGCAGAGCTGGACATTTTCAATATCTACAGCGTTTTTCTGATGGGGCTCTGCTTTTTGACCTTTACCGCCATGCACTGGCTGGTCACCAAAAGAGCCGATACCATCCTCTTTCATCTGGTCATTTTCGCGTTCATGATCTGCGCCCTGCTGGAGTTCAATTATCTGACCATTGCCTTCCTGGCAGCGGGGAGCGGTATTTTGTCTGTCTTCGGCATACGCGGCAGTGACCATATCGTTTCCAGGCTCTTTTCCTGGCTCCTGGGGATCCTGCTGATCGCCGGCGGCTGCGGACTGCGGCTGTTCGTCCTTCCCGCCGCGATCCTTCTGCTGCTGCCTCTCTTCCTCAGAGGCCTGATGGACCATAACGGGATCCGCTGGCTGGCGGCCATTATCCTGATGGCGGCTGTCTGTGCCGGAACTTTTATGACCACAGGCGCGCGGCTGCAGAGAATCTACGGCGACCCCTGGGGCAGCTACGCTTCCTGGGCAGACGCCAGTTATCTTCTGCAGACAACCGATCTGCCGGACCGGACCGAATACGCCGACCTGTATAAGAATATCTCCTGGACAGACAATGATTTCACCCTGATGGAGAACCGCACCTTCGCGGATACCGCCGCTTTCGGGACCCAGAAGCTCCTGACCCTGGCGGAAGGGGTCGACATGCATGAACGGTTCGAATTCGACGCCAGGGCTATCCTGGACATGATCCTGACCGGCCGGGATCTGTTTGTCCTCCTGCCTGCGGGCGTCATGGCGGCCGCCATCCTGCTGGGCCTGTTCGGCCGGGCCAAATGGCGGGATCTGGGCCTGATCCTCCTGTCAGGCGTGATTACCTGCGCCATGGCCGGCTCCCTCTACTTCTTCCGCATGGTCTACAGCCGGCTGATGCTGCCCCTGCTGATCCTGGGCCTTATGGAGATCCTGATCATTCTGGGCGTTTCTGTCCGGGAGAAGAATGAAGAGACAGACACAGACCGGACCCTGACTGTCATGATCGTACAGGCAGCCGTCCTGGTCGCCGTCTGCTATCTGTTCGGAACCGTTTATTTTTCCCGGCTTACACCTGAAACAGCCGGCCGCGGCAGCGAGCTGCGGAGCTATCTGGCCTCCCACAGCGACAGTCTCTGCTGCTGTACCTCTGAAGCGGCTTACGAATTGCAGAAAGGACTGCCTGTCATCGGCCATACGGCAGATAAATACCCCTCCAACCTGATCGATCTGGGCGGAAGGGACAGCTTCAGCGGACGTTTCGAACATCTTCTGGCCGCCTATGGTACAGAGGACGCTTACGCGCTGTTCCGATCCATGGCCGAAAATGACCGGATCCTTCTGATCACCGGACAGGAGGAAATTCCGGAGGAGATCGCCCTTTATGTGCAGGAGCATTATGGCATACCCACAGCTGTGACTGAGACCGACCGGATCGGCACCGCTTACCGCGTCTACAGCCTGCAGGCATCTGAGGACGCTTCCGAAAGTGGCGGGGCGGATACCGCGGATGATAAAGCGCAGACTTCGGACGCGGCGGATGACAAAGCAGCGACCGCTGACACCGGGGCCGCCGCGCGGGAAGAAGGGCAGGAGGAAAATACTGCCGATGAATAAGCAAACTAAAAGAGATCGTTTCCTGATCTTTATTGTCAGGCTCTTTAACCAGAGCATCGAGGACCGGATCAGCGCCTTTGCCGCCCAGTCCGCTTTCTTCATGCTGCTGTCCGTAGTGCCTTTTGTGATCCTGCTGCTGCAGCTGATGCGCTTTACGCCTTATAACCAGCAGGATCTGATGACCCTGATCATGGAGCTGCTGCCGGAGGATTTCGTGCTGCTGGAGTCCATCCGGAACCTGATCAGCGATATCCTGACCGAGCTGTATTCCGGTTCTGTCAGTCTGGTGTCCATCACTCTGATCGCGGCTCTGTGGGCCAGCTCCAAAGCCATGCACAGCCTGTCCTACGGCTTCGATGTAATATTCGCGGTCCCGGAGACCCGCAACTGGTTCGTGCTCCGTTTCTGGGCGATCCTCTATACCTCCGTCTTCGCGATCGGGATCCTGGCCTTCCTGGCCCTGACCCTTTTATGGAAGCCCATCCAGACCTGGATCGACGGCTATCTGCCCCATCTGTTCTTCCTGCTGGATCCGGAGATCAAATGGCTGATCCTGCTGTCCCTGCTGACACTGGTCTTCGCTCTGATGTACCAGACATTCCCGGCTGTTAATCTCCATTTCCGTCCCATGCTGCCGGGTGCCCTGTTCGCGGCCCTGGGCTGGATGATCTTTTCCAACATCCTGGGCATTTACGCGAACGATTACAATGGATTCTCCATGTACGGGAGCCTTACGACCCTGGCCATGGGAATGTTCTGGCTGTACATCTGCATGTATCTGGTCATGCTGGGCGCGGAGATCAATTCCGTCCTGCTGGGCACCAGGAACAGATGAACTGTGATACGCAGCAAAGCAGTGAACAGCTGCCGGGAAAAGAGCCTGCAGCTGCGTCCACAATATAATGCAATTCTGACCTGAAATAAACTGTGCCGCCGTACCGGTCGAACTGATCCGGTACGGCGGCACTTTTGGGCAGTTTTTTATGGCCTTGATCCGTAAGACCCGCGTTGTCAGAATCCGGGCCCCTGTACTTGTGACAGCATCCCGCCTGTGATCCGGTTTTCGCCGACAAAAGGCAGCGACCTGAGCAGGTCATAAAGGGGCGTAAAATCAAGTCCGAGCGGATTCAGAACAAAGAACAGGATCAGGGCGAGCAGCAGAAAGAAAAAGACCGCGAACCGCAGTCCGCTGTTTTTGCTGCGGACCCTGCGGACCGTTTTATTTGCGTGTTTTTTTCCGGAAACAGCAGTCTCTTCCGGAGCTCCCGTTTCCCCGGGAATGATCTCCGGCTCCGCGCCTTCCAGCGCCATCCGTTCCTCCTCGGTAATATATAAACTGCCGGAGAATCCGGTTTCGTTGACGAAATCCAGCCTGTACAGCATGATGGTGTCGTCCCTGACATCTTCCGCCTGCGCTTCTCCATCTGCCGGCGAAGGCAGGTCCTCTTCCTCCTGTCCGGCTTCCCACAGTCCGGTGGAAATGCCTGACATGTCCGGCATGCGCTCCGCGCCGGGGACCGTATCCGGGTTCAGCACATACCGTTCCGTCAGCCTGTCATAATGGTCATCTTCCTCTTCTTTTCTGCCTCCCGGGGCGATATGCAGGTAATTATGGTCCCAGGCCCAGTGGAGAATGGCGGCCCGCAGTTCCGCGGCCGATCCATAGCGTTTTTCAGGATCAGGGTCACAGGCTTTTTTCAGGATCTCCGCCATCTGGTGGTCCGCATCGTCGGGACCCGGCACCGGATTTCCCTGCATGCGGCGGGTCTGGGCCCGCATCATATCCGCAGGAGAGACCGGATCAGGCCAGAGAGGATAAAAAGGCAGTCTGCCATGGTTAAAATACCGGTAGATGATCATGGCAGCCGAATACAGGTCTGTCTGCCCGTTCCGCGCAGCGCCCGAAGCCTGTTCAGGCGCCATATAAAGGCTGAGCTCGTTGATACTGTAGGGTTCATTCCCGGCAGCGATATGCCGGCCGGACAGATCGAAACTGCCCAGCATAAATGTCCCGTCTTCCCTTACAAAAACCGCGGAAGGCCGGATCCCGCCGTGTACCATTCCGTTTTCCGCGCAGTACTCCAGGGCGCCGCACAGGTCCGCGGCCATGCAGACGACCGCCCATGGATCCGCGTGACCGTCTTCAGAGACCGATTCCATAAAAGGCTCCAGACCTGCCAGCCGGTCCATCAGGACATAGATCCGCATGCCCGGGCCGTCTGTATGGGGTTCATAATCACAGGCCCTGACGGGAACTATGGTATCTCCTTTACGCATGTGCATGAACCTGCCGGTATTTCGTACGATCTCCCTGGCCTTTTTGTCGTAATAGACCCGGATCCCGTCCGCGTCCAGACCGGCCGACCGTAGTCCCGCTGTCTCTGCCGGATCCTGGGGAATATCAATGACCAGCATCATGGCTTCCTTCGGTTCTGCCCCTTCTTCCCGATTATATAAACGATAGTATTCGCCGCTGCTGTCCCCGCCGGCCTTTTCGCCCAGGTCCCACTGCGGCCAGAATGATCTGATCTGCATGTAAAATCTCCCGAAACTGCTTATCAATAATAATCTATATTTATAAATTTATATCCTTCAATTCCCTGACCGGCCTGCCGATCCGGCAGCCGGTCTCCCGGCGCGCCGTTCCATCCGTCACGCCTGCGGATCCGGCAGACGGAGCATGCCCCGGATTCCGTCCAGGGCAAGACTGGCGGCCAGGCTGGTGAACTCATCGATATCCATGCTGCCGCTGCCGGCCCGGCCGGCCCAGGCGGAAAAGGCCGCCAGGACACCCGAAGCGACATATTCCGCACACAGATAGTATTTCTCAGGAATCGCCTTTGTGTCAATCTTATTCTGCTCCATGAAGATCTCGACAACGATGTCCTTGACACTGATACCGAACTGGGCCAGCAGGCCGATCTCATGGAAACGGATATAATGTTCCAGATCCTCCCGGATCAGGGCGCTGATGGTCTTGAACAGGCTGGCCGCGTCAAAATCATCGGCCCGGAAACTGATCTTCCGCAGTCCGGTCCTGTATTTCTCCAGCATTTCATCCATGACGGCAGCCAGCAGTTCCTCCATACCGGTATAGTAGGCATAAAAGGTCTTCCGGTTGATATCCGCCCTTTCCGAGAGTTCTCTTACCGTGATCTCCTGAAAGGATTTTTCCTTGAGAAGTTCTATAAAGGCCTTTTTGATATTGGTCTTGGTGCGCCGCACTCTTCTGTCATCTTTTCTGTCCATATCTATTCCCCAAATGTAACATTTCATACGATACTGTTACTTATGTATCACATGTATTTTACGTGCCCATTGTACCATTAAATCCGAAAAATTATAATGGTTTTACAGAATCCCGGAAGGTGTATCCATACGGACCGGAAACCCGTTCTGAAGAGCTGGAGGAAAATCGTGCAGAATTATGTGATATATATGGACGCGTCAGGAGATATCGATCCTGCATTCGCGGCCGAAAACAATATTAAGATCGTACCTATGAATTATACGCTTGGAGACGAGGAGCTCCTCTGCAGTCAGATGGAGTCTCCTGAAGTACTTCATAAATACTATGAGATCCAGCGGCGCGGCTCTCTGACCCATACCAGCCAGATCACGCCCGGCAAATATATTTCGATTTTCTCCGAAGAACTGAAAAAGGGCATCGGCGTCCTCTATATTTCCCTTTCTTCCGGCCTGACACAGACCTATGACTCCGCCTGTCTGGCCGCGCGGGAGCTGGCAGAGGATTATCCGGATGTACCCTTCTGTCCCGTGAATTCACTGGCCGCCACAGGCGGTATGGGCCTGCTGACAGAAGCGGCTGTCCTGAACCGGAGCGCCGGCATGTCTGTGGAGGAGAACGCGCAGGATCTGCGCGGGCTGGCCGACAGGCTCTGTCATTTCTTTATGGTCGATGACCTGATGTATCTGAAGCGGGGCGGCCGTATTCCCGCCACGACAGCTCTGCTGGGATCAGCCCTCAATATCAAGCCCATCCTGACCATAGATCCTGTGGGCAAGCTGATCAGCATCAATAAGAAAAGGGGGGTCAAGACCGCCCTGAAAGAGCTGGCCCTTGCTTACAAGACCCACAGAGATCCCGCGCTGGAAAAGAAATACGGCAGCCGGATCTATATCATGCACGGCGATGCCGAAGCCCTGGCGGTCACGGAAGCCGATTTGATCCGTCAGTACAATCCGGACGCCAGGATCCATATTATGGGGCTGAGTCCCGTCATCGGAGCCCACACCGGCCCCGGCATGATCGCCGTCATTTTCTATGGTACCAGGGTCAGCGGCTGATTCATGAATCGATCCAAAAAGGACAGCTGCCGCCCGGCAGCCCGGCACGGCACCGGCATAGAATATCAAAGAATAAAAATCCCGTAGAATATAAAATATCATGGAATAATGAAACCACCCCTTCATTATAAGAAATCCCGCTCCGGCTTCGGAAGCGCTTCCAAAGAGCGCATCCGTTTCCGGGGCGGGATTTTTGTGTCGGGCGGTTTTTAAACTGTCAGCTGCGGATCTGCGTCCTGCCGACGCCGCCGATCAGATATCTTTCATCAAACCTTTCTGTCATTTCCAGCAGCTCCTCACCGGGGTCGCACTGGTCTGTATGGGTCACCGCAATGGCAGCCTTCCAGTTGTTCCTGCTGCCGGTACCGGCAAAGTCTCTGCGGATCCTGGCTTCCATGGCTTCTGTATCCAGCCTGCCGAAACGGAAATGTCCCTGGAATGGATTGGTCACGTTGGTGGTCTCTCTGACCCGGGCGTCCAGTTCTTCTTTACAGCATTCCGTACGCAGGGGACCGTCCCCGTGCCGGGTCAGGTAAGTCCTGGTCACGTAGCAGGCTTCTGCCGTTTCTCCTTCAAAGCAGTCCTCGATCAGGGCAGCCGCGTCGTGCAGGCCGGTCCGGCTGGGCGTGGTATAGACTGCCTCTTCCTCATCGTCCGACCAGTCCAGGAGCAGGCCCTGGCCGTTCTCAAAGATCAGGTTTCCGTACTCTGTCAGAATCCCGCGCCCTTTCATGCTCGCCTTCTCCGTACACATGGCCTGCAGGTCTTCCATATATTGCCGGCAGAGATTCTCATCCGCCGCGACAGGGATCCAGCGGGCCGCTGCCGCGGGGTCCATCTCTTCCCTCATCCTCTGCAGGGCTCTGTCCCGGATCCGGTTCAGATACGCCCACTGCTCAGTCTCCGTCATCTGCAGATACTGTCCGATCCTGACGGCGTCCTCTGTCAGAGCGTAACGCTGGTATGTTTCCCAGATGCCCATACCGCAGGTATGATGGCTGCCTTCCCGGGCGTGGGCCGCCTGGTTCAGCATCATGTCCCAGGGTGTGGTAAAGCGGCAGTCCGGATCAATGTAAGCCCGGGGCCGTACGCCCATGGCCTCCAGCTGCCCGTATTCCCGCATGAACTGCATGGGATTGATCATATAGCCCGGTGCGAACCAGGTCAGGGCCCCGTTCAGGGTCCCCGCGCAGAAGTGGCCGAATACATGGCTTTTGCCGTCCTTCCAGGCTGTGTGGCCCCGCTGGGGACCTCCGTTGGTCAGGATGCCCAGGACCGGTTCCTCTGTCATGCAGAACAGATTGGTCACGTTTCCTTTCCCTTCATCGCCGGCATTGGCGCCGATGATGACTCTGATATTTCTTCTGCCTGTGTTTTCCATATCCGGCCTCCTTTTCTCCTGTCCATCATTTTACTGCCGGTCCCTTACCGGGCTGCACAGCAATCCTTTCACGTATTCCGGGAAAGCCGGGCTCCCGGATCCGCTTTACAGACGGATCCGCAGCCGGCTTTCCCAGGTTCTCCGGAGAGATTTTCCCGTCCGGTCACCAGTTGATGCCTCCCGCGAAGAGCCCCCGCAGACCGCCGCGTCCCTTCCGGTCCCTGCGGTTCTTACCGTCTGTCCAGGCCGCAGTCTCTTCCGTTTTTTCAGGTTTTATATCCCAGCCAATGCCTGCCGCGGCTGTATCTTCAGACGCAGGGGCTGTTTCTTTGGCTTCCGCTGTTGTGCCTTTGGCTTCCTCTGTGTCCGCGAAACGGATCAGTCCCTTCGCGGGGTCTGCCGCCTGCCGCTTCTCCGCCTCCGCTGTAATGATCCCTGTGAGCATCTGGCCGATCCCCTTTACGTCACAGCACTGGAAGTGCTTTTTATCCAGATATTTACGCCAGCTTTTCGCTGCCCTGGTCTCATAGAAATTGCTTCCATGCCTGACGAAAATATGGTAGAGATCATATTTGCCGCGGATCTCTTTGAGCAGCTTTCCGGTCTCCACATCTCCCTGCAGAGGATCTCCGACCGCCTGTGTCAGAGGTTTTGCCGGCAGATAAGGATTCATGGGCTCGTCACCCATTGTGATGATCAGCCCCTTCTGTCCGCGTTTCCAGCAGTCCAGCCTTGTATGGTGCAGGGCCATATACCAGGCAGCTGTATAGGATTCAAACATGTTGCCTCCGCCGCCGCCTTCAAAATAGACCTTATCCAGCTGCTCGGCGATGCGGATGTCAGACTCGAACTGGCTGATCTGGATGGGGGCCCTGTCATAGGCAAGGTCTCCGATTCCCATAATCATGAATTCCACATCCATGTCCGTCCCCAGCAGCTCGGTCATGACCTCGTTGAGTTTCGCCGCCACCTCCATGGCCGCGCTTCCCATGGAACCGGTCACATCCAGAGCCAGGATGACCGGCATGGTGTTGGGATGTTCCTCGTTCTCGCAGCACTCCCGCATGACACCGCGGGGATTCAGAGCGGGATGCAGGCCCCGTTCCGTATACATGGTCTGGGCAGTATGTCCGCTGGTATCCAGGGTCCCGTCCATCCTGACGGTCCTGCCTCTGCCCGCGCTGTAGTTCCTGAAATCTTCTTCTCTCCATCTTCCGTATCCCATGGTTTACCTCCTTCTCATTGCCTGTTTGACGGGATCTGCTTCCCGCATGTTTTCCGCTGTTCCTTCCGCCTCCCTGCCGCGGCTTCACCGGCCGCAGCAGGGGCCGTCGGTATAACCGGAAAATCCCGACTGTTCTTTATGGTGATTCACGCTTCTGTATCATACTTTTCCGGTGATTCACGTTTCTGTATCATCCTCACCCGGTGATCACGCTTCTGTATCATTCTCTCCCGGTGATCCCGCTTCTGTATCATCCTCACCTTCCGTATCGAACATACCGCTGAAAAGATTGTCCATATCCGTATTGGCCAGCAGCAGCAGAGGGAGCAGGCCGCTCATGCCGCCGTCACCGGAATTACCGGAGCCTGTCCCGTGTCCCATGCCGCCGGTGAACATTTTCAGCATCAGCATGTACTGAAGAATCTTGCTGCCGCCCTTGCGGCCCCGGAAATTCTTCCCGTCAAAGAAGCTGACGATCTTGCCGTACATATAAGTGTTTCCCATGAATATCCTGTGCTCGGGCAGCAGGACTTCCCGGGTGGAATTGCTGTAATTGACTGCCAGGATCTGGTCCGCGTCGACCTGGATGACGCATCTGGGAGAAGGCCTCCCGTCCGGTCCGTTGACCAGGATGATATCGCCGGGCTTCACTTTGGTCACAGGGATCACAAAGAAGAATTCCTGGCCGATATCGAATACAAAGTTCATACAGTTGGTCAGCCTGCCGGTGGACACATCATAGGTCCTGTATTCATTGCCGGTCTTGACAGCCACCTGACCGTCTATGGTCAGCCTGCACATGCCGGGCGCCAGGTTGCCGAACATTCCTCCAAACATTTCTCCAAACATGTTATTTGCCATAATGGTCCTCCTTTTCTGTCCTGCGGGACTTATGTTCTTTGTGACTATAATTATAATCGCCCTTTATTTATTGTCCATATGACTATAAGTATTATTTTTAAATATTTACAGGATTCCGCAATAAAAATGCAGGCCGGAGGCCTGCTGGAAAAGGTATACATAATACTATATCGGCACGGAATGGTTTGTGTTACGATACAAAAAAACAAAAGTAATTAAATTGCTTGTTTCAAGCACCGATTCATATGTTAGGAGCCATTATGACAGACAAGAACAAAAGAGCCATGGAAATCGTCCATTCCGGTGACCTCTACAATTCCGGTGATCCGGACATCCTGCAGGTGCAGCATAGCCGTCTGCGCTATATGGAGGAATACAACCAGACCCGGACTTCCGACGCTGACTATGCCGCCAGAGAAGCCCTGCTGCAGAAAATGTTTGCTGCTGTGGGACAGGGCTGCTATCTGGAACCCCCTGTCCACGCCAACTGGGGCGGGTACAATGTTTCTCTGGGAGATCATGTCTATGCCAATTTCAACCTTACCCTTGTGGATGACGGAAGAATCGAAATCGGCAGCTATGTCATGATCGGTCCCAATGTGACCATTACCTCAGGCGCCCATCCGATCAGTCCCGCTCTCCGGGATCACGATGTACAGTACAACCTGCCGGTCATCATTGAAGACCATGTCTGGATCGGGGCGGGCGCTATCATCCTGCCCGGCGTCCGAATCGGAAAGGACAGCGTTATCGGAGCCGGTTCCGTTGTCACAAAGGATATCCCTGCAGGAAGCGTCGCTGTCGGCAATCCCTGCCGGGTCATCCGGCAG
>ONRU01000167.1 GCA_900320325.1 uncultured Lachnospiraceae bacterium
AAAAAAAGACCGGACCTGCAGGTCCGGTCTGATCAGCATGCCGCAGTCAGCCAAAAGGGTCAGAGTTCTGCCAGGCGGGACAGGGCATCGTTTTCGCAGAGGATTCTGCTGTGCTCCTTCAGGTGCTGTTCGCTGGCGTAGGTGATCTTCAGGGAAGTCCCGTATTCGGACAGGATGGCCAGGACATTCTGCATCCTGCGGACCGTATCCATATCCGGCATGGTAAGGAACAGATAGTAAAGATCGTCGCTGTCCGCGTGGTAGAGGGTGCTGCGGCCGGTAAAACTGCCGCCGGCCATGGAAGCGGCCCGCACCGCGTCTCCCAGTGTCTGAAAGGCAAAGAGGCGGTTGGTAAATACGAACTGACGGAAAGCTTCACTCTCTTTGGGGGCATCCGCCGGTGCCTGTCCGTCCGGCGCGGCTTCCTGCCCGTCTGTATCCGCAGCCAGCTCCCGCCGCAGGGAATCCACCAGACGGCCGAAGGGCGAGGACTGATCCGCCTGCTGGCTGTCGGAAGGGACGCTGCCCTGGACTGAGGGAGCGAAATTGGAAAAACGTGTATCCAGCTCCTCCGGATGATCGACCTTGGTCACGACCAGGACGATACTGTCGGAAGAGAGAGGGATGGCTTCGATCATGAGGGGGGAGTTATCGGCTTCAAAGCCGTACTGGAAAGCGGCCTGTTCCATCATATCCCGGAAGAGGCTCCTGGCTTTTTCTGTTCCGTAAGCCAGCTCGCTCAGCTTCAGCTGGCGTTTGGCCAGATCCTCGCCTGTGAGAATGCAGCGGATCTGACGGTCATTTACTTTTTCAATCTTCAACAGACGGTTCTCCTTTCCGGTTTTAAAATCTTGCAATCACTATATCATATCAGAAGAAAGTGTGTCATGGACTTTATACGAAATTAACAAAACAGCAGGCTTTCGGGATTTCGGCCGTCCCCTTCCTTGAAAGGGGACCAGGGGGCGGATACAATGAAAACGGAAAGCACAGAATAATCTGTATCGCAAAGGAGGGCGATCGAAGAGACATTTTTCATTGCGGCCTCTTATCCGGCCGCGGCATTTCATTTTTCATATCTATCAATTCTCAATGGGCAGACCCATTGTCTTTCAGGGACCCTCCCGTCCCGTCGATAGAAATCTATCCACCCGATAATATCAGTAAAATCAATCCATGTAATCAAGTTTTTTAAGATACCGTTCTGTGCTGCCGGGCTGTGTCCTTCCGGACGAAATCCCACGGAAATTTCCTGCGGTCATAGGGCACTGCCGCAATTCTTCCGACCAGTCCGCCGCGGGCGGCTGATCGTCTGAGAAGCCAGATCTGAAGACCTGTCTCAATCCTGTCTATAGAACCCTTTACGGCTCTTTTTTACGTCAACGGGACCCCACTCGTGTAAAGCCGTAAAGGGTTCTGTCTTTTTAGGAACGCTGCCGGGATATCTGTGTGCGGTCTGTGGCGGGACAGCGGTCTGTCATGACCTTTCCTGCGGCGTCTGCTGCGGAGGCCATACTCGACTTGAAATACAGAGTCTGTTATAATAGGAAAGAATATATTTACAGGAACAGACAGCAGTCGCGCGGGCAGCTGACCGGCCGTCCGTGACAGGAGATGATATGAAGAAAACAATTCCGACAATTATCATTATTACTCTAATCGCGATACTTGGTTTTGCTTTCTGGAAATTTACCTTCCGAAAGATGAGCTACTCCGGAAAATGGACGGATCTGGAAGCTTACTACGGGATCCAGGACGAAGATGATTTTCCGGTCGTTCTTAAGGACGCCCTTTCCGAAATGCATGCCCGCAGGTTCGACGGCGCTTATTATATGAAGCTGGAGGATGTCTCCGCGCATCTGACAAAGCGCTTCTACTTCGGCAAAGCGGACGGAAAGGTCTTTTACTGTCTGCCCGATGACAGGATCGTCCTGATACCCGGCGAGACCGCCTGGACGACGGACGGCGGAAAGAAAGGCCAGGAAGAGGCGGCCCCCGCCATCCTGGACGGGGAGACCCTCTGGCTGTCTCTGGATTTTGTGAAGAATTACGCCAATTTTTCCTACAGCGCTTATACGGAACCCAACCGCCTGGTGCTGGTCAACACCTGGGATGAGGAAACAGTGGCGGATGTAAAGGATTCTACCATGGTCCGGATCACGGGCGGCATCAAGAGTGAGATCGCCGGTGAGGCCAAATCTGGTACGACAGTCCGGATCCTGGAGCCCATGGATACCTGGTCCGGCATCATGACGGAGGACGGGGTATTCGGCTATGTGGAGAACGATACCCTGGGAGAACCCTATACCAGACAGCCGGAGCCGGT
>ONRU01000153.1 GCA_900320325.1 uncultured Lachnospiraceae bacterium
AGCTGAGCTACCTCGCCATATATGTGCTGTTTTGTGTCAGCTTTTGTATTATACGATTCTATGCTCTGATTTGTCAAGCGATAATTCGTCTGTCTTTCCACCGGGCGGATCGGTAATTTACTGATATTTCAGCCGGAAATGCCGTCCATGCAGAATCCGCGCAGGCCGGCAGCAAGGCCGGCCTGCGCGGACAGGCATTAAAAGATAGTATGGTCTTATGGTATCTCTCCGACCCGGCGGATCTTACCGCCGGGCCGGAGGCGTTTCCTTCTGTATGTATGTAAATTTCCTGACAAACTGCGTTACTCAGCAATTACATCCGTATTGCCGGGCACCGCACGGGCCTGCAGGCTGCCGTCGACCACATCCAGTTCAATGGCGTCGCCTTCATGGACATGATCCTCCAGGATCAGTCTGGCGGAAAGCGTCTCCACGTGTTTCTGGATATATCTCTTCAGCGGTCTGGCGCCGTAGGAAGGATCATAAGCCGCGTCTGCCACGAAGGTCTTGGCTTCGGGAGTCAGGCGGATGCTGATCTGTCTGTCAGCCAGCCGTTTGTTGAGGTCTTCGACGATCAGGTCGATGATGCCGGTGATGTTGGCTTTGCTCAGCGGGCTGAACATGATGATCTCATCCAGACGGTTGAGGAATTCGGGGCGGAACTGCTGATGCAGGAGCGCCTCCACCTGGGCCTTGGCCGCAGGGGAGATGGATTCGCTGTCGCCGCCATCCAGAATGACACCGTTCTCATCGATGACACGGCCGCCCTGGACCGTGCTGCTGTGCTCCAGGTCATCCAGGATGATCTGGGCGCCCAGGTTGGATGTCATGATCAGGATCGTGTTCTTAAAGTCCACGGTCCTGCCCTGGGAATCGGTCACACGGCCGTCATCCAGGATCTGCAGGAGGACGTTGAAAACATCCGGGTGGGCTTTCTCGATCTCGTCAAAGAGGACGACCGAATAGGGTTTTCTGCGTACCGCTTCTGTCAGCTGGCCGCCTTCCTCGTAGCCTACGTATCCGGGAGGCGCTCCGATCAGACGGGAAACGCTGAATTTCTCCATGTATTCGGACATATCAATCCTGACAATATTCTTCTCATCATCGAAGAGGGCCTGTGCCAGGGCTTTGGCCAGCTCGGTCTTGCCGACACCGGTGGGTCCCAGGAACAGGAAGGATCCGATGGGCTTGGAAGGATCCTTGATGCCCGCTTTGCTTCTCATAATGGATTCGGAAACAAGGGTGACCGCCTCATCCTGGCCGATGACTCTCTTATGGAGCTCATCGTCCAGATGCAGGGTCTTGTTCCTCTCGCTCTCGGTCAGCTTGCTGACCGGAATGCCGGTCCAGCGGGAAATGATCCTGGCGATCTCATCATCCGATACTCTTTCATGGACCAGGGATGTATCTCTGTCTTTGAGGACAGCTTCCTGCTCCGCCAGTTCCTTGCGCAGGCTGGGCAGAGTGCCGTACTGGAGCTCGGCGGCCTTGTTGAGGTCACCGTCCTGCTGGGCTTTCTGGATATCGCTGTTGACCTGATCGATCTGCTCCCGGAGGGCGGACAGCTGATCGACCCTGGTCTTCTCATTCTCCCACTGGGCTTTGCGGGAATTGAAGGTATCCTTCAGCTCCGCTAGTTCCTTCTGCAGATCCGCCAGACGTTCCTGGCTCAGGGTATCGTCCTCTTTTTTGAGGGCGGTCTCTTCAATCTCCAGCTGCAGAATCTTTCTCTGCAGTTCATCCAGCTCCGTAGGCATGGAATTCATCTCGGTCTTGATCAGGGCGCAGGCTTCATCCACCAGGTCAATGGCCTTGTCGGGCAGGAACCTGTCAGTGATATAGCGGTTGGAAAGGACCGCCGCGCTGACCAGGGCGTTATCCATGATCTTTACGCCGTGATAGACTTCATACCGTTCCTTGATGCCCCGCAGGATGGAAATGGTATCCTCGACGGTAGGTTCATCGACCATGACCGGCTGGAACCTTCTTTCCAGAGCGGCATCTTTTTCAATGTATTTTCTGTATTCATTGAGGGTGGTGGCGCCGATGCAGTGCAGTTCGCCTCTGGCCAGCATGGGCTTGAGCATGTTGCCGGCATCCAGAGATCCGTCGGTCTTGCCCGCGCCGACAATGGTATGCAGCTCATCGATGAAGAGGATGATCTCCCCGTCGCTTCCCTTGACGTCTTCCAGAACCGCTTTCAGACGCTCCTCAAATTCACCCCTGTATTTGGCGCCCGCTACCAGGGAGCCCATGTTCAGGGAGAAGATCTTTTTATCTTTCAGTCCTTCCGGCACATCGCCTCTGGCGATACGCTGGGCCAGCCCTTCCACGACGGCCGTCTTGCCGACGCCGGGCTCACCGATCAGGACGGGATTGTTCTTGGTCTTTCTGGACAGGATACGGACCACGCTGCGGATCTCATTGTCTCTGCCGATGACAGGATCCAGTTTCTGGTCCCTGGCCTTGGAGACCAGTTCCTCGCCGTACTTCTCCAGTGTATCATAGGTCGCTTCCGGATTGTCCGTAGTCACCCGCTGGTTGCCCCGGACAGTGGACAGGACCTTTAAAAAGCGCTCTCTGTCAATGGCATATTCCTGAAAGGCCTTTTTAACGCCTCCCGCGGCATGCTTGATCAGGGCCAGGAACAGATGCTCTACAGAGACATAATCGTCTCCCAGAGACTTGGCTTCCTGTTCCGCG
>ONRU01000035.1 GCA_900320325.1 uncultured Lachnospiraceae bacterium
TATGCCAGATGTCATACTCAGGGACATCATAGTCATAGATTACCATGACATATCCGACCATCCTGCCCTCCGCGTAGATTCCGAACGGCTGGCACTGGTCCCTGTAAACATACGCCTGCGCAAGGCTGCGGACGGGATGCGATACAAATCGCTCCTGCCCCTGCGCCAGTGTCAGGTTAAACGCGTCAATAAAATTATCCTCTGTTATGCTTTTAAGTTCAACCATTTTGTTTCCTCTAAATAGGATCGTATTCTGCTCTCTTTATGTTTCTGTTATTTCTTCATTTGCTTTGGATCATTCTGCTGCTATTTTTTACTTAACGTTTCGAGCCTGCGGCGCGCGTCAGGATTGTTGATAAGAACAGCCCCGACTTTCAGACAGGAATTCATTTCCGGGCAGCTGCCGCAGGTTTCCATCTCTTTTTTGACAGCGCACTGACGGATCGGACATATGGAATCACAGTAGGGTGTTTTTGCTCCCGGTATCCGGCAGCCGGTACAGTTGATCATGTCCGGTGTGATTTCCGCGTCGTTCAGTTTTGACCATAGGGCGGCAACTGCTTCCCTTAACGCGTCATCATTGAAGATAGTTGCCAGCCGGGCATTGCAGGTCTCACAGTTCAGTCCGCAATAGGAAATATATTCTTTCATTCATGTTTCCTCCTTCCTGACAGCTTCCATAATACAGTTACGCTCAGGTTCACAATAGCTAATGAATATTTGCTTGTCAATCATTAATACTCCCGGAAGAAAAAGCAAGAAAAAATAACATAAAGCCCGGGAAATGTTCGGTTTGGTTGGTAGACAGACGCTTGCCCTGTAACTATATTTATGTTAAAAATAGTTGCAAAGGTGGGATTAATATGAGAAAAAAGTATTTGGATAATATCCGCTGGATAACAGTCATACTGGTGGTCATTTATCATGTATTATACATGTATAACGCGGAAGGGATCCCCGGCACCCTGGGCCGGATTACAGATCTGCCTGTCCAGTACTATGACATGTACCAGTATTTTGTATATCCCTGGTTCATGTTTGTGCTCTTTATCGTATCCGGCATCAGCGCGCGGTCATATCTCACACGGCACAGTGAGGGCGAGTTTCTCAGGACAAGGACCGCGAAACTCCTGGTGCCTTCGACGATCGGCCTGTTCGCGTTCCAATTTATACAGGGGATGGTCAGCGCGAAAATCGCGGGTGGATTTGAATCGCTGATGCAGGCGCCCGTGGTCATACGTTATCTGATCATAGTTGTGAGCGGTACGGGCGTTCTCTGGTTCATACAGGTGCTCTGGGTATATTCGCTCCTGCTGGTTCCGATCCGTAAAATAGAAAAGGACCGCCTCTGGAAGGCCGGTTCCCGGACCGGCATACTGCTGCTTACAGCAATGGCGGTTCCGGTCTGGGCAGCCGCGCAGATCCTGAATACGCCGATCATCGCGGTCTACCGCTTCGGTTTCTATGCCGCGGCCTTCTTCCTTGGCTATTTCGTATTTTCCCATGAGGAAGTGATAGACCGGCTTCGGAAGCATTTCGGCTGGCTGCTTATGGCCGCGCTGGTCCTGGGAATCAGTTTTTGCGTGATCAACTTCGGAAAGAATTACGCGGACGCTCCGGTGAACCGGACATTCCTGTTCACAGCCTATGCCTGGTTCGCTTCCCTGGCGATCCTCGGAGGCGCGGCAGGGTATCTTGATTTTGAGACCCCGTTTACCCGGTGGATGGCCGGGCACAGCTTCGGACTGTATTTGTTTCATTATCTTGGTATCTCGACCGTGGCTCTTCTGATTGGAAGAACCGGGATATTTCCCCCGGCGCTTGTATACGCCTGCAGCCTTGCCGCCGGATTCGCCGCAGGATATATCCTGTATGCGCTGATCGCAGGGATCCCCGGCTACAGATGGGCTGTGCTCGGTATAAGGAGAACAAGGTCCGCCCGATGACAGATCACTCGTGCGGACCGGAACGGAAAGGAGAAAAAAAGGATGTTTCGTGACAACCTGATACAGATGCGGAAAATACATCAGATGACACAGGAAGACGTAGCCGAGAAGGTCGGCGTGTCCAGGCAGGCTGTGGCAAAGTGGGAATCCGGTGATACGGTACCGGATCTGGACAAATGCAAGATTCTGGCGGACCTGTTCGGGGTATCTCTCGACGATCTGGCAAATTACGAGTCCAAAGACAATCTGGGCCTTGGCGTCCCGCCCAAAGGAAAGCACCTGTTCGGGATGGTGACCGTTGGAGATAAAGGACAGATCGTGATACCGGCCAAGGCAAGAAAGATATTCAATATTTCCGCGGGGGACCAGCTTGTCGTATTGGGCGACGAGACCCAGGGGATGGCCATCATGAAAGCGCAGGATTTTCTGTCGCTGGCCAACATGGTCATGAAAATACAGGACGGGACGTAAAGAGCCGGCTTTCGCGGCGGCAGATCGTTCATTTACTGTTTACAAAAAACCGGCCAGATGAGGGAACTCACCTGGCCGGTTCGCGCTGTAAAAAATGAAAATCCTGACAGCATATCTGCGTTTACATTATATTGACATTATTAATGTTCCGTATTGATCGTAATTGTTCCATCGCCGTTGCCGAGCAGTTCCGCCATTTCCTGCGCGGACTTGTCCCGGATATGTCCGAGCCTGGTATAAGCCCAGGAATTTGACCCGTAGAAAACAACGATCTGGTCACCGGAATATAAAACAATATCTCCCGCCTCCGTTGTTGTACGGCTGTCCTTTCTTGGAAGGCTCTGTCCGATGGACCCGACCTGCTCAAAACCGCCGTACATGGACATACGAATCGTCAGAGGCCTGTCCTGACAAAGTGTCTTCAGCGCTTCCACGGATTCGTTCTGTTCCCAGTCTACAGTAACATTTGTATCACCGATTCTCATCTGCAGCAGCATTTCCGTCTCCTCTGTTTCATGCGCAGTGTCAGTATCTGCGGACACGGCAGTTTCTCCTTCCACAGCTTGTTCCGCAGTTTCAGACGTTTCATTTATGGCTTCCGTGTTCCGCGCTTCGCTTTGCATACTGGTGCTTTCCTTTGCTTCGACAGCAGGGGCTGTCTGCCCTTTGCATCCGGAAAGCGTAAACAGCATGCAGGTCATGAGTATGGCAATCGTTTTCATGCGTACCTCCTGCAGGCTCCGGCCGTGGCGGCCATGTTTCCGCCTGGCCGGGGGCTGCCGCTCAATACAATGATCTTTATTTCAGATATTCCTCAAAGAAGCGCTGGAGTTTATCAAAGGGGATGATGTCCTTCCGGTCATACAGGTCCGTATGGACCGCGCCGGGAATGATCATCAGTTCTTTATTGTCACCTTTCAGAAGCTTGAAGGTATCACGGCTCAGATAGCAGGAATGGGCCTTGTCGCCATGGATCATCAGCACGGCGCTGTCAATCTCATCCGCGTAGGTGAACAGGCGCATATTCATGAGGGAGGTCTGTGTATTGACAGTCCAGCCATCATTGGAATTGAGAGAACGGGCATGATAACCGCGTTCCGTCTTGTAATAGTCATAGTAATCTTTTACGAAGAAAGGCGCGTCCTCCGGAAGCGGATCGACCACGCCGCCCGCTCTCTGATAGCTGCCGTTTTTATAGTCTTCCGTCCTCTGGGCGTTAACTGCTTCACGGGCCGCTTTCCGTGCTTCTTTACTGTCTGCGCCGTCAAAGTAGCCGTTGCCGGCTACGCGGGACATATCGTACATGGTAGAAGTCACAGTAGCCTTGATCCGTGTATCTACGCAGGCTGTCTGCAGGGCCATGCCGCCCCAGCCGCAGATACCGATGATGCCGATCCGGTCGGGATCGACCAGGTCACAGCAGGACAGGAAGTCGACAGCTGCCTGAAAATCCTCTACATCGATGTCAGGTGAGTGCATGGCACGGGGAAATCCGCCCGACTCACCGGTAAAGGAGGGATCAAAGGCGACGGTCAGGAAACCGCGCTCTGCCATTTCCTGGGCGTACAGGCCGGAGGACTGCTCCTTGCAGGCGCCGAAAGGACCCGAAACCGCAATAGCGGGAAGCTTTCCTGCCGCGTTCTTCGGGACGTACATATCCGCCGCGAGGGTGATGCCGAAATGATTCACGAATGTTACTTTACTGTGTTCTACTTTGTCGCTTTTGGGGAATGTCTTGTCCCACTCCTGTACCAGATTGAGCTGTTCTGTTTTCATCATCATTCTTACCGCCTTTCTTTGCCTGTTATGATCTCTTTTTCTGTCTTCCGTATCAGATAGTCCAGGCAATCTACTCTTCGCTGGCTCTGATGGAGAGCCTCCATCAGGTCACATCGGATCACCTTCATTTCGTGGAGCGCGTCGGAAAGTCTGCCCGCCTGCACCAGCCGGTCCACAAACGCGGCGGACTGATCACTGCATCCGGCATCCAGCAGATTGCTTTTTACTGCGTTTTCGTTTTCCATATACGGCTCCTCATTTCTGACTTTCACTTGCTGCTTTCTGATTTTATTATGACTGCTTGCGGGCACTTCCGCTAATGGTTATAATGAATATCATGATATTCCTTTAAGGAATATCAATGGACAGGAGATAAGAGAGAAAGAAATGGAAATACGGACACTCAGATAGTATCTTGCGGTAGCAAGGGAAGAAAATATGACAAGGGCGGCAGAAACGCTCCATGTGACACAGCCCACCCTTTCAAAGGCCCTGAAATCCCTGGAGGAAGAACTGGGGAAAAAACTGTTCATCCGGCAGAGCTTCAATATCAAACTGACCGATGAGGGGATGCTTCTTCGGAACCGCGCCGAAGACCTGGTCAGCATGGCGGACAGGATCGAGCGGGAGTTTATTTCCCTGGACGATATCACCGGCGGGGATCTGTATTTTGGTCTGGCGGAATCCTATCAGATCCGTTACCTGGCCAGAGAGATCCATACATTCAAAAAGACATATCCCCGCCTTCATTATCATATCACCAGCGGTGACACAGAGCAGGTCATCGAGAAACTGGATAAAGGATTACTGGACTTTATTGTGCTGGCGGAATCTCCGGCCGCGGGTAAATATGAATCCCTCCTGTTTCCGGAATCGGAGGAATGGGGCCTGGTCATGCCGGAAGATGATCCCCTCGCGTCGAAAGAGGCAATTCAGGCGGAAGATCTGATCGGACTGCCATTGTTCTGCTCAGAGCAGAGCTGGAAGAATGATATCCCCCGCTGGGCCGGTGGCCGGATGGACGACCTGCATCTGGAAGGGTCCTTCCGCCTTGCCTATAACGCGTCTATTTTTACCAGAGAACATCTGGGATACTACCTGACATTCAATAAGCTGGTCGATACCTCTCCCGGAAGCGGGCTGACATTCCGTCCGCTCACGCCGCGGCTGGAAACAAAACTATATCTCGTATGGAAAAAGTACCAGACATTTTCGCCAATCGCGGAACGGTTCCTGACACAGCTGAAAACAACATTTATCTGACCGGAATCAGGAACTGATCCCGGAAAAACAAAGCCCCGGACCACCAAAGGCCGGGGCTCTTAAAATATCTGATTTAGTCAGCAGGATGATTCTGCAGGCAAAGGCATCAGAAAGATCTACAGGAGCGCTTTAACGCAGGCTTCCACCTCTGCCATATCCGCTGTTGGCTCAAATCGCGCGACGACGTTTCCTTCGCGGTTGATGATGAATTTCGTGAAATTCCACTTGGCTTCAATCTTAGATTCCATGATTCATCCTCCGGTATAGTTGAACCAATATCCCTTTCCGTACGGTGCTGCCGCTCCGGCAGGATCAGCTGTACCAGCTTTTGAGAAGATCTTCTGTTCCCGGCGCGCTTCCCAGCCGGCCATGGACCCGGGAGAACATGATCATACCGGTCTGACAGGAGGCGCCCGCCCTGTCCCGCAGATGATTTCCGGCTTCCCGCAGGATCCGCGAAAGGACTTCTTCATGCAGTCCGGCCTGTTTGAGAATGTCAATGCAGGCATCGGTCGTCGCCGCGTCCATCAGCCGGAGGCAGGTCTCCGTATCTGCCCCGCACAGAGCCGCATAGGCTGTAAAAATTTCCTTTCTGCCGTCCGCCACTGAAGAATGTGTATTCATGATCCCCGCTGCAAGTTTGACCAGCTTCCCCACATGGCCTGTCAGGAGCAGCTGCGTAAATCCGTCTGTCACGGCCTGATCCAGGGCGTCCCCAATGAAATTGGAGCAGACGACGACCGGGACATCTGTCACAATATAGCCTTCTGTACGTAGAAATTCCAGGCCGTAGTTGCCCGGCGTCAGGATCAGCCGTTTGTGGCCTTCCGCGGCTTTCTGACGGATCTCCAGACAGACCGCGTCGGAATAGGCCCGCAGGCTCATGGGTTCCACAATCCCGGATGTTCCGATGATGGAGATGCCTCCAACGATTCCCAGGTGCCTGTTGAAGGTTCTGGCCGCGGCCTGCTCTCCGTCAGGCGCTTCGATCAGAATGTCCATATCCGCGGAAGATCCCTGCTCCTCCATGATTCGCCGCACGCAGCGGGTGATCATCTGCCGGGGGACAGAATTAATGGCGGCGGCGCCGACAGGCTGGTCCAGACCCGGTTTCGTGACACGGCCGATACCTTTGCCGCCGTCAATGCAGACCCGGCCGCTGCCCCTGCCCGGACGGACAGACGCATAGGCGTAGATGAGCAGGCCGGAAGTAGCGTCCTTGTCATCGCCTCCATCCTTGCGGACCGCGCAGAAGCACCTGCCGTCCGGGCAGACACCCATATCATCCGGCTGAACTGTTACCTCCAGGCCTTTTGGAACGAGCAGGGACAGGAAACCGGGCTTTCTGCCGGTCAGGCACAGTTCCGCGGCACCCATGGCGGCCAGGGCAGCGCAGGTGCCGGTCGTATAGCCCAGCCGCAGTTTCCGGCCGCCGCTGTTTATGTAATGATCAAAAGACATATGGCCCTCCTGCAGGTCATGTTTTTCGTATATACCGGTTATGGTAAGTACCAGGGGAAATATCGAACAGTTCCTCAAGGCAGCTGTCTGTCAGGATTGCCTTCGGCCTTCCCGCTGCCTGGATCCTGCCGTTTTTCAGGCAGAGGATGCGGTCCGCCACCTGCTCCGCCAGATCGATCTCATGAATGGATATCAGCAGGGCGATATCCTTTTCCCGGGCCAGCATCCGAGCCATTTCCGCGAATTCCAGCCGGTATCGGATATCCAGAAAAGAGGTGGGCTCATCCATCAGGATCAGGTCCGGCTGCTGGGCTATGGACCGGGCCAGCATGACACGCTGTTTCTGCCCGTCGCTGAGACTGGAAAAATATGTATCTGCCAGAGCCGATACGGAGAGCAGCTCCATTGCCTCCTCCACGATCTGTCGGTCCTGTGGCGACAGGATCCCCATTCTGCCGGTATAGGGGTAACGGCCGGTGGCGGTCATCTCATAGACCGTCATCCATTCCGGATCCGGACGTTCTGTCGTTACAACAGACAGGACCCTGGCAATCTGGTCCGGTTTCATGGAAGAGATATCGCTGCCCTGCAGATACAGGGAGCCTGATATGGGAGACAGGAATCCGGCCGCGGTCCGCAGCAGGGTGGATTTGCCGGCACCGTTGGGCCCGATCACGGCCATGATCTCTCCGGCAGCGAGCCTGAAAGAAATATGATCCAGGATCTTCTTCTTTCCGTATCCGGCGCACAGATCCCGTGCTTCCAGTACGGCTGCGGCTTCCTGCGCATGACCGGCAGATTCCTTCACGGATTTCATGCCGGAATGTATGTTGGTATCCGGCATGGATGGATTTGCGGAATTACGCATGGCGCAGCCTCCTCTCCGTCATGATCTTTATGACAACAGGCGCTCCCAGAATAGAGGTGACCAGGCTGATACTGAGTTCTGTCGGGGCAAAAAGAAGTCTGGCCAGCAGGTCTGCCAGCAGGCAGAAGGCAGCGCCTGCCAGGAAGCAGGCCGGGATCATCCGGATGGGCCGGTCTGTCCGGAGCAGGCGTCTGGTCAGCTGGGGAACGGCAATCCCTACAAAGGCAACAGGTCCCGCGAAGGCGGTCACGCAGGCTGACAAAAGGCTGGACAGGAGAATCAGGCAGATCCGCAGCCTGGCCACATGGACGCCGCTGTTGACCGCGTACAGTTCGCCCAGCTGATAAGCCCCCATGGGTTTGGCCAGGAGGATACAGCCTGCCAGGGATACCAGCAGGATCGGAGCCAGCATACGGATGTTATCCATACTGACGCCGGAAAAACTTCCCTGGGACCAGCTGTGCAGGTTGACGATATTGGAATCATCGGCGAAGGTAATGAACAGTTCTGTTACAGCGGAGCAGAAATAGCCGATCATGATGCCGCATACGATCAGAATGCCGGCGCTGCGGACCCTGCCGGAAACAAGCAGCACGAATCCCATGGACAGGCCGGCACCCAGAAAAGCGGCGGCGATCATGCCCCCGGAACTGACCGCAAATCCTGTCTGCAGAGTACAGATCATGTACAGAGCGACGGTAAGCTTAGCGCCTGAGGAGATGCCCAGCACGAAAGGGCCTGCCAGCGGGTTGGCAAAAAAAGTCTGCAGCAGAAAGCCGGAAACAGCCAGGGCTCCGCCCAGCAGGAAAGCGGCCAGGAGCCTGGGCAGGCGGATCTCAAACAGGATTTTGTAAGCTGTACTGCCCCGCCCCGCTTCCGTAAAGGCCTGCCCAAGTTCCTGCCATGACAGGGAAACACTGCCCAGCATCAGGTTGAGCAGGCCAAGTACCGCTGCAAAGACACAAAAAAGCAGAAGGACGATCAGGAACCGCCCTGTCTGCTTTCTTTGTTCAGGATAGTTTTCGGAGATAGGTGAGCTTGGTGTCATCAGAATCCTCTTCCCGCAGGATGGTATAAAAATCCCGGATCATGGTACAGGTCCCTGTGACCTGCTGGAACATGTTCATGCCGGTGCAGTACAGGCGGCCTTCCCTGACGGCTTTCAGGTCGGCCAGCAGGGGTTGCGCGCTGCGTAAATCTTCCAGGCTGGCAGGGCCGCCGGCTACAGTTGTATTGTAGATCAGAAGATCCGCGTCTTTGGAAGCCTGATAG
This sequence comes from uncultured Lachnospiraceae bacterium, assembly GCA_900320325.1. Classification (GTDB taxonomy): domain Bacteria; phylum Bacillota; class Clostridia; order Lachnospirales; family Lachnospiraceae; genus CAG-791. Next base: position 9,061 of record ONRU01000035.1, read on the forward strand.
AAATTTTCCATCTGTATGGTCATGGAGGACGATACGGTCCCGTCCTCATCTGTCAGGTCCGCATAGGCATAGGATCCGCCGGCCAGTTCGATCATGCGGGACAGGTAGTCCCCGGGCCTGCGGATCACGGCAGCGCCGCTGCCGTTCAGATAAAAGATCCCGGCCGAGGGCCCATCCTTTGTCCGGTCTGCCGCTGCAGTCGGGCCATTTTTTGTAAGAATGTCCTCGATTTCACGCAGCTGACTTTCATAGAACCGGTCCGCTTCTTCTGTTTTTCCGGTCAGAAGACCGTAGAACCGGATCCATTCCAGCCGGCCCAGAGGATGGGGCTCATAGCTGGATCTTTCCACCAGGACAGGGATGCCCAGCTCCTCCAGTTTTTCCTTAACCTCCGGTTTGTGATAGATCATGGTATTCTCAATGGCAAGGTCACAGTCTTCATCCAGAATGTACTCATAATCCGGGGCCCTGTATTTGCCCACATAGGTGATCTGGTCGCTTGCCACAAGCTCCCGGATCTCGGGAATGGCCCAGTCTTCTGCCTCTGTACTGGTCATGGCAACGCTGGACAGGCTGTCCAGTTCCCGGAAGAAATCCAGGGTCGAGGAGGAAGCGTCATAGATATGGTCCAGAGGTTTCCGCAGGACCACGATATCTTCGGGCAGGTCCGCCGGGACCGGGCTGTTTTCTTCGACCAGCAGGAAAGAACCGCTGTCTTCAATGCGGATCAGGCTGTATTCGTCACCGAAATAGTCCACGCTGAAACATTCGGCATAAGACAGGTCCATACTGCCTGTCTGTGCCATACCGGTCCAGGACACAGTACTGGCGGCGTCTTCCGGGCCTTGACCCCCGGCCTGTTCCTGCTGCGATTCCTCTGTACTGCCTGCCGTATGTGTTTCTTTCCGGCTGCCGCAGCCTTCCGAAACAAGAAAGACCAGAATGAGCAGAAACAAGATCATTCCTTTATGCAGTTGATTCTTTCGGATATGATTTACGATTTGGCCTGTCATCATGTTAACAATACAGCGTCAGAATACACTTTTTGGATTTATTCTGCTTTCCGCAGGGTGGAGGAATCCAGCCGGATCTTATACTCGATCTCATGGGGCTGGCTCATGGCAGTGGTATCCGCCAGAACCGTCACGGGCGCGTCAAACACGGACCATGGAATCTCAAAAACAGAATTCCCTTCCGTATTGACCGGCAGGTACTTTTCTCCATTGACGATCATATAGTCATAGTTGGGGCTGGACCAGGCGGCAGTCAAAGTACCGTTTCTGTCAGATAGTGTCAGAGAGGCCGGCGAATCAATGGATGCCCTGCCGGAGCCGCCCTGCAGAGAAGCTTCCACCGTATAGCTGCCGTCCGCAAGGTCCAGGTCCTCCAGCGTCGTCAGGTAACCATCCGCGAAAGCGTCCGCCGGAAGGGAATCCGCCCGGAACAGGATGGTCCTGTCATACCATTTTTCTTTCTTTTTGCTGAAGGCGGCGCAGGCAATGCCCTGGTCCAGCGCTTCCACAGGGACGGTAAAGGTATGTGTTCCCTCCTCTGTTTCCTCATATGGAATGCAGTCTTCTTCTGAAGCCGCGGCTGCTTCTTCGCCGGTTCCCATGTACAGATACAGGTAACCGGTGCCGCCCATGGTCATGACCGCGGACATGCTGCCGTCCTGCACGGACAGCTGCGCGCTCTCAATTCTGAACATGGAAGAGCTGGAAGAAACGGAGACCGGATAAACACCGTCTTTGATCTGATCGCCGGTCACCGGTACCATTCCTTCCTCAACGACTTCCTCGATCTCTGTCATTTCGGATTTATCGGCCACTTTGGATGCGGTATCTGAATCTTTGGCTGTATCGGCGGTATCAGAAGATGTATCTGCTTCTGTCTGTTCGGAAACGGCTTCCGATGCGGCAGCCTCCTCTTCCGCTTTAGCAGCGGACTCTTCTGACGCGTTCGGGGCTGCCTGCCCGGTCTGCGGCTCTTTCTGGCCGCAGCCGCATATCATGGCTGCCGTTATAACGGCTGTGACAAGTATAGCGGCAATTCTGTTTTTCATGTTCCTGTTTCTCCTGTCTGTAACGCGTAAGGCCAGGCACCGGTCTTAAGCCAGATCCTGACTGCATCCGGTGCCCGGCCTGTCATAGTTTACTGTTCAAGGATGCTCTTTACATGTTCGACATAGAGCTGACGGATGGCCTCATTTTCTCCCAGACCGCGCAGCTGGCATTCGACCGTATAGCCTTCCCTTTCAAAGACAGACTTCCAGGAATCCTCTTCGTCACCTGCCATGTCATTATTGGCATGATCACCGGCAACGACCATCAGGGGCTCCAGCAGGACTCTTTCATAACTGCCTGTCTTCACAGCGGCGAGAACATCGTCCAGGCTGGGGGTGGCTTCTACTGTACCGATATAATAATTGTCATAACCGTCTGCTGTCAGATGATCCTGCAGATTCTGATAGACCTCGTTGGAATCCGCGCTGGTACCGTGGCCCATGAATACGATGGCTGTCTTTCCGTCATCATATTCGGCTGTCCACTCTGTAATGGCCTGTACCACAGCTTTATAGTCTTCCTCACTGGTGATCAGGGGGATTCCGACCGTCAGCTTATCGAAAGCGTCCGCGTACTGGGCCGCCTGTTCCATCAGATCATTATATTCATGACCATCCATCATGTGGGTCGGCTGGATGACCAGCTCTTTTACCTGATTATCAACTGCTCTCTGCAGGGCAGTTTCCACGTTATCGATCTGTACACCATCCCGCTGTGCCACATGCTTAATAATGATGTCGGAAGTAAAGGCCCTGCGGACAGAGTAGTCCGGGAAAGCGTCTTCCAGGGCCTGCTCAATGGCGCCGATGGTCATACGGCGGCTGTCATTATAGCTGGTACCGAAACTGACGACCAGCAGTTCTTTGTCTCCGATTTCATCCTGGTTGCGGGGATTGTCAAGGCCGGCGTCACCGGTCTCGTAATTCTCTTCTTCTTCCTCTTCCGCCGCGGCTGTATTGCCGGTCGCGGCAGTGTCACTGTCCTCCTGGGCTTCTGTGACAGCTTCGTCCACGGGGGTATCGCCGGCCGTGGACGCGTCTGCGGCTTCCGCGCCGCCGGTCTCACTGCCCGCTGCCGCGGAGGGAGCGGAAGAAGCGCAGCCTGCCAGAAGAATGGCGCTGATGGTGACTGCCGTAAGCATCCTGATCATTCTGTATCTCATAAAAAACCTCTTTCCTGTGCCGCCGGCACATATGCTTGGCGCAGCTTGAAAGGTCCGCACTCAAAAAAATCCCATTACGCAAGGTAACGGGCACAGCAAACAGACCTGAAAACAGGTCCCAGTACGACCAATGCCTCGTGGCCCGGATCTTCAGCTGCTGATCCTGTACTATTACGGCCGGCAGGTTTCCTGGCTGGAGGATCTTCGTATATGACTGCCTTCCCGGCCCAAAGCCAGTGACTGTCCCTCCAGGGACTCTGTCATATACTCCCCTGTCACAGTGACGAGATCGTACAGGAATCACACCTGTTTCCCTTTTACCCGCCGGCCTGCCCGGAGCAGGCGGCGGCACCGTCCGCTGAACATATAGATTTGCATACTCATTCTAAACAGAAAGAGCGGGAAATGCAAGTCTCTGCCGGACAGGAGGACTGTCCGGTATTACCACACGGATTACCACATGGATTACCATAAGTCATGGATCTGACTTGCTATTCCCGCTTATCTTTCGACGCCTCTGCGTGCGGTTACGCCCAGGTCATAAGGATGCCGGACCTTGCGGATTTCTGAAATGTAGTCCGCCAGTCCCATCAGGCCGGGAGAAGGGTCCCTGCCGGTCAGGATAATCTCAGTCTCCGGCAGAAGGGAACGCATTGCGTCCAGCACTTCCGGTTCTTCCAGAAGACCGTATCGAAAGGCTGCCGCGATCTCGTCAAGAACAAGCATACAGGCAGGTCCTTCTGCCGGGACGGATCCGGTATTCGGTTTTCGGGCACCGGAAATTTCCGTCCGACAGCGCCGGACGGCTTCCCGGAACAATTCCCGGCTCTCCGCCTTCGTAACGTCCTTCTGCGCCTCTGTCTGCCTGTCGAAGAAACCGAAATGATGCGGCGTATGCAGCAGGGTCAGCCCGGGCAGCCGCCGCAGGACCTGGATCTCCCCGGACCCGGAATCTTTGAGGAACTGCCCGAAGATCACGGGTATGCCGCTGCCGGCCGCTCTCAGCGCGGCGCCTGCAGCCGCGCAGGTCTTTCCTTTGCCGTCTCCCATATAGAGCTGCACCATAGGGACCGCTCCTTTCTCCGGTGGAACCTGTAACGATCCGCACAGGTTCCCTGCGGTGATCAGATTACTGCACATGATCGTGCGTGAACCGCGGTTTTAATCATAGTTTTTCTTCTGCCTGGAGCGGATCAGGAAGAAGACCATGCCGCCGATGATCAGGGCGGCGAGGCACCAGGCCCAGACCGGGATCTGATAGATGTTATAGCAGCGGACATTGATCCACATCTGATTGATCTTCTCATTCACGTCCGCGTCGAAGTAGACCATGATGGAGGATCTGGCGATGGCTTCCTGGGGCGGATACATGGCGCTGATCTGCCGGTTGATCTGGTCGGCCGGAACGGTGACCATATAGTCCTCATCGTCCGGATCGCCGGAGAAAAAGTAACCCAGAGGGTAATCGGCAGTCTCTTCCTCATCTTCTTCCGCGCCGTAGTTCCAGTCGGCGTATTCCAGGATCCTGGAATCGTCCCCGCCGGATATGACGGAGGTATAGCCGATATAGTACATATTCCGGATTACATTGTCCGGCCGGGAATTGAAGTTGATAAAGGCTTCCGCCGCGTGCTGCTTGGCCGGATCCTGGGACAGGCCGGACTTGAGCATGACCCAGCCGTCGAAATAAATATTGGTGGATTCCACAGGTACCGCGAAAGCCAGGGTAAAGTCATCTTCATCCGCCTGGTCCATGGTATAGGTGCCGTCGCCCGACCACTGGTAGTTGGCAACGACCTTGCCTGTGATCATATCCGCCTTGCCGGAATCGGTCTCAAAGGAATAGACGTTATTCTTGACCGTCTGCAGGTAATCCTGTACCGCCTGGATGGTCTCAGGGGATACATCATTCATTTCCTCTTCCAGGCGCAGGGAATAATCCGGATCGTTCAGGAATTCCGGGCTGGTCAGCAGGTCGGATTTGATGGCGCCCACGGCCGCGAAATAGGAATCGCGGACATTGTCCTTAATGGTGACCTGCCGTTTGAACTTGCTGTTATTGAGGATCTTCCAGGTGGAAGCCTCCTCTTCCGTTACGACCTCGGGATTGTAGACGATCCCAGTCACGCCCCACATGTAGCCGGCGGCGTATTTGCTCCAGGGCTCCCCGCCAATGGTCTTGGTATCGAAAATCCCCTTAATATAGGGGGAAACGCCGATTGCGTAATAATTGTTGGGATCGGATGTATCGTAAAAGTGGTCTGACAGAGGCACAAGCATATCCTCCGCCATCAGTTTCATGAACATGTATTCCGAAGGGCAGACCAGGTCATAGACATCACCCAGGGTCAGCATGTTGTAGAGATCTTCATTGGTTCCGAAGGTGGAGTACTCTACTTTTACTTTCCTGCCATAGGTCTCCTCATACCAGGCTTCAAAATCCTCGATCATGGAATTTTCACCGATGATATCGCCGGATTCCAGGTCTATGGTCTCTTCTTCATCCCAGTCTCCCAGGTCGATATACTCTTCCCAGTTGCTGACCCGCAGGACGATGGTATCATCGTCTTTTGTGGAAGCTTCATCCGCTGTTGTCTCTTCCGCCTTTACCGGAGCGGGATTCACAGTAAGCAAAGCGGCCGGGACCGCCAGGCAGGCCGCAAGGAACAGGGAACAGGCTCTTCTTACATTTTTCTTCATACCTGGCTCCTCTCCGCTTCACTGCCGGAAGCCCGGAAATTGGCGGCCGCGACGATCAGGAGCACGATCAGGAAAATGACCGCGGAAAGGGCCCACAGGGCCGTCTTGATCTCGGTCTGGGCGCCTTTGGTGGCGTTGACGACATAGGTGCTGATCGTGTCAAATGTGGCCGGTTTGGTATAGGTGGCGATAAAATAATCATCCAGTGACAGGGTGACCGCCAGGCAGAAACCGGAAAAAACGCCGGAAGAAATCTGAGGAAAAACGATCTTGCGCAGGGCCGTAGCCGGAGAGGCGCCCAGATCCAGGGCGGCTTCATAAATGCTGGGATCCATCTGCTTGAGTTTGGGAACGACAGACAGAAATACAAATGGCGCGCAAAGGGTCACATGGCCTGCCAGCAGGGGGATAAAGGTGTCTTTTGTGATCCCCAGTACGACGACCAGCAGGATACAGGCTGAAAAGCCGGTCACGACATCCGCGTTGACGACCGGGATCTGGTTCACCGCGGTGATGATACTGTTGGAAACTTTACCGGAATAGAAAGATCCTACAGCGCCCAGTGTGCCCAGGACCGTAGCCAGCAGGGCCGCGCCAAGGGCCAGCGTTATGGTCCCGAAGATCATGTCCCTGAGTTCAGGTGTCGTGAAAAGGGTCACATAGTTATGCAGGGAGAATCCCCGGATGGCGCCGATCGTAGTAGCGTCTGTAAAGCTGTAGACCGTCAGGATCAGTATAGGCGCGTACAGAAAGATCAAGACCAGGGTAATAAACACGGTTTTGCATACATTTTTCACAGCATGGCACCCCCTATTCCTTTGGAGTCTTCCTCCGTGTAGCTTTCCGTCACAAGTGTGAACAGACAGATGATGGCCAGCAGGATCAGGGCGATCATGGAACCGCCGTGCCAGTTGTAGGCCGCGAAGTAGGATCCAATCAGGCTGCCCATGATATAGGTACTGTTATAGAGCATATCCAGGACCACGTAGTTGGTCATGGAAGGCAGGAATACCATGGAGATCCCGCTGATAATACCGGGTACGGACAGGGGCAGGGTCACTCTGAAAAAGGCCCGCGTCTCATCCGCGCCAAGATCTTTGGCCGCCTCGATCAGAGAGGGATCCAGCTTGGACA
>ONRU01000015.1 GCA_900320325.1 uncultured Lachnospiraceae bacterium
AATTCAACGACAAGTATTCTGTTGAACCCTGACATAGTGAACCTTGACAACTGTATTTCCTTCTCTTCTGTAAGGAATACAATGAACAGCTTTAAGGCATCACGGTAACTAAGGATCGTGTTCTTTGAGTATCCGCGCTGAAGCGGCAGATAGTCTGTGAGAAAACCAGTAACAACTCTGGCAAAGTCAGTAGTATTCCCGTTCATTGATGGTAACCTCATTTATGATGGAAGGGAACGTCTTCTTCAGGCTGTCCCTGATGAAAGGGAATGCATCGGCTGTAAGTTTAAGGTAATAGGCGGTCTCATCAAAGCCCTCGTGCCCAAGCATGGTTCGCATGTAAGGAAGGCAAGCCATAAGGTCTTTCCCTTCCCTGCTCCACTTGAGAAGGAGATTTGTACAATAGGTGTGGCGAAAGTCGTGGACTCTTGGGCCATGGCCTGTATGTGTTATACCTGCTTTTATAAGATATTTCCTGAAGTTCTTGTAAATGTTCCCGAGCGTCATCGCTCGTCCGGGATACTGCATAAAGAAGTATTCATCTGCACTTGAATCCTTATGGATCTCTGCTTTCAGTCCACGGCACCGTTCAGCAAGTTCCGGATGGATTGGAACGATCCGGTCCTTTCGGTTCTTTCCGCCTCGTACATAAATACAGCAGCGCTCAAGGTCAACATCCCTGACGCGCGCAAGCCTGAGCTCAGACACCCGCATTCCACTCGTATAAAGGATACGGAAGAAAATCGGCATGACCATCCTGCGGTACGGACACTCAGAGGGAACTGATCGGCTCTTGTCTACTGCTTCAAAAAAACGTCTGAGTTCATCCGGTGTATAAATGTGGGCATCATACTTCGGAGGTTTTCTGGTCATACGTGGAGGTGGGATATATGCTTTTATTCCAACATCATTCAGATATCTGCAGAATACTCGCATCTGACTGACCCTTGATCCATGATTGGAAGGTGACTCATAACTGCGTTTCCTGCACCATTCCTCACAAAGCTCACGTGAAATCTCCTTTGTGTCAACACTGTGGCTGGCAAGGAAGGCATCGATCCTGAGGAACGCTCCTTCTTCGGAAAGATATTTGAATCCCAGGGCCCGCTTTACGGCAAGGAGTTCTTTGAAATCATCGGCGAAGATGCTTCTAAACTCGCTGCTCATGGTCAATACCCTCAAGCGGAAGGACGCATTCCGCCAGCTTGCTGAGATCGGTCTTTAGATAAATCGCTGTAACATCCATATCCGAATGACCTAACACGGTTGTAATTACCGGGAGTGATGTTCCCATTTCAAGCATTATGGAACCTGCAGAATGTCTCAGGGAATGAAAACCCGAGTGCTTGTTCCTATCGCGGTGGATCCCTGCTTTATTCATGTGGTATATAATCCGCTGCTGCAGATGATCATTGTCGGATAATGGGTCAAAGGGCGGCATGTGCTTGATAAAAACAAAGTCTGAGGCATCATATTTAGGGCGTCCATCACGGATGTAGTCAATAACAGCCCAGCCAATGAGATCGGGAAGCGGAAGTTTCAAAGGCTTTCTCGTTTTCTTCTGGACCAGGGACAGCTCTTTGTTGTTCCAGTCGAAGTTCGAGAACCTAAGGCCCTTGATATCACTAATTCGAAGACCCAACACGCAGGCCAGCAGTATCATGGCGTAGTCGCGCTTACCGATGGGACTGTTCCTGTCAATGACACTGATCAGCTTTTTCAGCTCATCCACTGTCCAGGCTGAAGGTACCGCAGCATGTTTTGGGACAGGAGGCATGTGGATCTTCGATGCAAAGTCTTCCGATAATAGTCTGCTTTCATGAAGATACCTCAGCAGGGACCGTAGCCCGCACACGTTTTGCTCCACAGTCTTAAAACTGAAACCGGCAAGTGTTTTCAGATAACCATTGCAGAAGGACAAATCGATTGCCATTGGATCCTCGATACCTTTCTGAAAAAGATAGTCCATAAAGACGAGGGCAGTACTTGAATAATGCTTTACAGTACTTGCAGCAAGATCTGTTCTGCAAAGATAACCGCAATAATCCTCATAGATTTCCGATAGTTTTCCTTCTAGAATGAGAGGATTCTTTGATGCGTGATAGCGGCGCGTAAGGACCTGATGCAGCCTGTAATCCTCAAGCATATGGACCACACGCAACAACTGGACTCGTTGTTGAGATAAGCTCCCATCATTGTATTTGGTGACAAAACCATACTGTTTTTCCAGGTACGCCAGCCCCCGTTCCATTTCGAACTCTTCATCAGCGTATTCGGAATAGAGGAAACTGCTGATTTTGTTCCACTCACGTTGATAGAACTTGATGGTTGCCGGATTATAGTGATTGGCCTCAAGAAGCTTAAGCAGACCTTCTGTGATTACCGTCAGAGTCATATGTTCCACCGCCTTTCTGTTGATGGCAACAGAATACCAATACGGCGGGGAAAACATAAGTCTGATAATTAGTATTTATTGCAGTCATACTAAAAGGTTGAGTGGCCAATGATATCGGCAGCATTTCTGTAGACGGGTTATGCCGAGATTGGGAAGACCTATTTCTTTAAATTGCAAGGATTATAGCACTTAACTCGACATAACACAGAACTCGGCATAAGGAGGAAACATTTCGCCGCTGTTGGCAAACATCATGCTCAATGAACTGGACAAGGAATTGGAAGCAAGAGGGCTGGATTTTGTCCGTTATGCAGATGACCTCATCATCATGGTCGGAAGTAAACAGGCGGCAGACAGGGTCATGAAGAGTGTAACCCGATTTATTGAGAAGGAACTCGGACTGAAAGTGAATGCCGAAAAGAGCAAGGTAGATAAGCCGAAAGGAATAAAGTATCTCGGGTTTGGATTTTACTTTGACTCATTTGCCAAAGCATACAAAGCCAGACCGCACCCAAAAGCAGTAGCGAAGTTCAAAACACAGATGAAGAAACTGACATGCAGGAGCTGGGGAGTAGATAATGCCTACAAGGTACAGAAACTGAACCAGCTTATCCGGGGTTGGATTAACTACTTCAAAATCGGGAGCATGAAAGGACTGTGTGAGCGGCTGGACAGCAACATCAGATATCGTCTGAGGATGTGTATCTGGAAACACTGGAAAACGCCTAAGAACAGGGCAAGGAATTTGATAAAACTTGGGGTTCCCGAATGGGCAGCTAGGCGAACATCCTATGCAAAAGGATATGCAAGAGTTTGCAAGGCGTCCGATATTTGTCAGGCTATAAGCAATAAGAGATTAGCCGACTTCGGGCTAATCTCCATGGTAGACTACTACGCCAAAAGGCGTGTCACTTGTCAAGTTGGTTGAACCGCCGTGTACCGAACGGTACGCACGGTGGTGTGAGAGGTCGGGGGATTATTCCAATCCCCCTCCTACTCGATTGGATGCGGAGAAAAAGCGGCCTGCTTATGGTATACTGAATCTTACCATCCGGAGTACGCGCGGCGGATCCGGATCTGTCCCCGGATGCACAGGGCCGCGGACAGCAGAGAGGATATCAGAACAGAAAGGAAACAGTCATGGAACAGAAATTACCGGTAAGAAGCCAGGTCCCGGAGGAACTGACCTGGAGACTGGAAGATATTTATGAGGATACGGCGGCCTGGGAGGCGGATCTGCGAAAGGGCCTTGCCCTGGCCGATGAACTGGCTGCTTATGAAGGGCATTTTGTCCGGGACGCGGAGACCATGAAAAAGGGAATGGATCTTTACGCGGCCTGCATGGAGACCCTTTACAGCTTTTCCACCTATGCCTCCATGAAATATGATCAGGACACCGCCAACGCGGACAATCAGGCGCTGACCCTCCGGGCCCAGAGTGCCGAAGTGCGGATCGCCGGCAGGCTGTCCTTTATTGAGCCGGAAATCCTGACCCTGTCCGAAGACCGTCTGGAGGAATATTACAGGCAGGTTCCGGACCTGCTGCGGTACCGGGTCTCCATTAAAGAAGTCATCCGGACCCGGAATCATGCTCTTTCCACGGAGATGGAGCGCCTGCTGGCTTCCGCCGGTGAAATGGCGGCGGTTCCCTATAACAGCTTCAGCGCGCTGATCAACGCCGATCTCAAATTCCCCTCCGTTACGGGTCCCGAAGGCCAAACGGTCACGATCAGCAACGGCCGTTTTGTGCCTCTGATGATGTCTCCCGACAGGGCCCTGCGCAAAGAGGTCTTTGAGAAATTCTATGAGCGCTACCGGGAATTCCGCAATACCTGGGCTTCCCTGTATGACGGCCAGGTCAAACAGCAGATCTTCAACGCCCGGGCCAGAAAATACGCCTCCACCTTTGAGGCGGCGGTCGACGGAAACAATGTGGATCCTTCTGTCTGCGACAACCTGATCGAAAGCACCCGCAGGGGCCTGGACAAAATGCACCGCTATGTCTCCCTGCGGAAAAAGCTGCTGGGGGTCGATGAGCTGCATATGTATGATGTTTATGTGCCCATGGTGGCTGACTATCAGGTGAAGGTGACCTATGAGGAGGCAAAGGAGATTTCCCTGAAGGCCCTGGCCCCCCTGGGTGAGGAGTACCTGCAGGCAGTCCGGGAAGCCTATGAGAACCGCTGGATCGATGTGGTCGAGAACGAAGGCAAGCGGGCCGGTGCCTATTCTACAGGTGTTTACGCGGTCCATCCTTATATGCTGCTCAACTGGGCCGATACACTGGATGATGTCTTTACCCTGGTCCACGAGATGGGCCACTCTATCCATACCTGGTACTCTGCCCGGAAACAGAGTTTCCTGGATTCCAACTACAAGATCTTTGTTGCCGAAGTAGCTTCCACCACCAACGAAGTCCTGCTGCTGGAATATCTGCTGCAGAGAGCCTCTTCCAGACAGGAAAAGGCCTACCTGCTCAACCACTATCTGGACAATTTCAAGGGGACCCTCTACCGCCAGGTCATGTTCGAGGAATTTGAACGCAGGACCAACGCCATGGCCGAAGACGGGCAGCCCCTGACAGCGGATGCCCTCTCCGCGGTCTACTATGAACTGAATCAGCAGTATTTCGGGGAAGATATGGTATCGGATCCCCTGATCGCCTATGAATGGTGCCGGATCCCCCATTTCTATTACAATTTCTATGTATACCAGTACGCGACCAGTTTCGCGGCTGCGGTCGCCATTGCCCACCGCATTCTGGAGGAAGGGGAGACGGCGGTCCGGCCTTATCTGGAATTCCTGTCCAGCGGCTGTACCGATGATCCGGTCAGCCTGCTCAAAATCGCGGGCGTGGATATGTCCGACGGCAGGCCGGTCGATGAAGCTCTTGAGGTCTTTGACCGGGCGATTTCGGAACTGGAAGCCCTTTTCTCATAAAAACGCGCAATAATCATAAAGGGAAAGCTTTTCCCGTAACGCGTACAGGTGTAATATAAAAATACAGTATAGATTTGACGGCAGCCTGGCCGGGCGGCGTACCTGCCGGCCGGGACTGGCGGAAGGAAAAAGGGAGGAAAGAAAATGAAAATAGGATTCGGCAGTGACCACGCGGCACTGGGGCTGAAGGATGCCCTGCTGCAGCACATGAAGGAACGCGGCTTTGAATGTGTGGATTTCGGCGCTTACAGCCCGACGGAAAAGGTAGACTATCCCGTTCCCGGCAGAAAGGTGGCAGAAGCCATCAAACGCGGCGAGATCGACAAGGGCGTCCTGGTCTGCGGAACAGGCGTTGGCATTTCTCTCGCGGCCAACAAGGTTCCCGGGATCCGGGCCGGTGTCTGCAGCGAGCCTTACACAGCGAAAATGATCGCCGAGCATAATAACTGTCAGATCGTCGCCATGGGCGAGCGTGTCGTTGGCGTAGAGCTGGGCAAGATGATCTGCGACGCTTTCTTTGACGCGGAATTCCAGGGCGGCCGCCATGCCCGCCGGGTAGACCTGATCTGTCAGGTAGAGCGTGATTACGGCTATGCCGACAAAATGCCCGCGGACGCGGAATAAGCCGGCAGCTTATGTAAAAGCATGAAAAAGGACAGTGTATGTCTCCGCAGGGAGATATGCGCTGTCCTTTTTACAATTACTTTATAAAAATGGCATCAATACGTCGAATGACACATCCTGAAAAGAGCGGATGCGGTATCCATGGCTCCACGGAACCGGAAGCCGGAATCAGAATTCAAAAAAGGAAGGGGGCAGAGCGCGGGCGTACCGCATGCGGCGGGCGGCTCTTTCCGCGGCCTGCTCCTGCAGTCTTCTGGCCCGGATCAGCAGGTCCGGGCCTTCCGGGCAGCCGGCGTTGATCAGCAGGCCGGCGTACGCGATGGCCTGGTCCAGCAGCTCCGACAGTTCGTCTTCCTCTAAAAGGTCACCATGGTATCCGGCCAGCCGCAGGCAGGCTTCGACATATTCGGGGGATTCTCTGTCGGCCCGGGCAGCCTCGTAAGCCTGCCGGTAACAGGCAAGCGAGGCGGCGTCGTCATAGCTGCCCTCCGGATCCCGGTAAGCGTCGCCCTGTTCCAGCAGGCGCCTGACAGAATCCCGTCCGGCTTCCCGCCCGCCGGTTTCACTGCCGCAGATCAGAGGGAAGAGGTCACGTGTCAGATAAACGGGCCTTTCTCCCGGAAACAGGAGGATGCCGGGGCAGGCAGGAAGTTCCCGGACCTGGCGGATCATGGCGGGCAGGGACATGGCATGCAGATCCGGCCTTCCTTCCTGATAAACCAGCAGCCAGCCGGCCGGGGCTTCCGGTTCCGGAGGAGAGGGCAGCCGGGCGGGGAAGGTCAGTTCAGCGGCGGCTGCCTCTTTCAGGCGCGCCAGGACCGGCATGGGATCTTTCTGACCCTCTTCATAAAACAGATCGATTTCATTTTGCAGCAGCTGCCGCAGTTCTCCCGGACGCATCGCTTTCCTTCCTCCCTTCTTTCCGATATAATCAATAATATCACATCACCCTGTAAAAGTATTGAGACAGACAGCCGCGCAAGCCCCGCTCCCGCAGGGACAGCGGCCGGACAGAGGAACAGAAATGGCAGTCAGGAAGGAAAAAAAGACCGCGCGGAAGGGAAACAGGACCGCCGGCGGCAGGGATGAAAACCGCAGAAAAGAATACGCGGGCAGAAGGCCGGATATCCCCCATCTGGGAGAAGAGCCGTCCGATAGAAAGGAAGTCTGCAGGAAGCGGATCTTTGAGATCATCCAGATCGGCCAGACAGAAGATCTGCCCAGCCGCCTGTTCGATCTGTTTCTGGTGCTGGCCATCGTCCTCAATATTTCCGCCCTGATTCTGGAGACGTTCTCCGAACTGGACCGGTACATGCCGGTCTTCAAAGGCATAGAGGTGGTCACGGTCGTGATCTTTACCATTGAGTATGCCGCGCGGATCTGGACAGCGGATTATCTGTACCCGGACTGCAGCCATGTCAGAGCCGTCCTGAAATTCCTCCTGTCCTTCGACGGAATCGTGGATCTGCTGACGATCCTGCCCTTCTTTTTCCTGTCAGGCTTCGCGGCCTTCCGCATCCTGCGGGTGGTCAGGATCTTCCATCTGTTTCGGATCAACGCCTACTATGATTCGTTCAATGTAATTACGACCGTCCTCGCGGAAAAGAAGAACCAGATCATCTCTTCCATCCTGATCATTCTGATCCTGATGGTCGCCTCCTCACTTTCCATGTACAGTGTGGAGCATGACGCGCAGCCGGACGTTTTCAAGAACGCTTTCTCCGGCATCTGGTGGAGCCTTGCGACCGTATTTACCGTTGGATACGGAGATATATATCCGATTACCATTCTGGGACGGACGCTGGCGGTCCTGACGACCTTCCTGGGCGTGGGCGCCGTAGCCATTCCGACAGGCATTATTTCCGCCGGTTTCGTGGAGCAGTATACCCGTCTGCAGCGGGATATCACCGCGTCCCAGTATAAGAATACGACCGAGGTCATATACGTGGATTCCGATTCTCCCTTCTGTCAGATCACCATAGGGGAGGCGGAAGACAGCTTCGGCATCTGTATATCCGCCGTGATCCGCCATGGCAATGTCCTGGTCGGCGCGGATGATATCATTCTGGAGGCCCGGGATACCATTGTCTGTATAAAACTGTAATGAACCGGGAAGTCAGACTCCATGGTTCACTCCATGGTCACGGCCGGCGCCATTTTTTCTTGACGGACAGGGCAGGAATGTTAAACTGTTATATTGACAGCTGAAACACAAGAGCAGGAGGAATTTATGAAAAAAGCAGCCATGTGGATCGTTTCCTTATTGTTAATATGCGGCCTGATGACAGGATGCGGCGGTTCCGCTTCGAAATTTGCCGGATCTTATAAGGGCACTGTTGATATGACGGATGTGTACCGCCAGGATTTCGAAGACTTTACAGGCGTTCCTTCCGAAGCATCCTGCAGTGTGGAGGTTTCGCTCACCCTGGCGGAAGAGGACAAACAGAAGACCTTTACCATGTCCGCGGATCCGGAGGTCATCAAACAGGCCATCTCTGATGAGATCGACAGCCGCGCGGAAGAAGTCTTCAATGCCATCATGGAAAGCATGGATGTGCGTCAGGAGCAGTACCCCCAGATCGTAGAGACCATGGATGAGTATGATACCGTAGAGGAAATGCAGAATGCCGTTATAGAAGAAAAGAAGGCGGAGATCGAAGAGAGGATCGACGTTTCCGAATATCAGAAGCTGCTGAACCGGACCGGTACCTTTGAATATGATAAAGAGACCGGCGTCATTACCCTGCTGGATCAGTCGGAAACGGCAGGCACCATCACGGTGGAAGAAGGGCAGGACGGCAGCGGCAGGACCTATACCCTGCGCGCGGGAGACCTTGAGACTGTCCTGACAAAGGAAGAGGCGGAAGAAAGCAAGTAAAGTTCCAGATCGGACCCGTATATCATGATCAGAGAATTTGAACAACAACTCCTGCGCAAGGGCTACGTACGGACGGACAGCAGGCCGGAATGGATCCATATTTTTATTAAAGAGGAGGCGGACGCGGCCGCGCCGGGCGGCTGGACCGTCAGCCGGGTCGTGGCCTGTGTGGACCTGAAGAAGGATACGGGCCTGGTCAGTGAGCAGATTCCCATCATCCGGAGCCGGCTGGGACAGGCCTACCGTCTGACCAATGCCTCCATGCAGACCCTGTTCATCCTCTTTTCCGCGGACGTGGAGAGCGGCAGGAAAATCAGTACGGAAAATGAATATTGCTGGTTCGTGGACGAAGTCCATAACCGCCTGATCCTGTTCGAGAATCAGCCTTCGGATTTTGACGGCCTGCGTCAGACCGCGGAGGAGATTACGGCAGCCGGGACATCCGGGACAGGCAGACGCGCGCAGGAGCGTCCGAAACAGTCCGCGGTCCCTTCCGGGAAATGGAAGGAGGCGGTCCGCTGGGCACTGGTCGGACAGAAAAAGCACTTTGTTACCTGTGCCATTGTCGTGATCAACCTGATCACCTATCTGGTCCTGAGCCTTGGCGGTAATCTGGAGAATTCCGACTACATGATCCGTGTCGGCGGCATGTTCCCGGAACTGGTCCTGGGCAGCGGCCAGTGGTGGCGCCTGCTGACCTGTACCTTTCTCCATTTCACGCCATCCCATCTGATCAACAACATGATCATCCTCTACTTCCTGGGAAAACAGCTGGAGGAGGCGGCGGGCACGCCGGAGCCTCCGGCGCCATCTTCGGCGTCATGGGAGGCATGTTCATGGTCATCCTCCTGCATAAAGGACGGTACAGGGGCATGAACATGCAGCGGATGCTTTTCATGCTCTTTCTCTGTATTTATGAAGGATTCACTTCGGCGGGGGTCGACAACGCCGGCCATATAGGAGGCCTGCTGACAGGAACGGCTGTGACCTTCCTGCTGTACGGTATTCCTTTTATTTATGAACAGCACGAGAAACAGGAGAAAAGTTGAAGAAAAAGACCCATAGTTTTTTCGCGACCATCGCGAGAATGAAATATATAGAGCGCTGGGCCCTGATGCGCAATTCCAGGCCCGAGAACCTCAGCGAGCACGCCGCGGAGGTGGCCATGATCGCCCATGCCCTCTGTGTCATTGGCAACGCCCGTTACGGACGGCATCTGGACGCCGACAGGGCGGCCCTGATCGGTATTTACCATGACGCCTCCGAGATCATCACGGGAGATATGCCGACGCCGGTCAAGTATTATAACCGCCATATCCGGGACGCCTACCGGGAAGTCGAGGCAGCGGCGGAGGACCATCTGCTGCAGCGCCTGCCGGAGGACCTGCGGCCGGTCTATGAGGAGATCTTCCGGCAGGATACGGAGGACGAAGACGAGCGCTACATGCGCCGGCTGGTCAAGGCGGCGGACAAGCTGTCAGCCCTGATCAAGTGCATGGAGGAGGAGAACTCCGGCAACCGGGAATTCCGCACGGCCAAGGAAAGTACCCTGCGGTCCATCGAAAAGATGGCGGAGGACCTGCCGGAGCTGACGGATTTCCTGACAGAATTCCTGCCTCCTTACGGCCGGACCCTGGATGAACTGGGCTGAAAATGCCCGGCCCGGCAGGATACGCCTGTCAGGATAAGAACAGAATAGAAAAAAGAAAAACGGCTGCGGGCAGTTTAAACTGTCCGCGGCCGTTTTATGTGCCGCTTCCTGTAATCGAAGAACCACAGGAGAAGACCGTAAAGCAGGGCGCCGATGGCGGTGCCCAGAGTATTGTTCATGATATCATCCAGGTCATAGCAGCCCATGTGATAATGGAGCTGGATGGCTTCCGTCGCGCAGGACAGGAGAAAGCCGGCCAGGATCGTCTTCCACAGGAGCAGGCCCCGGCTGAACCAGCCGAAGGCGTAGGGCAGCAGATAGCCCAGGGGGATATAAAGGAGTATGTTCAGGAAGATTCCTTCCAGAGGCTCCGTGGAAATAATATGGACAGTGGACAGGCCGCCCGACCAGTCCGCGTGCAATAGCTGCTGCAGCGTATAAAGGGGGCCGTAGTCAAAGACCATGGAATGACGGTAGGCGAAAAAGGCCTCATCCTGGATCCGGTAGTAGGAATCGACGCTCCGGTTCAGCAGGGTAAAATACATGTTTCCATATAAATAGATCAGGAGAAGGGCCCAGCGGAAAGGGAGCAGGGGCCGGTGGCGGACCGTCAGGCCGGACAGGAGCGCCAGAAGGGCGGCGGTTCCGAAAACGACCAGACCGATTACCAGGACCTGTTTTGTAAAATAAGGCCGCAGGCCCGAAAAACCCTCCAGAAGATGGGTCTCCTCCAGGAAGCGGCTGACATTATATAAAAACTGTTCAGGCATGTAATACCTCCATTTAAGTACTATCTATTGTAAATCATTTCAGAATATCTCATTTCAGATGTCAGAAACACCATACAGATGGATTCGAGCCTTAAGTATAGCATCGGGTCCGCAGGCCATGCCGCAGGAATTGTTAATCCCTGCGGTTTTTTTATTGGAAATAACTGGAAACAGGAAGGACTCCCGGAGCAGATGCCGGAGTGAGGTCCGGCAGATAGTGCGGTACATTTCCGGGGCGCGGAAATGGCCGGTGCTAATGAATTTCCACCCCTTCGAAAATACTTGTATTAAACAATTTATAAAAGTTTATTAACATAGCATCAACAAGAGGGGAACACAAAAAACCCCCGGGAGAAACCGCTAAAGAACAGAAAGTTATAAAGGATCCGGAAGACCGGAAAGAACAAAGGAGGAAAAAAATGAGTAACTGGTTAAATCTTGAAGGCAAAGTTGTTATCGTCACAGGCGGCGCGTCCGGTATCGGCAAACACGTAGTCAGCTGCCTCCAGGCAGCCGGCGCCAACGCGGTCATCGTTGATATGAGCGTCAAGACCGGAGATGAGATCGACGGAGCTTACTGCGTAGCATGTAACGTAACAGATCCCGCAAGTGTCCAGGCTATGGCAGACGCGGTCGTCGCGAAATACGGCACCATCGACGCGGTCGTCAATAACGCCGGCATCAACATGCCCCGCCTGCTGGTCGATGTACAGGGCGAGCATCCCGAGTACGAACTCAGCGTTGACTCCTTTGACAAGATGTTCGGCGTCAACGTCAAGGGCCTCTTCCTGGTAGCCCAGGCCTGCGCCAGAGTCATGCTGAAGCAGGGCGGCGGCGTGATCCTCAACATGTCTTCCGAGTCCGGTAAAGAAGGTTCTCAGGGCCAGTCAGCATACTCCGCCACAAAGGGAGCCTGCGACAGCTTCACAAGATCCTGGGCCAAGGAGCTGGGCAAATACAACATCCGCGTCCTGGCAGTTGCCCCCGGCATCATGGAAGCGACCGGCCTGCGTACCCCCGCTTATAACGAAGCCCTGGCTTATACCCGCGGCGTAAAGCCTGAGAATCTTTCCACTGACTACAGCAAGACCATTCCGCTGGGCCGTGACGGCAAGCTGGACGAGGTCGGCAACACAGTCGCTTTCCTGGTATCCGACAGGGCGAGCTACATCACCGGAACGACCATCAACGTCTCCGGCGGCAAGTCCAGAGGCTGATCCCCGCTTAAGGGAAACGGCAATCGCTCCGGCAGACCGGAGCGGACAGAACACAATGTCAACGTAAATTTTTAAACACGGAGCGGGCACCGGACAGGGGCCCGCCCGGAGAACAAGGAGGGAACACGATGTTACAGCTGGTTTTAGTAATTGCCATCGCATTCGTGCTGCAGGCACTTCTGTCAGGTATACAGATGAAGCATTTCTCAGATGAATTCGTCAAATTGAGAAGGCAGGGGAAGGTCGCGGTCGGCCGGAAGGCAGGCGGATTCCATGCCGGCGCCATCGTCATGTTCCTGATCGATGACAAAGGCAAGATCCGAAAAGGAAAAAAACTGGAGGGCGTGACCTTCCTGGCAAGGGTCAAAGATTTCCCGGGATTCGAGGGAAGATACGTCGGTGATCTGAAAAAAGAAGATGGTCCCAGGAACCACAAAAATCTGGGCCTGGCCATGGAAGACGCCGCGCTGACCTACAGGAAGTTCACAAGAGGCGAAGTCATACCGGATCCGCCCTCACCCTTCCAGAAAGTCGGAATTGCCGCCAGAAATCTGTTCGGACGCAGATCCGCGGCCTGAACAGAATCCAGGTGTACCAAACAACCGGAGATCGGAAGATCTCGCAGGATGCTGTACATACATTATTCAATTAAGAAAGGTGGTAACAAATGGATTTTATCGTCAAATTAGCTTCCGGTTTCATGAACCTCTTCGCACTCGGCGGCGCGCAGTTCGTCAGCTGGGTCACAGGAATCATCCCCCAGGTCCTGATGCTGCTCGTTCTGATGAACGCCATCATCGCCCTGGCCGGTGAAGACTCCGTCGGAAAGATCGCAAAGGTCTGTGCGGGCAACCCCATTCTCCGTTACGCGGTACTTCCCTTTATCTCCGCATTCATGCTGGGCAACCCTGTAGCGCTTTCCATCGGCAGATTCATGCCTGAGTTCTACAAGCCCGCCTTCTACGCTTCCGTAACTTATCACTGCCATACCAACAACGGTATTTTCCCTCACATTAATGCCGGTGAGCTCTTCGTATGGCTGGGCATCGCAAACGGTGTCACTGCTCTGGGACTTGACGTAACACCCCTGGCAGTCCGCTACCTCCTGGTCGGTCTTGTCGCCAACTTCATCTCCGGCTGGGTCACAGAATTCACGACCATTTACGTTGAGAAGCAGCAGGGCGTGAAGCTGAACAGAAGCTTCACCAAGGAAGAAGCATAAATAAGACAGTTACATCCTGTCGGGATTGAAGATCAGTCTACATTGATATTCATAATTGTTTGGTAAATAAAACATCAGATTGAAAATCCGGTAGAGATCCGGTTGAAAGGAAAACAGAATGGCAGAATTAAGAGCAATCCGTATCGAGAGAGGTCCCAGTGGTTTTGGCGGTCCCTTAACAATCGTTCCTACAGAGAAGAGAAACAAAGTCATGTTCATCACCGGCGGCGGCGCGGAGCCCGAGTGCCTGGCCAAGATCGTAGAACTGTCCGGTATGACACCTGTAAACGGCTTCAAGACCTCCTGCCCGGAAGACGAGCTGGCAATGGTCATTGTTGACTGCGGCGGCACACTTCGCTGCGGCCTGTATCCCAAGAAGGGAATCCCGACCGCTAACGTAATGCCTACCGGCAAGTCCGGCCCCATGGCCCAGTACATCAAGGAAGACATTTATGTATCCGCAGTAGGCCCTAACCAGGTATCCCTGGCGGATCCCTCCGCAGCAGCCGCTGCCGCTGAAGCAGCAGAACCCGCAGCGGAAGAAGAAAAGAAGAGCGACGGCGTGAAGTACACCGGCGATCTGAGCATCTCCAAGACCCTGGCCCAGCAGGAAAAGAAGAGCTTCATTACTTCCCTCGGCCTCGGCGTAGGTAAAGTCGTCAATACCTTCTATCAGGCAGCCCGTGACGCGATCCAGACCTGTATCATCACCCTCCTTCCCTTCATGGCTTTCGTATCCATGCTGGTAGGTATCATCAACGGTTCCGGTATCGGTACAGTCTTCGCGAAACTGATGCAGCCTCTGGCAGGCAACATCGTAGGCCTCCTGATCCTCGGCATCATCTGCTCCATCCCCGGCCTGTCCGCTCTGCTCGGACCCGGCGCCGTTATCGCCCAGATCATCGGTACCCTGATCGGTGACCAGATCGCCCAGGGCAACGTTCCCCCGAGCCTGGCACTGCCTGCTCTGTTCGCCATCAACTGCCAGGGCGCCTGCGACTTCATCCCCGTAGGTCTCGGCCTTGCGGAAGCGGAACCCGAAACCATCGAGGTCGGTGTCCTGTCCGTCATGTACTCCCGTTTCCTGACCGGCTGGATCCGTGTCCTGATCGCCTACTTCGCCAGCTTCGGCCTCTATTGATTGAATCCATAACGACCACCGCCGTCCTTCATGGCTGCAGCCATGGAGGGCGGTACAGATAAAAGAAATCCAGATCCATACACACAGCGGGCAGAATACCTCGCTTTACGTCAGCATTCAGAATCAAAAAGCAGCATAGAGAACTGAACCATAGAGAAAAGTAACACAGAATAAAATACAGAAGACACACATTGCCGGTTCGTGTACGGCAAGGGGAGGAATACAATGAAAGTTATTTACAGAAACCAGGTCAAGGCAACCGGCAGCAGCGTGGATGAGTTCAAAGGATCCGGCATGTTCATTATCTTCGGCGATAACGCCCCCGAAGAGCTCAGGGATTACTGCTATTCCGTAAACATCAATCCGATCAATGGCGAGTTGAAGGCAGGACAGTTCCTGATCATTGATGACCAGGCCTATGAAATCACCTGTGTCGGCCCGGAGGCGCCCGTAACACTGGCAGGCCTCGGACATATGACCGTCAGCTTCACCGGACTGACTGAACCCGAGATGATGGGAACCCTGTATGTAAAACTGGCACCCGGACAGACCGAGCCCGATATGGGGATCGGCACCATGTTCCTGGTAGTGGAGCCCTGATCCATCGGTTCCACCGGCGGAAATACAGCCTGCCCCGGATGATCCCGGTCCTGCGGCCTGACCGGCAGGACCGGGAATAATTTTAATTATGGATCATGATTGAGGAAATCCGTTTCCCGAAGTGTTCCTTTACGTTATTCATTTTGGAAATATTGACAGGAAATGCGTATTTGGAACATAGGGAACATCATCTATATTTGTAAATTATCGATCCAAAAAATCTGTATTTGTAATTTCCGTTCAACTGGAAAAATATGGCATTAATGACAGGATTGTTTTTCGTTAGAATGTTTTCAGGTTTGTGTACTATTTTAAAAAGGGCGGGATGATTTATGAAGAGTTTATTCAGCGATAACCGGGCAGCCAATATTCTGCAGGCGTTCCGGCGGAATTCAGTACTGAGAGTAAGCGCGCTGGCGCAGAAATTCGGCGTCAGCGAACGAACGATCCGTAATGATATCAAACAGCTGAATACAGATCTTGAAGGTTGTGCAGTAATCACCGGAGAACAGGGCAAATACAGTCTCCGGGTCTATGATAATGATCAGTTCCGGATCCGTTATGTCAGGATCAGTGAAACGGACGGTATGTTCAACACACCGCAGAACCGGATGGATTATGTGTTCGGCCAGCTGATGCGTTCCCCGGAACCGCTGCTGACAGACGAACTGGCTTATGAAATGAATATAGGCAGGACGACACTGATCGGTGATCTGAAAAAGCTGCGTTCCGATATATCCTCCTACGGGCTTACGGTAGTAGGTAAGACCAGCAAGGGACTGCTTCTGCACGGGAATGAATTTGATATCCGCAGATATGTGCTGGAGAATAATTATGAGGCGATCTACCGGGATTACCCTTTGGACCGGGAGATTTCTGACATGCTGGAGGAAGCGGAAAGGAAGTCTTCTCTCAGCAAAAATGTCAAAAAGCAGTTCCGCCAGTACATAACGATTACCCTGGACCGATTCCTGACAGGACATTTTATCGGGAGGCTGCCGGAGAAATACTATAATCTGACAGCCAGAAAAGAGTTTTCCGATGTTGACAGCCTGATGAACAGGATCGGCGTAAGCCTGCACACGGAAATCCCGGTAGAAGAAAAACTCTTTATCTTCATGCCCATTATCGGGATGCGGACACCGGCGGATCTGGGCAGCATGTACGCCATTGAACTGGATGAGAGGGTCCAGCCTATTATCAGGAAAATTTTTGACGAAATCCAGAACAGACTGGATATTGCCGTGGATATGGAACGCTTTTCCGAGGAGTTCCAGTATCATATGATGTTCATGCTCAACCGTCTCCGTTTCCGGGTGCGGCTGGATACCGATCACATGGATGATGAGATCCGCCATAAGTTCCCTCTGGCATACCAGATGGCGGGGATTGCGGCGGAAGTCATCTCGGAAGCTGCCGGCCTGACGGTACCGGAGGAGGAAAGGATCCTGCTGACCACCTATTTCGGTGTATATCTGGCGGAAAGCAATATGAACCAGTTCCGGGAATTCCGTGTGGCGGTCGTCAGCAGCTCCGGCAGGATCTCCAGCCGTCTGATCATGGTCCAGCTGCGCAAGATCCTGGACCGCGGTGTTGAGATCGATATGTACAGCGGGGATGCCGTAGATGAGGAACTGCTGGATTCCTACAGCATAGTACTGACGACGGAGGAACTGTCTGTCCCCTGCAGCCGTCCGGTCATCCGGATCCGGGAAATCTTTAATGAGCAGGAACTGCGCCACAAGATTGAGAAAGCCAAATACTGGGACAAGATCGATGTTCCCATGATGGATAACAACTGGTTCATTATGGCAGGACTGCTGGACGAAAGCCGCTTCTTTGTCCTGGATCAGGCCGCGTCCTATGAAGAGGGAATCGCCATCATGGCGGATTCGCTGGCGGCCAGCGGCCAGGTCGATATGGAGTTTGGAAAACGCCTGGCGGAGAGAGAAGAGAGAGGCACCATGGTATTCGACCACCAGGTAGCCATTCCCCACCACGTGCAGTACGCGGCGGACAAACTGATCCTGGCCATCGGCGTATTCCCGCAGCCGATGGAGCAGAAGGGCCGGGATGTCAGGGTCGTCTTTATGATGGGCCTGCCGGAAGTGGATGACGCCAATGACAGCCTGCTGATCCGGGTCTATGATGAGATCATCAGTATAACCCATGATTCGGAGCTGCTGCAGAAGATTGCGGAAGCGGATTCCTTCCAGACACTGCTGAACGTACTTTATAAAGAAGCAACTTAATAAAGAAGCAGCTTAATAAAGAAGCAGCTTAATAAAGAAGCAGCTTAAGATCCGGATCCTCTCCGCGGCAGAAAGCGGTACTGAGAACCGGCCTCCATTTATGATAAGCAGCCGCGCGGCCTTCCAAGAGGTCAGCGCGGTTTCTTTCTGCACAGATACTAAAAACTTTTATAAAATACTTTATTTAATGTTGACAAAGAGGGGTGGCTGTTGTAACATACAAACATAAAGAGTTTTATAAAAGTAATAACAAAATGGTTTCCGCCGATTGGCACACCAGCCGGACGGGAGCAGAGAAAGAAGCGGATGAACGGGGGACGCAGGATGAAGACCTATTCAGTACAGGAGAGAACACAGGAACTGCTGCATATGCTGCGGACACATAAGGGCGTCCGGATCTCCGGGATGGCAGAGAAGCTGTCAGTGACCGAGAGGACCATCCGCAATGACCTGGCCGGACTGGAAAAAGATCTGGCCGGAATCGCTTCCGTCAGCAGAAAGCAGGGAATCTGCAGTTTGGAAGTGACAGATCCTGCCGGTCTGGACCGTTTCGTCAGCCGTATGGCTGCCGGGGAAGGGCAGGGACTGCCCGAGGACCGGATGGAATACCTTTTTGAGACGCTGCTCCGGGCAGAAGGGCCCGTGATCTCTGACGAGATCGCCTACGAGCTCTATATCGGCAGGACTACCCTGATGGCGGACCTGTCCAGGCTGCGCCGGGAACTGGCCCCCTGGAATCTGAAGATTACCGGCAGGTGCGGCAGAGGCCTGGTCCTGGAGGGCCGGGAAATCGATATCCGAAGATGCCTGCTGGCCGCCTATCCCCATCTGATCCTGCCGGCGGAAGACGCCCGTGTCGACCGTTACTGCAGGGAAACGGGCCTGAGCAGAAGGGCAGCTGCCTGGTTCCGCCGTTTCGCAGGCCTGGCTCTGGAAAGAAACAGGACAGGCCATCCGGTAGAAGATCTGTCAGGCTGTTATCCGGAACTTGCTGCCGGGAACGGCAGCCGTGCTTTGCATGAACTGGCGGCAGCCATGTCCCTGACCGAAAATGAAAAGACATTTCTTGCCCTGGCCGCGGCCAGCCTGCGGACCCCCGGGGAGGCGGACAGACAGGAGACAGGCAGGCCCGATCCGGACTGTGTGGATCTGACCGAAGAAATCATGGACCGGATCCATCGGCGGACCGGTGTCCGGCCGGACCTGGGAGATCTCAGGGAAGCCTTCCTGTATCATGTCATGCAGATGTGCCGCAGGCTCCGCTATGGCATTGCTCCGGAAGGAAAGCCCGTCACGGATCTGTTCTCCAGATATCCGGCAGCAGGCCATATGGCGGAGATCGCGGCGGAAACCGTCGCGGACAGGACCGGTCTTGCGGTCTCCGGCGCGGAACTCCAGTATCTGGGCGTTTATTTCGGGACCTGGGCGGCAGCCCATGAGGGCCCGGAGCCCCGCGGACTGCGGATCGCGGTCATCTGCCGGGAAGACCCGGCGGTCCGCCGCCTGCTTGGTCTGCAGCTGGCGGCCCTGCTGGATTCCAGTACCCGCATGACGTTTCTGGAGGCGGAGGAATGCCGTTCCGATGCCGCGGACAGATATGACGCGGTCCTGACCACCGAACCCCTGCAGGACTTTGACGGCAGGGTCATTATGATCAGCGAGATCATCGACCGGGAGAATCTGACGGCCGGACTCCGGTCTGCCTGCAGGCGGACAGCAGCGGCATGAAAGATTTTAGAAAATCTTTAGAGGGCGGCAGTAGAAAGCGCGGGGAAAAGATTCTATAATCCTTTTAGAAAAGTCATTTCAAATGTAAGGATGAAGGGAATACAGAGATGTCACAGGATAAACGGCAAAGCCAGACAGATATACTGCAGCTGCTGCGGGGCCGGGTGGAAATGACCCGGGCGGATATAGCTGCGGAGCTGGGCCTGAGTATGCCCACGGTCATCAATAATGTCAATCTTATGGTCCGGAACGGGATTCTGGAGGAGTGCGGCAGTGAACAGTCGACCGGCGGACGCAGGGCCAGACGGATCCGTCTGAAAACGGATGCTGCCTACGCGGTCGGAATCAACGTAGCGGTCCACCATGTCAGTATGGCGCTGACAGACCTGCAGGGAGAAATCCTGGAGAATGTACGGGAGGAAATGATCTTTTCCGATACGCTGGACTGGTACCGGGAACTGGGCAGCCGCCTGGGGAAATTTACGGACCGGTGCGGGATCCCAGGTGACAGGATCCTGGGCGTAGGGATCTCGTTTCCGGGCATTATTGACGAGGACGGGAGCGAAGTCATCCGTTCCCACATTTTCGGGCTCTCCCACATGTCGACAGACCGTTTCCGCAGATTCATCCCATGGCCCCTGATCATCGCCAATGACGCCAACTGCGGCTGCCGGTCCGAACTGGCGCCCGGCAGGGACAGCTACCTCTATATCTCCCTGAGCACTTCCGTAGGCGGTTCCATCATGGTGAACGGCAGAATTTTTACCGGAGATACCCGGCAGGCAGGCGAGATCGGCCATATGATCCTGGTCCCCGGCGGCCGCAGATGCTACTGCGGCAAGAAGGGCTGCGCGGACCCGTATCTGTCCTCCATGCTGCTGCGGAATACCCTGCAGATGCCGGAACTGACCCGGAAGGAACAGATGGCTCTGTTCTTTGAGAAACTGGAAGCGGGAGATCCCGATTGCGGCAGGGTCTGGGACACTTATCTGAATGACCTGGCTGTCCTGCTGACCAACCTGCGGATGGCCCTGGATATGGATATGATCATCGGCGGCGAGGTCGGGCGCTTTATGGAGCCCCATCTGGAGGAACTGACCAATAAGATGACGGAATATGACCTCTTCCAGCGGGACATCGACTATGTCCTGGCCTGCAGGCCCCGCAACGCCTTTACGGCAGGCGCCGCCAATCTGGCCCTGGACGCCTTTATCGGCACCCTGCTGGAGCAGACATAATATGGAAAAATATTAAAAAAGAACATGGAGACAGGAAACCTGCGGGATTGATCAGGCTTCCTGTCTCTATTTTTTTCAAAATGTGCTATACTTTGTAGCATGCGATTCTTTTATGCCGCTTGTCCCGCGGGACAGGCGGACATTTTACGGTCCTCTGCAGGGAGGAGAACAGACGGGCCGGAAGGATTGAAAACACAAAGACCGGATCCGCCGGAAAGGGGACGGCAGGCGGTCTGAAGAAGGGGAAGAAGAAATGAGTACTTCAAACGGACAAGACAATTCGAACAAGAAAGAACGGAGCAGCTTTTCCGGCAGGCTGGGATTCGTCCTGTCGGCCGCGGGCGCTTCGGTAGGACTGGGCAATATCTGGAGGTTTCCCTATCTGGCGGCCAAATACGGCGGCGGGATCTTCCTGCTGGTCTATATCATTCTGGCGCTGACCTTCGGCTATTCCATGATCATGGCGGAGACTGCCATCGGACGTATGACCAAAAAGAGCCCGGTCGGAGCCTTTGGTTTTTTCGGCCACAGGTTCACCCTGAAGCTGGGCGGCTGGATCAACGCCGTCGTTCCCATGCTGATCGTGCCCTATTATTCCACCATCGGCGGCTGGGTCGTCAAATATATGGTGGGCTATTTTACCGGCCAGACGCAGGCCATGGCCCAGGACGGATACTTTTCTGATTTCATCAGCAACGGCCTGCAGACAGAGCTCTTTTTCCTGGTCTTTGCCGGCGCGGTCATGGTCATCATTTATCTGGGCGTCCGCAACGGAATTGAGCGGGTATCCAAATTCATGATGCCGGTCCTGGTCGTTCTGGCCGTGATTGTTGCGATTTATTCCTGCACAAGACCGGGGGCCATGCAGGGCGTCAAATATCTGCTGATCCCCAACTTCGCCAATTTTTCCTGGATGACTGTGGTCTCGGCCATGGAGCAGATGTTCTTCTCCCTGTCCATCGCCATGGGCATCCTGATCACCTTCGGTTCCTATATGAAGGATGATGTCTCTGTGGAGAACGCCACGGAGCAGGTCGAGATCTTTGACACGGGCATTGCCTTTATGGCTGCGCTGATGGTCATTCCCGCCGTATTCGCCTTTTCCGGCGGAGACCCGGAGACCCTGGGGGCGGGCCCTTCCCTGATGTTCATAACCATACCCAAGGTCTTTGCCAGCCTGGACTTCGGCACCCCGGTCGGCATCATGTTCTTTGTCCTGGTATTTTTCGCGGCCCTGACCAGCGCCATCGCCCTGGCCGAGAGCGCCGTCTCCACTTTCGAGGATGAACTGCATCTGGGGCGGATTCCGGCGGCGACACTGATGGCAGTGATCATGCTGGTCATCGGCACTCTGTCCTCCCTGGGCTACGGGCCCCTGGCAGGCGTGACCCTGATCGGCATGCAGTTCCTGGACTTCTTTGATTTCATCACCAATTCCCTGATGATGCCTCTGGGCGCCCTGGCCACCTGCCTGCTGGTGACCCGGGTCATCGGTTTTAAGAGGATCGAGGAAGAGGTCGAACTGGACGGCATGCCCTTTAAGCGGAAAAGGGTCTTTAATTTCATGATCCGCTGGCTCTGCCCGATCTTCATCATCATTATCCTGATCACCTCCGTCCTGACCGTGCTGGGCATCGTCAGTGTCTGACGGGGCAGGCCCGGAATTCGCGCAGGATTTGGCTGTTTTTCGTGGGGAAATGTCCTTGTCTTCCGGCGGAGAAAGTGTAGAATACCTCTTGTAAACGAAATTAAAGAAAGGCGTCGCGCGAAAGAGAAGAAGAAAGAAGAAGCACGCCGCGCGAAAAGAGGTAGTGTTATGACATTTTATAATATTAGAAATTTTGACAGATTCATCGAAGTAGTGAACAGCTGCGAAGGCGCTGTAGACGCGGTCTCTCCCGAAGGAAAGCATTATGATCTGAAGACCTACGCGGGACAGTTCGCGGAAATGGCCAATCTGGTGGCCGGCGGCAGGATCCGCAGGATGGAAGTGGAAGCGGCAGCCGAGGAAGACGCGGCCAGACTTGTCAGCTATATGATGGCGGGCTGAAGCCCTATATAAGAAAGAAACAGCGGTCATGCGGGATGGAGTTCCCGCATGGCCGTTTTCTTTCGGCATATTTTTCAAAATCATGAAATAAGCAGGTAAACAGGACAGTTTTCTGCTATAATGAATTTTGTGTTTTTTAAAAGAGGCAGGCTGTCTGCCGGACCGATATGATCATGGAGGAAGAATATGTCATCTACTGCTATAGGATTTGATTCCGACAAATATCTCAGCCTTCAGTCCAAGCACATCAAGGAGAGGGTGTCCCAGTTCGGCAAGCTTTACCTGGAATTCGGCGGCAAGCTGTTCGATGATTATCACGCCTCCCGTGTCCTGCCCGGATTCGCGCCGGACAACAAGCTGAAGATGCTGGAACAGCTCAAGGACCAGGCCGAGATCGTGATCGTTATTAACGCTTCAGCTATTGAACAGAACAAGATCCGCGGCGATCTGGGCATCACCTATGACGTAGATGTCCTGCGCCTCAAGAACGCCCTGGAGACCAGAGGCTTTTTCGTTTCCAGCGTCGTCATCACCCAGTATACGGGCCAGAGCGCGGCCGATAAATTCCGCCAGAAGCTGGCCACCCTGGGGATCCGTTCCTATCTGCACTATATCATTGACGGCTATCCGGAGAATGTCAGCCACATCCTCAGCGACCAGGGCTTTGGCCGCAATGACTATATAGAGACCAGCCGCGATCTGGTCGTCGTCACGGCTCCCGGTCCCGGCAGCGGCAAGATGGCCACCTGCCTGTCCCAGCTCTATCATGAGAACAAGCGGGGCGTCAAGGCCGGATACGCCAAGTTCGAGACCTTCCCCGTCTGGAATCTGCCCCTGCGCCATCCCGTCAATATCGCTTACGAGGCGGCGACAGCAGACCTGGACGACATCAACATGATCGATCCCTTCCATATGGAAGCCTACGGTGAGACCACCATCAACTATAACCGCGATGTGGAGATTTTCCCGGTGCTTTCCGCCATGTTCGAAGGCATCCTGGGCGAGAGCCCCTACCGTTCCCCCACCGATATGGGCGTCAACATGGTAGGCTTTGCCATCAGCGATGACGAGGTATGCCGGGAAGCGGCCAGGCAGGAGATCCTGCGCCGCTATTATCATACAGCCTGCGATGTTAAGAAGGGCAATGCCCCCAGGGCGGAGCTTTTCCGTATGGAGCTGCTGCTCAAGCAGGCCGGTCTCCAGCCTGAGCAGCGCAAGGTATATTCCGCGGCCCTGACCCGCCAGGAGCTGACCGGACATCCGGCCGGCGCCATCGAACTGCGGGATGGCCGTCTGGTCACCGGCAGGACCTCCGCCCTGTTCGGCGCCGCGTCCGCCACCCTGATGAACGCCATCAAGGAATGCGCCGGCATCGATCCGGAGGAGAAACTGGTCTCCGCCGCGGCCCTGGAGCCCATCCAGGTCCTCAAGACCAGGTATCTGGGCAGCCACAACCCCAGGCTGCACAGCGATGAAATGCTGATCGCCCTGTCCGGTTCCGCCGCCGATAACCCCCATGCGGCCCTGGCCATGGAGCATATTCCGGATCTGCGGGGCGCGGAAGCCCATTCCAGCGTGATTCTGTCGCCCGTGGACGAGACCATCTACAGGAAGCTGGGCATCCATCTGACCTGCAGTCCTGTCTACGAGAAAGACCTGTAAAATTTCATACTGTTAATTATTTTGATAATTATCTCCGGTTCAGGGATGAGGGCGGCGAAAGCTGTCCGGCCGGCATTCAGAGCAAATATAGTGAGGATCCTGTTGATATGCGCGGCCGCCGGAGATTTTTTAAGCGCAAATATTTCTGTACAAATAACGAGTACGCAGTATCCTGGGACCATCCCGTACCGCGCCTGCGGCAGGGGACAGTCTGCTGTGAGGTATCCCTATGGAGATTCAGATTCTGGAACTGATCGAAGGCGCCCGGGCGGCCCGGGGGCTCACTGTGATCATTGATGTTTTCCGGGCCTTTACCCTGGAATGTTATCTGTTTGCCGGCGGCGCCCGGGCCATCTATCCGACCGGAAGCCTGGAGGACGCCTTTGCCATGAAGGCGGAGGATCCTTCCCTTCTTTTGTTCGGGGAGCGGGGCGGCGCCATAGTCCCGGGGTTTGATTACGGCAATTCCCCTGCGGAAGCCGTCCGCCTGGACCTGACCGGCAGGACCATTATCCATTCCACCAGCGCCGGCACCCAGGGGATCGTCAACGCGGCGGGGGCCGATGAGATCATTGCCGGCGGGCTGGTCAACGCGGCTGCCATTGCCGCCTATATCCGCAGGCGGAACCCGGAGCAGGTCTCCCTGGTCGGCATGGGCAACGCGGGCGTGCGGACCGCCGGCGAAGATATGCTCTGCGCCCGATATATCCGCAGTATTCTGGAAGGGCAGCCGCTGGACGTGCAGCCGCTGGCTGATGCCCTGCGGGAAACGGACGGGGCCAAATTCTTTGATCCGGCCCGGACTGAATTTCCCCAGGCGGATTTCCCCCTTTGTGTGGACTGTGACCGTTTCCCCTTTGTGCTCCGTCTGGAGCGGGACGAAAGAGGCAGGAACCGTATGGTTCCGGTCCATATCTGAAAGTACAGCAGACAACGAAGAACCCGGCCACATGGCCGGGTTCTTCGTTGTCTGTCCACAGGGACTGTATAGTACGATCTCAATAGTACGGATCTCATTCAATGGGCGGCAGGACTTCCGCCAGGCCGTCCATGACGCTGACGTCCACGTATTCCACCTTGCCGTTGTCACAGGCCGCGGTCATTTCCGGATCGATGGGAATCCTTGCGATGACAGGCAGGCCTTCCTTCCGGGCGATCTCATCGATCTTACCGCTGCCGAACAGATGGATCTGTTCGCCGCAGTGGGGACAGGTGATATAGCTCATGTTCTCGACCAGGCCCAGGATCGGAACGTTCATCAGCTTGGCCATGCCAAGGGCTTTTTTCACGATCATGCTGACCAGGTCCTGGGGTGTCGTTACGATGATGATGCCCGCGATGGGCAGGGACTGGAAGACCGTCAGAGGCACGTCGCCGGTGCCGGGGGGCATATCCACGAACATGTAATCCACATTGCCCCAGATGACTTCCTGCCAGAACTGCTTGAGGGCGCCGGTGATGACAGGGCTCCGCCAGATGACAGGCGCGTCCTGCTGCTTCATCAGCAGGTTCATGGACATGACCTTGATGCCTGTGATGGAGGTGGCCGGATGCAGGCCTTCGTCGGTGGAGATCAGGTCCTTATAGCCCAGGCCGAACATTTTGGGCATGCTGGGCCCCGTAATGTCCGCGTCCAGGATACCGGTCTGATAGCCGTTCCTTCTGGCCCATACAGCCGACATGGCGGTCACGGAGGATTTGCCTACGCCGCCTTTGCCGCTGACCACTGCGATCACTTTTTTCACTTTGGTCTTCGGATGCGGTTCGACCTGCATGGTCTCTGCCTTGGGTCTGGGAGGTGTCAGTTTCTTTTTCTGTTCGCTCATATTCTTGTTCCCCTTTTCCAACTGGTGATGTAATACTTACGGAATTCCGCCGCTTCTGTCCGGCGGCTCCGGTGCTGGCGTATGAATTGACATTTTCCTGTGAAAAACAGTATTATTAATCAGATGCTGTGCGTTTCCGGCATCGGTACAGTTTACGTAACTGCATGCCATATCCACAGTTACCGATTTTATTACGAAAGGTCATTTTTATGGATGATATTAATATTGCCCTGCTGATCGACGCTGACAATGTCAGCGCCAAATATATACCGCTGATCCTGAGCGAGCTTTCCAAATACGGTAAGATCACCATCCGCCGTATGTACGGGGACTGGTCCCAGGACCGGCTGCATTCCTGGCTCAACAAATCCTCGGGATATTCCCTGACGCCGGTCATGCAGCCCAATAACACGCCCGGAAAGAACGCGTCCGATATAGGTCTGATCATAGACGCTATGGATATTCTCTATACCGGTGAGGTCCAGGGCTTCTGCATCTGTTCCAGTGACGGTGATTTCAACAAGCTGGCCACCCGCCTGCGGGAGGCCGGCAAAGTCGTCATCGGCATGGGAGAGCGCAAGACGCCGGAAACCTTCCGTGTTTCCTGTGAGCGTTTTATATTCCTGGATATTCTGGAAAGCGATGACAATATCCCTGTCAAAAAAGCGGCATCCAAAAAAGCGGCTGCCGGCCGGCGTGTCCGCAAGACCGCTGATCCCGTGGAGGAAACGACGGCTGATCTGGACGGTGAGGCCGAGAACGCCTTTACAGATATCGATACCATTGAGGAAGCTATTATCAAGATGATCATTGATAACAGCGCGGAAGGCAAGGAGACCGGCCTTGGTGAGATCGGCTCCCGCCTGGTCAAGATCTTCCCGGATTTCGATATCCGTAACTATCATTACAGCAAACTCTCGGAATTCCTGATGGACTTTCCTTCCCTGACGGTAGAGAACCGGGACAACGCGGTCTGGGTATCTCTGGCCGCCTCTTCTGACAGTGAGATCGAAAGCCAGATCCTGAAGATCTTTGAGAACCGCAGGACCAATGATATGTACCTGTCCGCCCTGAAAAAGGAGCTGGAAAAGGTCAATCCCAATCTGGACGCTGCCATCCGCAAGAGCGGCGTGACCCGCTTCTCGGTCTATCTGAACCGCAATATCAAATCGCTGGAGGTCAGCGGCCGCTACGCCAGGCTCCGCAATCCGATTTACTGATCTGTCTGCGGATCTGATTTGTTGATCTGTCTGTTTCCGATTTAAACGCGCGGACATCTGAATTTCAGCATATCATGGCGGCGCTGTTCACCGGCGCCGCCCATGTCTTATCCCTGCGCGGTCTTCTTTTCTTTATTGCCGGTATCCGGCAGCTTCATCCTTACTTTTACTGTATATTCGCCGTGGTCCGCCCCCGTATTGCGGAAACGCATACTGCCGTCCATGGAGGACAGGATCCGTCCGGCGTTATAGATGCCCGCGTTCAGCGGATCGCCGGCGGCGCTCTCCTGGTCCCAGGCGGTCACCAGATCCCGGAGACCGGCTTCCCTGCTGCCGCCCAGGATTCGCAGCATCAGGCCGACTTCCCCTTTGGCGGGACGCTCTGTCGTGTAGGTGACCGTGACCCGGCCGCCGTTCTCTGTCTGCGCCAGTACACTGTCCAGCAGATTGCAGAGCGCGGTCTGCAGACCGGCCTTGCTGCCGTCCACTTCGCCCGCGAAAACAGCGCCCTTGCGCAGGGTCAGGGAGATCCGGCGGTCATTGCAGCGCAGGCTCTGGTAAAGCATGACATTGCGGACGGCTTCTTCCGCCCGGAAGACCTGATCGGGCACATTGCCCTGGCCGGCCCGGATCATCTCCATAAAGTCCTGGATGACCCTGTCCCGCAGTTCTCCGGAATCGACCCGCCGGACGGTTCCGGATACACCAAAGGCCTCGGCCGGCTGTTCCATCAGATAACGGACCCGTTCCATGCCCTTGTCTTTTTCCATATGACGGATCTTATCGGCGTTTTCCCTGGCTTTTTCCAGCCGGGCACCCGCCTCGCTGTCCTCCTTTTCCCTGCGCAGGTCCCGGATGATCCGGCGGCTGCGTTCCAGTTCTTCTTCAAATCCCGCGGTCAGCCGCTCTTCGCGGGCTCTGGCCTTTTCCTCCTGCTCCGCCGTCAGGGCGGCGATCTTCTTTTGCGTTTCTTCCTGCCGGACCCGCAGGCGCTCTTCCAGTTCCTTTACCCGTTTCCTGAGGCCGTCATTTTCCTCTGTCATTTTTCGCAGTTCTCTGGAGGTCCGTTCCTCCAGCTGCTGGTAACGGGCGTTCTGGCGCTCCTCACTGTGGCGGGCTTCCCGCTTCTGGGCATCCAGATGCCGCTGCATGGTCCTGCGGATTCCTTCTTCCCTGCGGTCCGCCTGTTCTTTGGCCCGGGCGACCTCCATACGGCTGGCCCGTCTGGCCGCTTCGACCTCCTCACGGGCCTGCTGTTCCCGGATCTGGATCAGTTTGCGGGACTTTTCTTCCTGCCGGACCTGGTCCTCGTGATCCTTATTCCGGTCCATATAACAGAGATAAATATCGTCTTCCCCGGTGTCTCTGCGGACATCGTGGATCATCGTCAGGCTGACCCAGAGGCTGCTGCCGTCAGGCCGCGGGATCCTGTACATGCCGCAGTCCGGATCGGACAGGGGCTGATGCAGGTGATCCCGGACAAGGCGTTCCCGCCGGATATCTGTCATCTCCAGAAAAGCCAGGGGATCATTGCCGATCCGGTCCGCAAAGGCAGCTTCGCTGATACCGAAATAGGAGCGGATCTGTTTGCTCATATAAAATACCCGGCCGGTCTCTCCGTTCCAGTGCAGGCCGCAGACCGCCCCCGGCAGGCAGCGCAGGGCCCGGGTGTTCACATCCAGGCGGGACTGCAGCTGGGAGGTGACCAGACGGAAGCCCGTCGTTTCATGCAGGACGCAGTAATAAAGGACCCGCTCCTCCTGACGGTAGGCGGGCGTAGCGGAAATATGAAAACTGAGGTGATTGCCGTCCCGGCGGACCGGTGCCGCCGCGAAGAAGGGATCCCCGGCAGCCAGAGCTTCAAATTCCTCGGGCTCATAGCCCAGCCGGTCGGTGATATAGCGGTTGTAATAAAGGATGACCGGAGTATGTCCTCCGCCCGCCGCCAGGATCATGATGCCGCAGGCGATCTTGTCGGCAAAGACGCTGATCTGACGGATCCGGTTGCGGTCATCCTCGGTCTTTTCCGAAAAATGAAGGAAAGTGATCCGATATGTCTCATCTGCCGGAGCGATGAACATGGAACAGAACAGGACCAGGGTCCTGCTGACATTTTCCGGTACCAGAGACAGCTCGTAGGTGACCAGGACTGTATTGTCCGGACACAGCTGGGATTTAATGGCCGCTATGTCCACATAATGGGGCTCCCGGATCCGGACCGCCAGAAGCTCCAGCATTTTCTCCAGCTCCTGCCGGGTCCGGATATGGAGGCTGCGGTCGTCTCCGGTCCAGAGCAGGTCTTCCGCGGCCGCGTCTGCCGCCGCGTCTATATTTCCTTCATAAAACAGCCGGTTCAGAAAGGTTTTTCCAAAATCAATAGGTGTCTGCATATATGTATTCCGCTTTCTTATTCATTCCGCGGTATGGTTCTGCCGCTTTGCGCCGGTCCCTCCGGGAGATATTTCCGCTCCGGGGCCCGTGAGGGTACACGAATTGTATTATAGCACAGCTTACAGCAAAAATAGTATGGCTTATTTTGGAAAGGATGGTGACAAAAGGATGGAAACAGACACATTGCATGCTTTCACCGGGGAAGCGGGCGGAAACTCCCCGCGGAGTCAGTCCGACCGGGCCCTGTCCAGGATACCGGCCCGTCTGCGCCTGCTCCACCGCGAAAGCGGCTGTTCGACGCTGGAAATATCCGCTATACTGGAGATAAGCCCCCGGGCCTACAGCTATTATGAAAGCGGTCAGCGCCAGATCGGTCTGGACGGGGTCATTGCCCTGGCCCGCTTTTATGATGTCAGCATGGATTATATCTGCGGCCTGACCGACTATCGGGGAGAATTCCCCCATTATTGACCGTCACGTGAACCGGGCGTCAGACTTGCCGGTTCACAAATGGACCGGGCGTCAGACTTAACGGTTCATGATTCAGAAAAAAGGAGCGCTGCGCATGATTACACTGCTTACGATCGGACGGCTCAAGGATAAATCCATGGCCGCCCTGGATCAGGAATACCGCAAGCGGATCTCGGCCTTCAGTAAGATCGAGGTCTGCGAAGTGAAGGATGAGGCCAACCTGCATACGGAGCGGGAGGCCGAGGTACGCATCGCCATGGAGAAGGAGGCGGAACGGGCTCTTGCCAGGATCCGGCCCGATGATTTCGTGATCCTGCTGGACCTGCACGGACAGGAATGGACCAGTGAGGATTTTGCCGCCCGGCTGGGCAGCTGGCAGAGAACGCGCCGCAGTCTGGTTTTCGTGATCGCGGGTTCCCTGGGACCGGCACCGGCCCTGACAGCCCGGGCGGATGTCCGCTGGAAATTGTCCTCGCTGACCTTTACCCATCTGATGACCCGGATCCTGGTCCTGGAGCAGATCTACCGGGGCTTTATGATTCTCAACAACAGGACCTATCACAAATAGATGTCGTTTATGAATGCCTGAAACACAACAGGGAGCAGCCTTTAGAGCTGCTCCCTGTTTTTTCCTGCCAGTTCTACATAAACATCCGCGTTGCGGCGGTTCTCCGCCACGGCTTCCGGGCTCATCTGTCCCCGGACCCTGGCGGGATTGCCGAAAGCGACGGATCCGTCCGGGATTTCCGTACCCTGGGTGACCAGGGCGCCGGCCCCGATGATACAGTCCCGGCCGATCCGGGCCAGCCGTGGACGATGGCCCCGTGGCCGATGGTCACGCCGCTGCCGATATGGACCGGATTGCCGGGATCTCCGTGGACCACCGCGTTGTCCTGGATATTGGTCCTGTCCCCGATATGGATGTCGACCTCATCCCCGCGGATGACCGCGTTATACCAGACGCCGCAGTCCCGTCCGATGGTCACATCCCCTGTAATGACGCTGCCTGCCGCCTGAAATACCTGTCCGTCCTTTGCTGTCATCGCCGTTTCCCTCCTGTCCTTTTGTCAAATTCCTTATAGATCATGCGGTTGAGCCTGCGGATGACGGAGGCTTTCATTTTGAGCTTTTTCCTGTCCCAGGTCAGGAGACCGTTCACCTCGTCCTCAATATCGGAAACCTGGGTATAGACCGCCGCGGAGAGCCCCCGGCAGATATTGGGCAGGATATCGGTCCGGATCAGCTTTTCATAAGCCCGGGTCAGATCCTCTTCTGTTTCATAGCTGCCGTAGCCATAGGTCTTGCGCGGGCAGCTGTGTTTCTCGATCAGCCGGGAATAGCCGCCATATTCCGTCAGGGCCGCGATCCGGTCACTGACCTCAGCCTGGTAATGACGGAAGTAATTATGGACGCTGAGGAAATCGCCCCCCTTCTGGTCGAACCAGCCGCTGGCCTCATCCACCAGGCGGGTCCTGTCCAGCGCCCGGATCCGGCGGGTGGCTTCCGAAGCGTCGAACTGACCCCAGCCTTCGTTAAAGGGGACCCAGACGCAGATGGACGCCGCGTTGCCCAGCTGTTTCAGGGTCTCCTCCAGCTCCCGGTAATATTCCTCCCGGCCTTCCGGATCCTGGCGGCCAAAGAGCTTATAGCGGCTGTCCCGGACATTGCGCTGGGTCCAGGTCAGGCCGTTGGGCATGTAGGTGACGAAATTCATATTGTAGGACCGGCCCCCGTTGACCAGGTCCTGCCAGACCAGCATGCCCAGACGGTCGCAGTGCCAGTACCACCGTTCAGGTTCAATCTTGATATGCTTGCGCAGGGTATTGAAGCCCAGGTCTTTGGCTGTCTGGATGTCATAAATCATAGCCTCATCCGTAGGCGGGGTCATCAGGCTCTCCGGCCAGTAGCCCTGGTCCAGGAGGCCGTTGCAGAAATAAGGCTTCCCGTTCAGGAAAAAGCGCAGGATTCCCTTTTCATCCCGGCGGCGCTCGAAACTGCGCATGGCGAAATAACCGGTCACCCTGTCCCGGTCCATGGTGATCTCTATGGTATAGAGGTGGGGATCCTCCGGAGACCATGGATGGAAATCCGGTATATGGATATAAATCCGGTCACTGGTATAGAAATGGATTTCCCGGATCTGCTGTTCATCATCCCGGATGACCGCGGAAGCGGAAATCCGCTTCTTCGCGTTGGTAAAGACGGACAGCTCGACCATGGAGTCCGCGAAGACGGGAGTAAGCCGCAGACCGGTGATATAGGTGTCCGGCACCCATTCCATCCAGACCGTCTTCCAGATCCCGCTCTGGGCCTGGTAGAACATGCCGCCCGGCTGCAGGGTCTGCTTGCCTCTGGCATGCCAGGAGGTATCCGAAAGGTCCCGGCAGACCAGCTCCAGGTCATTGCTGCCGTCCCGGATCAGATCCGTGATATCCAGACTGAAAGCCAGATAGCCGCCTTCATGGCTGCCGGCCGGCAGGCCGTTGATATAGACCCGGCAGGTCTGGTCGACGCCGCCGAAATGCAGCAGCAGCCGCATGCGGGGTCTGACCTGTTCAATGTCAAAGGTCCGGTAATAATGCAGATACTGGTCGGGCTGCAGGATCCGCTCCACGCCGGAGAGGGCTGTCTCGGGCGAAAAGGGGACCAGGATCTGCCCGTCAAAGCGGCCGGTCCGGCCGCCTTCCCGGTCGATCCGGTAGTTCCATACGCCGTTCAGGATCTGGTATTCGTCCCTGACCATGGTGGGTCTGGGATATTCGGAAAGGGGGATCTTCGCGGGATCAGGATGCCTGAGATCCGCCCTGTCGGTCCAGGGAGTGGTCAGCTTGGTCATGGCAGTCTCCTCTCCTGTGTCAGAAGCGGTTAATGTGTACTTTGTCAAAGGGCAGGTCTTCGACCTGACGGGCTTCGGGTCTGACGGCCGGTATGCCAAGGGAGAGCATGGCCAGAAGCCGGTAGTTGGAAGGGAACTTCAGGAAGGAACGGATATAGTTCTCCGTTGTCAGCTGGCCTGGCCGGGCGTCCCGGTTCCTGCCCTGGATCCAGCAGCTGCCGAGGCCCAGGCTGTCCGCCATCAGGTGCATATGGGCCATGACGATGGAACAGTCCTCTACCCATACATCCGACAGGTCTTCATCGCCCAGGACTACGATGGCCGCGTCGGCGCCTGCCAGCATACGGGCCGAGCCCATGCGGCTGCCGGACAGGGAGATCAGGATCTGCCGGTCCCGGATGACGATCAGTTCCCAGGGACGCCGGCCCCTGGAAGAAGGAGCGGAAAGACCCGCTTCAATGACCGCGTTCAGTTTTTCCATGGGAATGGGGTCCCCGGTATATTCACGGATACTGCGCCTGTTCAGCATGATATCAAGTAATTCGTTTTTTTCCATGGCTGCCCTTCTCTTTCTCTTCCTTAGGGGGTTTTTCTCTGACGGCCGTCCGGGGAAGGGGCGGCCGGTCCGCGGCTTTCTCCTCCGGCGCCGGACTGATGCCGCCCGGGAGCGTGTCCGGCTCTATGCCGAAATGGCGGACGCCGGGCATCTGTATATACATGAACTCTCCTCTGCAGAGCTCCCGTTCCTCCTCATCGGTCAGGACACATTCCACCCAGATCAGCTGGCGGCCGTTCTTGGTGACCCGGGCCCGGCAGGTGATGATGCCGTCCCGTCCCGGCCGCAGGAAGTTGAAGGAACTCTGGACTGTGGACCCGCCGCCGCCGAAGGAGGCGCCCGCAACCCCGCAGATGGTATCGCACAGGGTATAAAGGACTCCGCCGTGTACCGTTCCAAGAGGGTTCCGGTGCTTCTGTTCGATTTTCAGGATGCCTTCGCAGTAACCGGGCTCCAGCCGGGTCAGGCGGATCCCTACATTCTGGGCAAAACCGGAATCATTGACCAGCTGCGTTGCCCGCTCCCAGTTCTCGTCTTGTACTGTTTTTTTCATGTAAACGCCGTTTCTGTCAGTAAACTGCTGATGTCTGTTACGGATTCATTGTAAAATAAGCGGAAAAGGATTACAATAGGCCCCTTTTCGGGGCGTATCCGGGCTTTTGCGGCCGCTTTCTGACACAATTTTCGAAAATTCTGAAACAATTGCGGCATATGTGTATTTATTTTATAATTAAAATGATACACATCATAAATATGCAGTCAGAACGTAAAAACTGTATCGAATACAGGAGGAGCCTATGAAGAAAAAACAGATCGTTCTGCTGCTGGCAGTCTGCGCCATCGGTGCCCTGACGGCCTGCAGCTCTTTGGCCGGTGATGCCGGCATGTCTTCCGGCAGTGGAGAAACGGCCGCGCCGGCAGAGACAGTAAGTGAAGAAACGGCAGAGGAAACAGAAAAGGAAGAGACAGAGGAGGCCGCCGAAGAAGCGGAAGAGACTGTCGAGGAAGTCGTCGAGGAGGATCCCGGCCCGCCCCGCAGTGCCCTGACCGGCCTGGAGATCAGCCAGGAGGAAGCGGACGCCGACCTGCGGCCCCTGGCCGTTATGTATCCCATCGACCGTCTGGCCCAGCCCCAGTACGGCCTGGACCGGGTCCAGGTCTTTTACGAGATTCTGGAGGAAGGCGAAATGAGCCGGCAGATGGGCATTGTACAGGACTGGCAGAATCTGGACCGGATCGGAAATATCC
This sequence comes from uncultured Lachnospiraceae bacterium, assembly GCA_900320325.1. Classification (GTDB taxonomy): domain Bacteria; phylum Bacillota; class Clostridia; order Lachnospirales; family Lachnospiraceae; genus CAG-791. The sequence continues at coordinate 34,917 of ONRU01000015.1, forward strand.
GCAGTATCCGTTCCTATTTCGTTTATGAAGGCCTGGAATGGGATCCCATCTATATCCATTACGGCGGCCCTACGGATTACTGCATTGATATCCTGACCCGCCACGATGTCGATAATATCAACGGCGTCGGCGGTCCCCTGGGACCCAGCTACAACGCCTATTACCGGATCAATCCCAACGGAATCCCCACCGAGCATACCGCTTATACGGATTCGGACCATGTCAATGCCGCCATTGATGAAGCCGGCTGGAGCAGGACCCATAAGGAGCTGTATCAGCATGGCCTGCATTTCAACTTTGTCGGCCTGGATGAGCCTGTGAATACGCTGGACCAGTATCCCGACGCGGTCGACGCGACAGAGATCGATATGTCCGCTTCCTTCCCCATGACCCAGTCTGCCCTGTCCTATGACGAGGAGACCGGTCTCTATTACAAACGGCTGTATGGACAGCCCCAGTGCGACGCGGTCAGCGGCAATCAGATGGCCTTTGACAATATCTTTGTCAAGATCTGTGAATATGACCACCACCACGGCGGTGAGAGCGCCTACCTGCGCGTCTATGTTTCGGACGGCCCCGGCGACGGCTATTACATCACCCACGGCAAGATGATCCACGTGACATGGACCAAGGACAGCGATTATTCTCCCAATGTCTATGTCGATGACAACGGCAACCCGGTCGATGTCAATGTCGGCAAGACCATGGTATTTATCATCCACAAGGATGAGGATACCTTCCTGGCCAACGACGTATCCTACGGCGCCGGCCACATCTGGGGCGAGGTGCCCGCGGAAGAAGAGTCCTACGAAGAGGATGAGGACTATGAGGAGACAGAGGATTACGAGGAGTACGAAGAGTACGAGGAAGAAGAAACTGTCTATGAAGACGAGCCGGAAGAAGGAGAATGGTAAGACCTCCTTACGCTGACGGAACATTGAAAGAGTTTCGCGGATAAGTAAAATCCCGTCCTGTATCGTGAGCTTACATGTACGATACAGGACGGGATTTTTTTAATCTTTAACAAGTCCGCGGGACGGTCAGGCTTCCGCCTCCGTTTCCGCAGCCTGTCCGGCGGCTTCCGCCCGCAGCTGTGCCTGCAGGTCCGGATCCTCCAGCAGTTTTTTAACGCTGATCAGTTTGACGCAGAGGGTAAAGAGCTCGGCGGCTGTCTTCAGGTCATCCAGGGAAGGATAGGAAGGGGCGATACGGATATTGGTATCCAGAGGATCCTTGCCGTAGGGCCATGTGGCGCCCGCGCCGGTCATCTTGACGCCGGCCCTCTTGGCGGCGGATACGACTTGCTTGGCGCAGCCGGGGATAGTATCAAAACTGATGAAATAGCCGCCCAGGGGCTTGGTCCATCTGCCGATGCCCAGACCGCCCAGATTGGTTTCCAGGGTATTTTCGACCATTTCGAAC
>ONRU01000165.1 GCA_900320325.1 uncultured Lachnospiraceae bacterium
TATCCGCCAGTGAACTGAGAAAGCCCAGAAAGAGCATGACGATGGTCTTTCTCCCATAGAGACGGATGAAAGGCATGATATAGTTGATGCCGAACAGTCCCGGCCTGTCCGTGCCGCGTTCTTTACTTTTCTGTTCCGGATTCCGCATGCCTTTCACCTCCCTTCTTCATTCAGCATTTCCCGTTCTTATGCTTCCGTATCAAACTCATCCTGGCTGCTCTGCAGGTCATAAATCCGGCGGTAGAGGCCGCCCTTCTCCAGCAGTTCCCTGTGACTGCCCTGCTCAATGATCCTGCCCCTGTCCAGAAGATAGATTTGGTCCGCGTCCATCAGGGTCGTAATGCGGTGGGCGATCAGGATGACCGTCCTGCCCTGCATCTGTCCGGACAGACGGGCCCGGATCTCCTGGTCTGTGGCCGCGTCCACCGCGGAAAGCGAATCGTCAAAGATCATGACCGGCGGCTCTCCCATCAGCATACGGGCTATGGCAGCCCTCTGGATCTGGCCGCCGGAAAGGGTCATGCCCCGCTCTCCGATATAAGTCTCATACCCATCCGCGAAATGCGCGACCGTACTGTCCAGGGCAGCCATGCCCGCGTATTTCCTGACGGCGTTCAAATCTGTCCTGTCTTTCGTAACCGCAATGTTTTCCGCGATCGATCCGGAAAACAGATAGGGCTCCTGCAGGACCGTCCCGATATGCCTGCGCAGCCATTTGAGCTTGATATGGGCGATATCGTGACCGCCTACGGTGATCCTGCCCTGTCCTTCCGGCAGCTCATAAAGCCTGGTCAGCAGCCGTACAAGGGTCGATTTGCCGGACCCGGTCCCGCCCAGAATACCGACCGTAGATCCCGCGGGAATGGTCAGGGACAGATGCTCCAGCACCTGACGGGGCTCTTTCCCGGGGAAATCCTCATCCTGCTCCTGTGTACTCTCAGCCGGATAGGCAAAGGAAACATCCTCAAAAACAATATCTCCGCTCATATCCGGCTCTTCCGCGTCAGGCCTGTCTTCCTGCGGCGCCGCGTTCATGATCTCCCGGATCCTGTCCAGGGATACGGACGCCTTGCTCATCTCCGAAACGGCCTGGGCCATCATACGGACGGGCCATGTCAGCATGGCGGTATAGGAAGCCAGCGCTATGTAATCCCCGGCGCTGATCCGCCCCTTTACGCAAAAATAAGCTCCCAGGACGGTCATGACCATGACCTGTGTGGCGGAGACCAGGTCGCCTGTTGTCCAGAAAGCGGTGGATATGGCGGAATGATACATGTAGGTCTTCGTGTATGTATCGTTCTGGGCCGCGAAGCGCTGCCTTTCGTATTGCTCCCGGCCAAACGCCCGGACCACCCGGATCCCTGTCAGGTTCTCCTGGGCAATGGAGGAAAGCTTTCCTTCCTCCACATCCGCGTCCTCGTAAGAAGATCCGACCTTATCATGGAAATAAGCGGAATACAGGAAAACAACAGGAATAAAAAGGGCTTCCGTCACAGCCAGCGCGGGGGAGATGCCCGCGATGAAATACATGGCCAGGACAATCAGGATCACGATCCGCAGCAGGTTGATCATCTGCTCCGAAACAAAGGTCTTGACCATCTCCACATCCGCTGTACAGCGCTGGATCAGGTCTCCTGTCCTGTGCCCGATGTACCAGGACAGGGGCAGGACTGTGATCTGATCATAGAGGGCATCCCGCATTGTCCTGACCAGGGTCTCCGATCCGGTCGTATTGCAGCGGCGGAAGCAATATCGGAAAAAGGCAGCCGCCAGGGCGACGCCGACGATGGTCAGAGAGACCATCCACAGATGCGTCTTCAGATATGCGGGCCCGCCCAGGGCATTGATCAAAAGACGCAGGGGAAGGATTGTTTCCGCGCTGCTGTCCCCGATAATACTGTCGACCGTATAGCCGACAATACGGGGATTGATCAGGTCCAGCAGGGCCATCAGGGCAGCAGAAAAAACAGCTGCAAAAAAGTATCTGCCGCTGCCCTTCAAAAAATATAGAATCATGGAAAGACGGGTGGGATAAGGAAGCCCCTGTCCCGATCTGCCTGCATGGTCCTGTTTCATCCTGTTGTAAAAAACCCTTCTGCTTTATGATTCCGTCTTATTTCATCATCCTTCAACAAATATCCATGTAATAAGAATTATAACAGACCCCGATTAACTGGACAACTGTCAGGCTTTCCTTCACCGGTACTGCCGGCAGCTCCCATCCGGAATGCCCGCAGAAAAGCCAGGGCAGCCGCCCGAAAGCAGCTGCCCTGGCAATAACGAACCTGTTTCTGTCAGTCTTCCTTTCTCCATACCATCCGGTTCACGATCCCGGTATAGCT
>ONRU01000075.1 GCA_900320325.1 uncultured Lachnospiraceae bacterium
TTACTGCTTCGGTTTCTGTTGTTTTTTTCTTTCCTGCCATTTTAACCCTCCATTAATAAAATACTGAACAGTAGCACAAAAATAGTTTTTACATAACCGTTTGTTGCTGAATATTTACTCTGTCACAACTCATTATAACGTACATTGCCGACTTTTTCATAATCATCTGCGTTTTTAGTAATTTTCTTCTATGATTCCTCTTTCAGTTCAATAACTAACTCAAATACCGATAGAAAAATCAGGAGGTCCTGCCTGCGCAGAGCCTCCTGATTGCCGGTTTATTGCCAACGGTTTGCCAATAAGTATTATAGCATATATTATTGGCAAAGCCATTATAGCGCGGTACATGCAGGCACATTCGGAGAGCGCAAAATACGCTGCACCTGCTGTTCATCAGCAAGTGCAGCGCCCTCTTGCAATTATCTTCGTTTTTTTCCGAATTGGCCCATTTGTCCGCCCATTTGTCCGCCATGCTGTCCGCCCATCATCTGATTGGTGATGTCGTCAGTCTGTGTCCCGTTGACAATAATGGTGCCTCCGGTATGCTGGCAGCTGCCGTCATAGTCGAAAGGAGACTGGCCGGTAATATCGATGGTGCCGCCGGTGATGAGCAGGTCGCCGTTGGAATCAATGGCATCTGTATCGCCGGAACCCATGGCGACGGTAACATTTCCGCCGTTGATCTCGACCTTTACGTCCAGGGCGGTGGATTTCCTGCCGGCGTTGATGCCGTCATCCGAGGCATTGATATTTACGGATCCGTCGTTAATGATGACCTGGGTCGCTTCGATGCCCTCACCGGCCGTGATGGTGAGCGTCCCGCCATTGACCGTGGCAGCGGTGGTGGCATGGATGCCGTCGTCACCGACTTTGACGGTGAAGGTACCGCCCTCGATCACGATATCACCGGCGGTATCATCATCGTTATCCTCTGCATGAAGTCCGTCATTACCTGCGGTCAGTTCGTACACACCGTCGCAGGCATAAATGCCGTTATGGGCCTTCAGCGCGGTATCGGCTGCGTCCACGATCCAGGTTCCGCCGGTGAGCTTCAGATCATCATTCGTACGGATGCCATCGCCCTGGGAAGTGACGGTCACGGTGCCCAGGCCGTTCAGTACCAGGTCATCCCGTGAGAAGATCACGGCATCCTCATCTCCGCTGAAGCCTTCGCTGACTGTCAGGACATTTTCACTGCCTTCCGCAGAGGTCACAAAAACCTTGTCCGCGCTCTCGACCAGGATACAGGGCTGATCGGTATTGATGATGCTCACACCATCCAGAACCAGCTGAACCTTTGCCTCTTCCGCGGTTTTGATCACGACAGACGCGTTCTCTGCGCTGCCGCTTAATATATAAACGCCCTCTTCCGTGATATTTACAGTTTCTCCGTCAGATACCGTGATATAAGATGCTTCACTGAGGTCTGCTGTCTGTGCCAGATCCCGTGCAGTGAACTGTTCGTTTTCATCAGCGGAATCGGTGTCTGCTGTGTTTTCAGCAGCTTCAGCGGAATCTGTATCTGCCGTAGTTTCAGCAGTCTGCTCTGCGCCTGCCGCTGCCGCGGTATTGTCTTCCGTTACAGCTGTACGTGTTTCTGTGTTTTCCGTCATCTCCGTTCCGGTGCTTCCGGCGTTGACGATGTTCCCGCAGCCATTTAAAAATACTGCCGATGTCATGATCACTGCTGCAGCCATAGCTGCCAAGGTTTTATTTTTCATAGTTCATACCTCGATTTCTTTTATAATGTGTTTATTTCTTCTGTGTAAGGAAGAATGGATATTTCCAGGTTTCCGTTTCTTGTACGCAGTTCATCAATAAAGGCTTTTTCTTCCGCCGGATCTTTCATCTGAATCCTGTATGACAGGCGGAACATGCTGCCCATGGCGGTGGTCTTCACGCCGGTGCAGTCCGCTTTTTTCAGGTAGCGGGCGAAAGCTTCCTCAAAGGCCCCGCTGTATTCCAGTGTTTCCGGGATGGTGACGCGCAAAAGCCGGTCGGCGGTCATGTTTTTGTGTTCAAAAATGTTCAGCTCGTTCAGGAGCAGGAATAAAAGGGCCATACCCAGCAAAATGATACTGCCGTAAGTCAGGTAGCCCATACCAAAGGCGATGCCGGAACCCATGGACACCAGAAGCGCGGCGATCTCATCCGCGCTGCCCTGGGCAGAGCGGAAACGGATCAGGCTGAAGGCACCGCCGATCGCGACGCCGGCCCCTATATTGCCGTTCACAAAGGTGATCACCGCGGCGACCATGAAGGGTATCAGCGCGTTCACGATGAAGAACCGTTTCGTGGACCGGACCCGGAAGCTCATGATCCAGGAATATACAACACCGGCAGCAAGGGCCGCAGCCGCCATCAGGAAAAACTGGGCCGGCGTGACCATGGAAGTATAGATAGAATCAAACATATTATTAACGTCCTTTCTTTATTTTTATGCGGCACGCAGAATCGCGGGAGCGGTGATCAAGGTGCCTTTTTCTTTCTCTTTCAAAAGCTCCAGCCGGTAGGCTTCTCCGTACTTTGAGAAGCTGTTTTTGAAGATTCCGGCCGCGCTCAGAGCTGATGAAAGCCAGAGGGGCATGGCTCCCTGTACCTTGATTTCCAGGATGCTCCAGCCCTTCGGCAGAAGCGGGCGCCCTTCCATGGACTTTGTCAATGTCAGGTCCTCTGTCCGGTATCTCGGCCTGTAATCAATGGTCAGACGCAGATCGCCGTCAGGCTCAAAGTAGGCCGTCCGGTCATAAATGATCAGGCAGGCGGGAACCAGTATCTTATAAAAGTCCCGGAAATAGGCCAGTTCCCTTCGGATCTGTTCATCTCCGCCTGTAAGATCCGCTCCCGCAAAGAAGTTCCCGATTTCAGGAATCGTGGATGGTACACGGCGTTTATAAACAACGTCCTCGTACTTACGCTTAAGCTCCAGGTATACCGGCGATGTATCTGCCGCCAGGCCATAAGAGCGCAGGCGGATCTTTTCCTTAAAAGCCGGCTTATCGATACTGTTTCGGATCAGCCGGGCATCCGGTGTGTCATAATATAGGGAAGCGATGGAGGTAAGACCGTATTCGTCGGCCTGCATATGTCCTTCCAGTTTCTGCAGGATATGGTCCGTCTGGGACCTGTCCAACAGGTATTTCATTTCGTATCGCTGCATGACGTTGATTGCCATAGCTGCTGCCTCCTTTCCTGAGAGTGGCTTCAGTTTACGGCAGAAAGATTGATGTTTTATTGAAGTTCCTTAAATTCTTTTTCAATACTATTTCCATGTTTCACGCTATAATTGGAGACAGGAAAAAGAAAACCGGCCTTATGAGGCCGGTAAAAAAGCAGGTGTATCTATGAAGATTTTAGTTGTAGAAGATGAAAAGGGACTCCGGGAGGCGCTGATCCGTACTCTGTCAGGTGAAGGATATCTGGCTGACGGGGCGGCCGATGGCGATGAAGGTTACAGTATGATCTGCAGCGGTCTGTATGACCTGGTGCTTCTGGATATCATGCTGCCGGTCTACGATGGCCTGGAAGTCCTGCGACGGATCCGGAAACAGAAGATGGATGTTCCTGTGATCATGCTGACAGCACGCAGCACCATTGAAGATAAGGTGGGCGGCATGGACCTGGGAGCGGATGATTATCTTACGAAGCCTTTTGCCATGCCGGAACTGCTGGCCCGTATCCGTATGGTATCCCGCCGTAAAGCGGGAAACAGCATTGACAACCGTCTGAAGGCCGGTGATCTGATCCTGGATACACAAACCTATACATTGTCCTGCACAAATAATAACCGCTCGGTCCGCCTGGGCGCCAAGGAATATCAGCTGATGGAATACCTGATCCGCAACGCCGGCCAGATCATTTCCCGGGAGCAGATCACCCAGCGGGTCTGGGGTTATGATACGGATGCCGAATATAATAATGTGGATGTTTATGTGTCCTTTTTACGTAAGAAAATGAAGTTTGTCCAGTCGGAAGCTAAGATCAGCTCCGTACGGGGCGTTGGTTATGAACTGGAAGCAGGCCCTGTATGATTACAAGTCTTAAGAAAAAAGTATTCTGGAGCATCCTGCTCAGCGCGGGCGGTGTCCTGCTGGCCATCCTTGTTGCCATCAATGTCCTGCAGGTAATCCGGACGGCTTCAAAGCAGGAGGCCATTCTGGATTCCGCCATGATGATACTTAACCCGGAAGGCGAAAAACCGGAAGGTGAAAGACCACCGGATGACAAAGCACCAGGTGACAGGCGCGGCGGCGGAAAAGATAAGGCAGAGCTCCTGCGCGCCGTTTCGGAAGATGAATTAGGCGTTCTGTTACTGGATTCCAAGGGGGAAATCATCTCTCAGGCAGGCTGTGCCGGTCAGTTAGAGGAAGCAACGGTTTCCGCTATTGTCAATGCTGCCCTGACGAATGTAGACGGCCGTGGAAGCACGGAGGGCTGGCAGTACAAGGCCATCCGAAATCCGGAGGGCATCATCGTTTCTTTTCTTGACGAGGCTTCTTTACGGTATGAGATCGTGCAGACCCTGCTGTTTTCTCTCGCGGCCTTTGCCATGGCACTGAGTCTGTTCGCCATGCTGGCCAGGTTCCTCGCCCGCATCATTGTCAGACCTGTGGAAGAGAATACAGAGATGCAGAAACGATTTGTCGCGGACGCCAGCCACGAGCTGAAAACGCCCCTGACGGTCATCGACGCAAATGTTTCCGTGCTGGAACAGTCCATCGGTCAGAACAAATGGCTGGACTATATCAAGGAACAGACCAGCCGCATGTCCGGACTCGTGAATGAGATGCTGCAGCTCTCGAATCTGGAGGAGGCCAAACATACAGAAACGTCTCCGCCGCATGAAGCATACGACGCGGCAGAGGCAGTACTGACGGCAGCATTGCCCTTTGAAAGCGTGGCATTTGAGCGGGGCGTGATATTGGATACCCAGGTACCGGATACCCTGGACGCGTACGGCTGCAGGAAGGATCTGGAGCAGCTGGCGGCCATCCTCATCGATAACGCGGTGAAGCATTCCGAAGATGGCGGGACAGTCAAGGTCATCCTGGACCAGTCCACACAGCGGCATGGTCTGAAACAGACGCAGATGCTGGAGCTTCGTGTGTCCAACTCCGGGGATGAAATTCCGGCGGAAGCGCTGCCCCACTTATTTGACCGGTTTTACCGGGTCGATGAATCCCGCACCCATAAGGACAACAGCTACGGTTTAGGCCTGGCCATAGCCAGGAGCCTTGCTGAGAAAAATCAGGGAACCATCACCGTGACATCACAGGACGGGATTACGGAGTTTACTTTACGCCTTCCGATCTCTTCATGAAACAGGAAACAATCGACAGGATTCGTAAGTTTGTATCAGACCGCGCGTGGGAACCGTATGATACGAAAAGGAGCTGTAAACGGAAAAAAAGAAAATCTGGGAAGGAATACGACCGGGATTCAAGTAAGAGGGAAAAATGAATATACCAAGCCATTTACAGAAAATCGGAACCCATACATGGGCTTATACCTTTGATGCGGAGAAGGACAGGCCCAACCTGGGATATATCAGGGGAACGGATATGGCGCTGGCGGTGGACGCCGGACATTCTTCTTCCCATGTTCAGGATTTCTACGGAGCTCTGGAAAGGGAACTGCTGCCGCTTCCGGACCTGACGGTGATCACCCACTGGCACTGGGACCATACTTTTGGAATGCATGCGGTCCATGGAAAAACGATGGCCCGTCCGGAAACAAACAGGCGCCTCCGGGAAATCCGCAGGGAAATGCAGGAAGACCCCGATTACGCCCGGCGGTTTCTGCAAAGTGATTCCTGTATCCGGAAGGAATACGCGGGCGGCGTTCCCCTTATTGTGGTTCCTGCGGATGAGGAGGTGCCGGATGGATTTGAAATCAATCTGGGCGGTGTAACAGCGCGCCTCCTGTATGCCGAATCCCCGCATACGGAAGACGGTCTTCTGGTCTATGTGCCGGAAGATCAGGTTCTCTATATCGGAGACGCGCAGCTTGGGGAATTTCCTTCCTGGCGTATGGATTACAGGAAGCTGGCTGCCCTGGCAGACCGGATCCGGAGGCTGGATGTAAAGACCGTGGTGGACGGACATTGGGGAACATACAGAAAAGCAGCTTTTCTGGAGGAACTGGGGTACTGAAACAGGATCGCGGAAGTGGACAGTGTCATAGGGCAGTGTGATTTGAAAGGACAGGCTGATGAAGGAAATATATCTGGCAGGCGGCTGTTTCTGGGGCCTGCAGAAATTTTTTGACCAGTTCGACGGGGTGGTCTCTACAGAGGCGGGCTATGCCAACGGGCCGGATGGCGCGGCAGAGTCCGCGCCTTCCTATGAGGATGTATGCCGCAGCAGCGGACACGCGGAAACGGTCAGGGTGGTCTACGACGAAACGAGACTGTCTCTTCCGGAGCTGATCGGGTACTATTTTATGGTCATCGATCCTGTTGCTGTGAACAGACAGGGCAATGACCGGGGAATCCAATACCGCACCGGCATCTATTTCACCGATCCGGGACAGTACCCGGAGCTCCGGCGGCTGTATGACCGGGAGGAGAGAAAGGCCGGCAGACCATTGGCTGTCCAGCTCGAACCGCTGCGGAATTTCTTTTCTGCCGAAGCCTATCACCAGAAATATCTGGAAAAGAATCCGGGAGGATACTGTCACATCCCGGAAAAATATTACCATCTGTAACAAAGCATGCAAAGAGACCGTGCTTCCGGTGTAAATAATTACAGTCATCGGAGGCACGGTCTCTATGTCTGTTATATGATATAATGCTGACGGAAGAACATGCTGCTGCAATGATTGGGGAGCAGGAATGAAAAATAGTGATATTCAGCAATATTTCATAGAAAAAGGGCAGGGGGAAGCGCTTATTCTGCTTCATGGAAACGGTGAGAACTGCGGTTATTTTCAGGGACAGATGGATGCCTTCTCAAAACGGTATCATGTGTACGCGATCGATACCCGGGGCCACGGCAGGACCCCCAGGGGCAGCCGGCCCTTTACCATACGGCAGTTCGCGGAAGATCTGCGGTATTTCATGGACCGGCAGCGGATTGAAAAGGCGCACCTGCTGGGGTTCTCGGACGGCGGGAACATCGCGATGGTCTTTGCCATACAGTATCCGGACCGGGTAGACCGTCTGATCCTGAACGGAGCGAATCTAAACGCGGGCGGCGTAAAGCCGGCCACCCAGATCCCGATTGAGATTGGATACAGGTTTGTGGGATTATTCGCGGGGAAAAAGGAGTCCGCCAGGCGGAAAGCGGAATTGCTGGGGCTGATGGTGAACGATCCGGACCTGGATCCGGCTGATCTTGCCGGCATACGGGCAAAGACACTGGTCATCGCGGGGACCCGCGATATGATCAAAGAGGAACATACGAAACTGATTGCGGACAGTATTCCCGAAGCGGAACTTGTTTTCCTCAAGGGGGATCATTTTGTCGCCGCCAGGCATCCGGATGCCTTCAACCGGGCCGTTTTGAATTTTCTGGGCAGCTGATGCAGAACACCGATGGAGTACAATTCCACGTTTGTGAAAGAGATTACGGAGGCAGAGATCATAGATGCGGAAAGAGAGATCCGGTAAGAAAAAGGAAAAAACGAGCAGGTTCATTTCCATGATCCTCCGCCACAGACCTGAGGCCGTCGGAATCTCACTGGACGCGCACGGATGGGCGGATGTACAGGCGCTGATCAGCGGGATCAACAGAAGCGGCGGGCATACGGTCGACATGGAAATCCTGGAGGAGATTGTCAGGACCGATGAAAAGCAGCGGTATTCCTTCAATGAAGATCATACAAAGATACGTGCCAATCAGGGACATTCCATTCCGGTAGATGTGGAGCTGGAGGAAAAGAGTCCGCCGGATATGCTCTGGCATGGGACCGGAGAGAAGTATGTCCCATCCATCGACGCCCGGGGACTGATTCCAAAAGGCCGGCTGTATGTACATCTTTCTTCTGACCGGGAGACGGCCCGCAAGGTCGGAAGCCGGCACGGAAAGCCGGTCATTTATGAAATTGACTGCCGGAAGATGAAGGAGGACGGATACCGCTTTTTCCTTTCTGCCAATCATATCTGGCTGACCAAAGAAGTACCGGCGCAATACCTGAAAAAGCTGCAGCGCCCATGATGCAGAAGGAAACGGACCCTTCAACCTGAATGTGGCTGTGGCCCTGTGTACCGTTTACAATGAGGCTGTTCCAGCCGGAACACTGCCTGTCAATGTTCCGAAGATTTCCGGAGAGGGAGAAGAAATCACTTTTGAAGAAGAGCTCTTATATGAGCGCGGGTTTGGACTGGAACTTTGGGGAGATTGACCGGTATCCTGTTAAAAAATAAGAATGAGCCAGCCGTTATGAATGAACAGGGGTCTGTCAAGTGGACAACTCAAATAAACAAAATTAAGTCAAGAAAAAGGTGATCACGTTCATGTGGTCACCTTTTTTAAGTAGACTATAT
>ONRU01000162.1 GCA_900320325.1 uncultured Lachnospiraceae bacterium
GTGACGACTTTCTATCCGACCTATATCGGTGATTATACGGCAGAGGATTCGGCCGCTTTCGAAGAAAAAGCGGATCTGGCGCTGGCCGGTGTTGACAGCGGCTGGAATGAGGAGCAGAAGATTTTGTATATCCATGACTGGCTGGTCACCCATATAGAATATGACTATTCCCTGTCCGGCTATAACGCCTATAATGCCCTGGTCGAAGGATCCGCGGTCTGTCAGGGATATACCCTTGCTTTCGATTATCTTATGCAGAAATTGGATATCGAGTCGGATTTTATCGGCAGCGATAAGCTGAACCACTGCTGGAACATGGTCTCCGCGGGCGGCAGCCGCTATTTCGTGGATACGACCTGGGACGACAGCAGGGATTACAGGCTCTACTGTTCGCATGAGAATTTCCTTGTCAGCGGCAAACGCCTGTATGCCAACAGCCATGCTTCGAAAGACTGGGTGGATTCTCTGGGAGAAAATGTCTCGTCCGCCCTGACAGATACGTCCTATGACGGCGCTTACTGGAGCGGATCGGTCATGCCTTTGGCCATCCGCGGCCGGGTCTGTGTGTATATTGACAGCGCGGCGCCGGGGCGTATCTGTCTGCATGACTACGGGAACGGGTCGGATACAGTTCTGGCGGAGATTGAAGTGCCGGAGGATTACTATGAAACATGCGCGGCTGTCTTCGGAGACGATTTTATTGCCGCCGGCGCGGACGGGATCTGCCTGATTACGGGCGACGGCACAGTCACGCCGTTATACCGGCTGGGCGGGGAAGAGACCGCCGCGGGCATGATCTGCGGCATTACCTGCAGCGGCCGGACCGTCACCTACTATTTGTATAACGGCCCTGAGGAACTGGTGACGACAGGAGAATATACGGTCTCGTCGATGGATGAAGAACCTGAAGAAGACCCCGCCCGGGTCAGTGTCAGCGGTATCCGGCTGTCCAACGCGGATATGGGCCTGCTGATCGGTGACGAAGGGATCATCACGGCAAGCGTAGCCCCTTACAATGCTTCTGACCGGGCGGTACAGTGGAAGAGCAGTGATGACAATATTGTTACGGTCAGTGAAGGCAGAGTGAAGGCAAAAGCGCCCGGAACGGCGCTTGTTACAGCCAGTACAAAAGATGGCGGTTTTACAGCGGAATGCAGGGTCAGAGTCCTGTACCCGGCGCCTTCCGTTACGCTGTCCTGCACCGCTTCCGGACAGATCCGGATCAAATGGTCCAAAATCGATGGTGTGGACAAGTACGCCATATACGGCTATGAAGAGGAGAAGGATTCCTGGCGGCTCCTGAAAAGAACAGAGGCTTCTTCTGTATACTGGAATAACCGGGTCAATGGTACTGCCTATCGGATCCGGGTCATTGGCCTGGATGCGGATCTGCATGAGATCAGTGATTACGCCGAAGACGGAAAGAAAATTACCTATTATAATCAGCCTGTCAATATCCAGGCCTCCTGCACGGAAAAAGGCATACGCGTGACCTGGGATGAGGTGGAAAGCGCCGCGGCCTATCGGATCTACTATAAGACCGGGGACGGGAAATGGACGAACGCCGGGACTTCCTTTGCCCAGGAAGGCGGCACGGAATTTATGTTCACGGACGTCTCGGCCGGGCAGACGTATCAATTTACAGTTGCAGTACTGGATAATAATACAGTTTCCAGCGCGTATGATACCATAGGCGCGGAAGCGGTCTACCTGGCGTCAGCGCCGCCGGTCACTTCAGTTTCCGGATCCAATGGCGGGATTAAGATTGTCTGGAGCGCTGTGACAGGCGGTTCCCGGTACAGGATCTTTTATAAGGACGGCAGCAGCTGGAAAAAAATCGGAGATACAGAGGGTACCTCCTTTACCTGGGCCGCGCCGGCGGCCGGCAGGACCTATACTTTTACGGTCCGGTGCCTGAACACGGACGGCAGCGGGTACGGTGGCAGCTATGATCAGAAAGGCACGGCCTTTACATATACGGCGCCACCTTCCCTCACAGGGACCTCCTGTACTGAAAAAGGGATTAAGATCAGCTGGGCAAAAACAGCAGGTGCGGCCAAATACCGCCTGTTTCGTAAAAACGGCAGCGGCTGGACACAGATCGCGGATACAGCGGATACGTCCTATACCTGGACAAAGCCTGTTTCAGGAACGACGTATACTTTTACAGTCCGCTGCGTCTCAAAGGACGGATCTGTCTATACCGGCGGTTTCAATTCCGCCGGCAGGAGTATTAAATACATCAAGGCGCCGGCCATTACCGGTCTTGAAAATACCAAAGCCGGCATAAAGGTCTCCTGGGAGAAGCCGGCCGGCGCGGCCAAATACCGCCTCTTCCGCAAGAGCGGCAGCGGCTGGACAAAGATTGCCGATACGACCGGCGCCTCCTATACCTGGACCGGGCCAGCGGTTATCTGTCCGCGGGCAGAACCATACGCTTTATACAGGCGCCTTTGATCAGCAGCCTGACCTCGACGTCCAAAGGGGTGAAGATCAGCTGGAAAAAGGTCAGCGGGGCAGAGAAATACAGGATCTATTATAAATACAAAGATACCTGGAAAAAGATCACGGATTCGACAGGGACATCCTATACCTGGACCGGGGCTAAATCAGGGACCTCTTATACATTCTATATCAGATGTGTTTCCGTGGACGGCAGGAAGATTACATCCGGCGTTGACACAAAGGGAAAGAGTATAACATACAAGAAGCAATAACAGGAGTCCATGACAATAGTCAGTGACAGGGGCCTCCGCGCGCGAAAGGTTCAAACAGGAGTTCCTATGGTCAAAGACCGTATGCCGTGTTAAGATGAGTAAGGTATTCTTCCGGTGCCGGGCAGGCCGGCAGAAGAATGTGTTGAAAGGGAAACCGTTATGATCTCGCAAGCAAAGAACAGTGTTCTTAAGCATTTGGATTTCATCGTGCTGGATCTGATTTGTCTGCAGGTCAGCTTTGTTGTCAGCTTTGTCCTTCTGGTCAACGCGGGCAATCCCTACAGTATGATCCTATACAGATATCAGATCATCATTTTTAATGTCATCCAGCTGTTGATGGATTTCTTTATGGAGCCATATAAAAATATCCTGCGCAGGAATACACTGCAGGAGATATGGGCCTCGGTCAAGAATGTGTTCTTTCTGATGGCGCTGGACTTCCTGTATCTTTTCGCGGTGCATCAGCTTCAGATGTTCTCCAGAAGGTTCGTGCTCTTCATGATGGGCATCTATCTGCTGCTCTCCTATCTGACCAGGACCTTCCGGAAGAGGGCGATTTATAAACAGAGACTGGACAATAAGGGACGGAGATCCCTGATGGTGATCACGACCCGCTACCAGGCCGAAGAGGTGATTGAGATCCTGCGCAGATCCGCCTACCATGATTTCTTTATTTCGGGCATCATCCTGATGTCCAGTTCCAGCTCTGAAGAGAAGGAGATCATGGGGATTCCCGCTTATGGAAGGGGAGAAGATTTCCTGGAGATGCTCCGCCGGCAATGGGTCGATGAAGTCCTTTTCTATCTGCCGGTCAATTACACCCTGCCCGAGGAGTATCTGGAAGCCCTGCTGGAGATGGGAATTACAGTGCATCACAGTTTCCGGGTCATGGATACATCGGAAAACAGCACCAG
>ONRU01000026.1 GCA_900320325.1 uncultured Lachnospiraceae bacterium
GCCATCGGCGCGGCGGAGAGCGGCGCCTCTGTTGTCGTGTTCGATAAAAATGACAGACCGGCCAGAAAGATCTGCGCCACCGGCAACGGCAGGTGCAACCTGGTCAACTTATATCAGGATGAAAAATGCTGGTATACCTCTTCCGGAGTATCTGTCCGGGAACGGCTGGCTTCCTTCAGTGAGCGGGAACTGCTGGCCTTTTTTGAAGAACGGGGCGTCTGGTTCCATGACCGGCAGGGCTATGTCTATCCCGGTACCGACCAGGCTTCCCTGATCGCGGATGTCCTGATCCGGGAAATGGACCGGCTGCGGGTCGGCGTTTTCTCCGGGACCCGGGTCACCGGCATAGAAAAGGAAGCTTCCGGTGCTTTCCGGATTACTGTGGAATCCGTCGGAGGATCGGATCAGGAAAAAGAGAAAAATAACAGGAACCGCCGGAAAAAAGAGGATCCTCACAAGTCTGGCAGGAACAGGTATGACAGGAACGGGAAGCTGAAGACAGAATCCGGCCGGGAAGTCCCGGAACGCAGGATCTGCCTTGCGGACAGGGTCATCCTCTGTACCGGCGGCCTGGCCGGACCGGCCTTTGGCTGCGGCGGGGACGGATACGTACTGGCGGAAAGCCTGGGACACAGCCGCATACCGACCGTTCCTGCCCTGACATCTTTGCTCTGTCCGGAAAAGGCCCTGAAAATGGCTGCGGGCGTACGATGTCCGGCGGCCATCACCCTTCTCTGTGATGGGAAGGAGACAGGGGCGGAACAGGGGGAACTGCAGCTTACAGAAGCAGCCGTCTCCGGCATTCCGGTCTTTCAGCTGTCCAGACTGGCAGGCTATGCCCTGCGGGACGGCAGGGAGGTACGGATCCGGGCGGATTTTCTTCCCGGTATGCCGGAAGAGGAATGGCAGAAACAGGCGGACCTGCGCCTGCGGGATGACAGGAACCAGACCCTGGAGCAGCTGTTTATGGGCCTGGTACATCCCAAACTGCTGCGTTTCATTCTGAACCGCCTGGGCCTGGTCTCGGAACAGAAACGGGCCGGTGTGGAGACAGAGCAGATCAGGCAGGTCCTGGAACTGATGCGGGGACTGGATTTTGAGATTACGGGTCTGGCAGGCTATGAAAAAGCCCAGGTAACCGCCGGCGGTATCCCGCTGACGGAAACAGATCCGGATACCATGGAATCCCTGGCCTGTCCCGGCCTCTATCTGGCCGGCGAGCTGCTGGACGCGGACGGGATCTGCGGCGGCTACAACCTGCAGTGGGCCATGACCGGCGGACTGCTGGCCGGCCGGGCCGCGGCCTCCGGGGCCGTGAACCACGAAATGAACCGGGAAGTGAACCGGGAAGTCTGACGCCCGGTCCACAGTTAGGATAAGCTATGATCAGAATAAACCAGCTGAAGCTCCCCTGCGGACACGGAGAGGGAGATCTGGAGATCCGGATATTAAAGACACTGAAAATGAAGAGGACCGCGGAATCCCTGACCTATCGGATCGTCAGGCATTCTGTGGACGCCAGGAAGAAACCGCTCCTGTATGATGTATATACAGTGGATGTCGGCCTGGGCGGCGGTCCCGCCAGGGAGAAGAGCCTGGTCTCCAGACTGAAGAACCATAACATACAGTACTGCCGTCCGGTCGTCTATCGCTTCCCCAAAGCCGGGGAAACGCCCATGCCGGACCGGCCTGTGGTCATCGGAGCCGGCCCTGCCGGACTCTTCTGTACCCTGCTGCTTGCAAAGAACGGCTACAGGCCCCTACTGATCGAGCGGGGCCGGCCGGTGGAGAAAAGGCAGGAGGACATCCGCCGCTTCTGGGAAAGCGGCAGGCTGGATCCCGCCTCCAATGTCCAGTTCGGGGAAGGCGGCGCCGGAACCTTTTCGGACGGTAAGCTCAATACCCTGGTCAATGATAAGGAAGGCAGGGCCGCCTTCGTCCTGGAGACCTTTGTAAAGGCGGGCGGCCCGCCGGAGATCCTGTATGAGGCAAAGCCCCATGTGGGTTCGGACAGGCTGCTGCGGATTCTGCCCCGCCTGCGGGCGGAGATCCTGGAGGCCGGCGGCGAGATCCGTTTTGAGACCTGCTGCCTGGGCTTCCGGACAGAGCAGGGTGTCCTGACGGGCGTGGAAACGGACAAGGGACTGATCGAGACACATACAGCCGTTCTGGCCCCCGGACACAGCGCCCGGGATACCTTTGAAAGGCTGTTCGCCCAGGGCATCCCCATGATCCAGAAGAATTTCGCGGTGGGCATGCGGGTCTCGCATCCCCAGGCCATGATCGACCGCAGCCAGTACGGGATCGACGATCCGGCGCGGATGCGGGCGATGGGACTGACAGCCGCCCCCTATAAGCTGACCGGAAAAGGAAGGTCAGGCAGGGGCGTTTATTCCTTCTGCATGTGTCCCGGAGGCCAGGTGGTCAATGCTTCTTCCGAGCCGGGAAAACTGGCAGTCAACGGCATGAGCCTGTACGCCAGAGACAGCGGCCGGGCCAACAGCGCCATCGTCATGACTGTCGGGGCGGAAGAGTTCGGCAGTGACCATCCTCTGGCAGGCATGGAATTCCAGAGAAAACTGGAAGAGAGAGCCTGGCAGCTGGGGCAGGGCAGGATACCTGTGGAAGCTTATACAGAACTGAAAGAAAAGTTTGAGCAGACATACGGGCAGGACGGCGCAGGGGATTTCCGGGACCCGGATACGGAACCTGCGGCGCCGCGCCGTGAGGAAGCGGAACAGAAAGCGGCGGACGCAGCGGTCATGGAACGTTTTTCGCCGGTATGCATCGAGGGCGGGTGGACAGCCGCGCCCCTGTATACCCTGCTGCCCGTGGATATGACCCGGGATTTTATCGACGTCATGGAGGACTTCGGACGCAGGATCAAAGGCTTCAACGGAGAAGAAGCCCTGGTCATCGGCCTGGAGAGCAGGACCTCCTCTCCGGTCCGGATCCCCAGAGGCAAAGATATGCAGTCTCAAATAGAAGGCCTGTATCCCTGCGGGGAAGGCGCCGGCTACGCGGGCGGGATCATGTCAGCCGCCATGGACGGCATGAAGACCGCGGAAGCCATTCGGAAAAAATACAGTCCCATGGCAGAGCAGGACGGGACAGATTGATAAAAGGAGGCTCGGATGGATACGCAATTTCTGACCAGGAGCGAAAAGAACAGATTATACAGGAAGACCCTGAAGGACCGGAAACGGATCGTTGTCAAAGTAGGCTCGTCCTCTTTGCTGCATCCCGAGACCGGAAGGATGGATTACCATAAGATCGATATCCTCGCGCGGGAGCTGAGCGACCTGAAGAATCAGGGCAAGGAAGTCATTCTGGTCTCTTCCGGCGCCACCGCTGTCGGCCGGGAGGCCCTGCTGTCCGGCGCCAATTTCAGGGAGATCCAGGAGGACAGCCCCATAACCATCAAGCAGGCCTGCGCTTCCGTTGGACAGGCAAGGCTGATGATGATTTACCAGAAGTTCTTTGAAGACTATAACCAGATCGCGGGCCAGGTCCTGATGACCAAGAATACGGTCACCAACACCCTGAGCAAATACAATCTCCACAATACCTTCTCGGAGCTGCTGAAACTGGGCGTGATCCCCATCGTCAATGAGAACGATTCGGTGGCTACATATGAATATATGGTAGGTGACAATGACAACCTTTCCGCCATTGTGGCTTCCCTGATGGAAGCGGATCTGCTGATCCTGCTTTCGGACGTGGAGGGTCTCTTCACGGATGATCCCCGACGGAATCCCAACGCCGGCTTTATCGAATATGTAGAGAAACTGGACGAGACCATGATGGGCATGGGCAAGGAATCCTCCGGTTCCAGCTACGGGACCGGCGGCATGAGCACCAAGCTGCAGGCGGCCTGGACCGCGACCAAGTCCGGCTGCGACATGGTCATTGTCAACGCTTCGGACATGAAAGTCATCCATGACATTGTGCAGGGAGAGAACCGGGGCACCGTATTCTGCGCCGATCCCGATCCTGATTTCGACCTGGTGGAATATATTGAAGAAAATGTTTGATACAGCCGATGATAGGACAGGGGCGGAAGATCCTTCTGCCGCTCTATTGAAACGGGAACTGCGCAAGAACGCCAGGAGGACAAGGGACGCCATAGACCCGGCAGTCCGCGCGGCCTGGTCCGCAAGGATCGGGGAGAGAGTCCTGCAGTCCCCTGTACTGGAAAAAGCGGAGTATATCCTGTGCTATGTCAGCTTCGGCAGTGAAGTCATGACAGACGGGATCATCAACCACATCCTGGAAAATACGGACAAAAAAGTCTATATCCCGAAAATTATCCGTCAGGAGATGGAATTCTACAGGATCACCAGCCTGCAGGGTCTGCAGGCCTCCGCCTGGGGCATCCGGGAGCCGGAGGAAGATCCGGAAAAGAGGTTTCCGCGGGAGACGTTCGCGGGCAGCCCGGCCGGAAACCCGGATGACCTGCTGGTCCTGATGCCCGGGATCGCCTTTGACAGGCGGCGGGGACGGATCGGATACGGGGGTGGTTTTTATGACCGCTATCTGGCAGTCCTGGGCGGCTGCAGAACCATAGCCCTGGCTTATTCGGCCCAGATCCTGGAGCGGGTCCCGGTCCGGTCCTTTGACATCCGGCCGGAAAGGATCTTCACGGAGACAGAAGAGATCTGCTGACGGGAAGGGTATCCCGGCGGCAGGCGGTGTTCGAAAGGAGACGGACGCGTATGAAAAGGAACGGATCTGCTAAAATATATGCCGGCAATTACACGATCGAAGAGTTCCTGCTGTCGGTCATGAACAGCTATAAATACGGAATGATGACAGAAGAGGAATTCTGTACGGCCGTGAAAGAGTATTACGATACCCATATTCTGGATGTCTCTAATAATGACAGTCTGAAAAAGGTGACAGAAAAGATGCTTCCGGAACTCATTGCCAAAATGGAGGCCCTGGGTACCGCGTCCGGTTCCGCACGGACAGATCAGAAGCGAAGGATCGAAGCCTGGATCTTATTCAAGGATTGCCTGGATGTACTGGAACAGCGGTTCCCGTTGTTCTCAGAAGAGCGGGAAGAATACCTGACGACCGGACTGGCCGGAAAGGATGAAGTCGAGTATTCGGACCGCTATCTGCTGATCGAGCGGGAAATGGAAACACTGGTCCGGGCAGAGACCGGCGAAGGTGACTACCTGGGCTTCTGCCATCTTTACTGGGAGGTCAAAAAGAGAGTACTGTGGGAGAAATTCGGTATCGAGTGGCACAGCCCCTCCGACCGTAATCCCAGAGTTATTTTCGATTAAATCAGTCTTTTTGGAAGGCCAAAATGCAAAGGTCTTTCTTAACAAAAATGGAATGATATGGTAAAATTTTACTAAGAATGGTAACAGGTCCTGTGCCTTTGGGGAGGCCCGGACCATACGAGGAACCCGGCCGTCCGGTCTAAGTAACAGCATTTCCGTTCGGTATTATTTGATCTTTTTATGGGAGAACAGCTTATGGATGCAAATAAGGAAAAGAAACTGGGGTACGAATATGAAGAAGGCGCCAGGTATGTGGCCTATGTATCTTCATATACCAAATCAAGAGAGCACAAATACGGTATCAGGATCTACGATGTTGATATGGAGAATGGCTATCTGAAAGAGAAGAAGCAGGTGGAAATCACCAACTCTTCCTATGTTTCCATTTCCCATAACCGTAAATACCTGTATTCCATTACAGATGAAGGCGTAGAGTCCTACAAGATCCTCAAGGGCGGCGATCTTGAGAAGCTGAACCGCGCTTCCATCAACGGCATGAGGGGTTCGCACCTGTCTTCTGATTATGATGACAAGTTCCTCTTTGTCAGCGGCTACCATGACGGCAAGATCACGGTCCTGCGCCTGAATGAAGACGGTTCCATCGGCGAGATCTGCGACGAGCTGTTTCTGAAAGGCCTCGGTTCCATCGCGGAACGCAACTTCCGCCCGCATGTCCAGTGCGTCAAGATGACCAGGGACAACAAGTATCTCTGCGCCGCTGACCTCGGTATGGATCATGTCAATGTTTACCGTCTGAACCATAAGACCGGCAAGATCAAGCAGTGCGCGATCCTGCATTCCGAACTGGAATCCGCGCCCAGACATATGAAATTCTCCAAGGACGGTCATTATCTCTATGTAGTCCATGAGCTGAAGAATATCATTGATGTCTACTTCTACTATGAAGTTGACGGCAATCCGGATTTCGAGAAGATTCAGACCATCTCCACCCTGAATGATTATCATTCCAAAGGTTCCGCGGCGTCGGCCCTGAACTTCTCCTCCGACCATAAATATCTGGTCAGCTCCAACGCGGGTGATAACTCCGTTGTTGTATACGGCATCGATCCCGACAATGGCTATCTGAACAAGATCTTCTGCCTGCCGATCAGCGGTGAATATCCCAAGGACGCGGCCCTCTTCCCTGACAACAGGCATCTGGTATCCCTCAACCACGAATCGGATACCATGACCTTCTTTACCGTGGATCTGGAGAAGGGCCTGATGATCATGCACGGTCAGGAGATCAATATCCAGAAGCCCAACTGCATCATCTTCCACAAGCTTTCCGATGACCAGCTTTGATGGATACGGATGATCAGAATCTGAATACACAAACGGAAGATGCGGACAGCCATTGTCCGCATCTTTTTTAGAGCTATTATTTTGAAACCTTTTTTGAAATCACTTCAGAAACCGGGATGGAATACAATCTCCGGTTTCTTTTTGTTTTTCTTGTGGTATACTGGAAAACAGATTTTTACGGCCCGGCGCCGGGAAAGACGAGGTAAGGCGATGGCAGGCTCTACAATCGGCAGGATACTGCAGCTGACTACATGGGGAGAATCCCACGGTCCCGCTCTGGGGGCGGTCCTGGACGGTTTTCCGGCAGGCATGGAGATCAGCGAGGAGATGATCCAGGTATATCTGGACAGAAGAAGGCCGGGGCAGTCGGCCATTACCACAGCCCGCAGGGAGGCGGACCGGGTGCAGATCCTGTCCGGTGTTTTCGAGGGCAGAACGACCGGGACACCCATCTCCATGATCATCCATAACGGGGATCAGAGGTCAAAGGATTACGGTGATTTAAAAGACTGCTTCCGGCCCGGCCACGCGGATTATACATTTTTCCGTAAATACGGCCTGCGGGATTACAGGGGCGGCGGACGGTCTTCCGCCAGGGAGACGGCAGCCAGAGTGGCCGCAGGCGCCATCGCGGCCGGGTTTCTGTCACAGATGGGGATTCAGGTGCAGGCCTATACCCGGGCGATCGGTCCGGTTGAGATCAGCGGGGCACGTTTTGATCCGGCGCAGATCCTGATCAATCCCACTGCCATGCCGGACGCGGAGGCCAATGAAAAGGCCCTTGCCTATATGAAAGAATGCATGGCAGCCGGGGATTCTTCCGGCGGCGTCATTGAATGCAGGATCACAGGAATGCCGGCCGGCATCGGAGATCCCGTTTTCCACAAGCTGGATGCCGCGCTGGCGGCTGCGGTGATGTCGATCGGGGCGGTCAAGGCGGTCGAGATCGGGGACGGTGTCCGTGCCGCGCAGGTCAGGGGATCTGAAAATAATGACGCTTTCTGTCTGGACGCGGAGGGCAGGACGGTCAAAAAGACCAACCACGCGGGCGGCATCCTGGGCGGGATCTCCGACGGTTCCGATGTGATCCTGCGGGCCCATATCAAGCCCACACCGTCCATCAGCAGGGAACAGGAAACAATTGATGAGAACGGCAGGGCCAGAAAGCTGTTCATCAGGGGCCGGCATGATCCGGTCGTTGTTCCCCGGGCAGTCGTTGTTGTGGAGTGTATGGCCGCGCTGACGATCCTGGACGCCATGCTGGTCAACATGACGGCCAGGGCGGAAAATGTACTGGCGTTTTACAGCTGACAGCAGAGCACTCCTGTCAACTTCTATATCAATACGGTCTCAGGCTGTAAATCGAAAAAGATATAAATCAATAAAGATATAATTCAAAAAAGATATTTATCAATAAAGAAATAAATAATTAAAGATATACCAATAAAGACATAAATCAATAAAGGAAAGAATTGTATGTACACATTACTGAAACAGGAAGGGATGGCCAAGCGGGCCCGGATGGAAACCGTCCACGGCACCATCGAGACACCGGTCTTTATGAATGTGGCCACAGCGGCCGCCATCAAGGGAGGCCTGTCTGCCGGTGACCTCCGGTCCATAGATACCCAGGTCGCCCTCTGCAATACCTACCATCTGCATGTCAGGACGGGAGACAGGACCATCCATCAGCTGGGCGGACTGCATCACTTCATGAGATGGGACAGGCCCATCCTGACGGATTCGGGCGGATTCCAGGTCTTTTCTCTGGCGGAGCTGCGTAAAATCAAGGAGGAAGGCGTCTGGTTCCGTTCCCATATTGACGGGGCCAAGATCTTCATGGGACCGGAAGAGAGCATGCAGATCCAGTCCAACCTGGGCTCTACCATTGCCATGGCCTTTGACGAATGTCCGCCGGCCCTGGCGGACCGGGAGTATGTAACAAATTCCGTAGACCGTACGACCCGGTGGCTGGAGCGCTGCCGGAAGGAACTGGCCCGGCTGAATGAGCGGGAGGATACCGTCAACCGCCATCAGCTCCTGTTCGGCATCAACCAGGGAGCCATTTATCATGATATCCGGATCCGCCACGCGCAGGAGATCAGCGACATGGATCTGGACGGCTACGCCATCGGCGGCCTGGCGGTGGGGGAATCCCATGAACAGATGTATTCCGTCATCGAGGCGGTCACGCCCCACCTGCCCAAAGACAAGCCCACCTATCTGATGGGCGTCGGTACGCCCCAGAATATCCTGGAGGCTGTGGACAGAGGCGTGGATTTCTTTGACTGTGTATATCCCAGCCGGAACGGACGCCACGGCAACCTGTACACCCACAAGGGTACAGTCCATATCCGAAACGCCCGTTATCAGCTGGACCAGCGGCCTATTGAAGAAGGATGCGGCTGCCCGGTCTGCAGGGCCGGCTACAGCCGGGCCTATCTGCGTCACCTGGTCAAGGCCCAGGAAGCGCTGGGGCTGCGCATGTGCGTCATGCATAACCTCTATTTCTACAACCATCTGATGCAGGAGATCCGGGACGCCCTGGATCAGGGACGCTACGCGGCCTTAAAGAAGGAGACGCTGGAGCGCATGGAGATCGGTGAGAATGATTGAGGACCATGGCCGGCGGCCGTGCTGCGGGAGGAAGCCTTAGAGAAAGCGCGGAGAAAGCTGCGGGGGAAACACAAACGTCCGCAGACAGCGGACGTTTGTATAAAACAGTTGCACAAATCCGATTAATTGTTGTAATATATGATTTGTCCGATTTGCAGGCCCGGTCCTGCGCGGACTCAAAATGAATATACCCACGGGGTCAAGGAGGAATTTTTCAATGAACGGAGCAATGCTGCTTGCTGAAGGGGGCGGAATGAGCCCTATTATCCTTATTTTGTATGTTGCGGTTTTCGGCGGTATCCTTTATTTCATGATGTACCGTCCTTCCAAGAAGGAAAGAGAAGCCAAGGAAGCCATGATGGCGGCCCTGGAAGTTGGAGATACAGTCAAGACCACGGCCGGCTTTTACGGTACCGTGATCAACATGGATGAAGACGTCGTAGTCGTTGAGTTCGGAAATAATAAGAACTGCCGTATTCCCATGGATAAGGCTGCAATCATCGAAATCGAAAAGCCCGCCGACGCAGAGGCTTCCGAATAAAGCGCTGGTCCAGAGACAGAGACGGGAGAGGCAGTCAGTGCCTGCCCGGAACGCCCGGAGGACCGGTAAAATGAGTTCTGCTGACAGGTGATTCTCACAGGTCAGCAGTTTCATTTAGTCAGGAAAAACAAATTGTAGATTTGTATTCGTACAAAAATTCATATAAAGGGGAAGATCATGAAGAGTGATTCTGTAAAAAACGGTATCGCGCAGGCACCGGCAAGAAGCCTGTTCAACGCGCTTGGTTACACCGAAGAGGAGAGGAAACGGCCTCTGATCGGTATCGTATGTTCTTATAATGAGATCGTTCCCGGCCACATGAACCTGGACAAGATCGCCGAGGCGGTCAAGCTGGGCGTTGCCATGGCCGGCGGCACACCTGTTATGTTCCCTGCCATTGCTGTATGTGACGGCATTGCCATGGGACACATCGGCATGAAGTATTCTCTGGTCACCAGGGACCTGATCGCCGACTCCACCGAGTGCATGGCCAAGGCCCACGGTTTTGACGGTCTGGTCATGATCCCCAACTGTGACAAGAACGTGCCCGGTCTGCTGATGGCGGCAGCCCGTGTCAACGTACCTACCGTATTCGTATCCGGCGGCCCCATGCTGGCCGGCCACATCCACGGCAAGAAGCGCAGCCTGTCTTCCATGTTCGAGGCGGTCGGAGCTTATTCCGCCGGCACCATGAGCCTGGAAGAACTGACCGAGTTCGAAGAGAAGGTCTGCCCGACCTGCGGTTCCTGCTCCGGTATGTACACAGCCAACTCCATGAACTGTCTGACCGAGGCCATCGGCATGGGCCTGGAAGGCAACGGCACCATTCCCGCTGTTTATTCCGCCAGGATCCGCCTGGCCAAGCACGCCGGCATGAAGATCATGGAGCTGATCGAAAAGGACATCCGTCCCAGGGACATCATGACAAAAGAAGCCTTCATGAACGCCATGACCATGGATATGGCCCTGGGCTGCTCCACCAATACCATGCTGCATCTGCCCGCCATTGCCCATGAGGCCGGCGTCGAGATCAACATGGAGATCGCCAACGAAGTATCCGCCAGGACCCCCAACCTCTGCCACCTGGCACCTGCGGGCCCTACTTATATGGAAGACCTGTACGAGGCAGGCGGTATCTACGCCGTCATGAACGAAGTGGCCAAGAAGGGCCTGCTTAATCTTGACTGCATCACTGCCACCGGCAAGACCGTCGGCGAGAACATCAAGGGCCATGTCAACCGCAATCCGGAAGTCATCCGCCCCATCGATAATCCCTACATGCCTTATGGCGGCATCGCGGTCCTCAAGGGCAACATCGCTCCGGACACAGGCATTGTCAAGCAGTCCGCGGTCGTTCCGGAAATGATGGTCCATGAAGGTCCCGCCAGAGTCTTTGACTGTGAAGAGGACGCCATCGAAGCCATCCGCGGCGGTAAGATCGTGGCCGGCGATGTCGTTGTCATCCGTTATGAAGGCCCCAAGGGCGGCCCCGGCATGCGTGAGATGCTCAACCCCACTTCCGCCATCGCGGGCATGGGCCTGGGCTCCACTGTTGCCCTGATCACAGACGGCCGTTTCTCCGGCGCTTCCAGAGGCGCTTCCATCGGCCATGTATCCCCCGAAGCGGCGGTCGGCGGCCCTATTGCCCTGATCGAAGAGGGTGATATCATTTCCATCGATATTCCCAACAACAAGCTGAACGTTCTGGTCTCCGACGAAGTTCTGGCAGAAAGAAAGAAGAACTGGAAGCCCAGAAAGCCCAGCACCTATGACGGTTATCTGAAGAGATACTGCTCCATGGTCACCAGCGGCAACAGAGGCGCCGTTCTGGTGACGCCCGAGATCGAATTCTGACCCGGATCCAGAAACAACGGAGGACAGAAAATTGAAATTATCAGGTTCTGAAATAGTAGTACAGTGTCTGAAGGAACAGGGCGTGGATACCGTATTCGGCTATCCGGGAGGCGCGATCCTCAATGTATATGACGCTCTGTATAAGCACAGTGACGAGATCACCCACATCCTGACGTCTCATGAGCAGGGCGCGTCCCACGCAGCCGACGGTTACGCCAGAGCCACCGGCAAGGTCGGCGTATGCTTCGCCACCAGCGGCCCCGGCGCCACCAACCTGGTCACAGGCATCTCCACCGCCTATATGGATTCTGTTCCCATGGTGGCCATCACCTGCAACGTGACCAACAACCTGCTGGGCAAGGACTCCTTCCAGGAGGTCGACATCAACGGCATCTGCATGCCCATTACCAAATACAGCTCCATCGTCAAGGATGTCAACAAGCTGGCGGATACCATCCGCAGGGCCTTCCAGATCGCCAGATCCGGCAGGCCGGGACCTGTCCTGGTGGATATCACCAAGGACGTGACAGCGGCCATCGCCGATTATGAGCCCTGCACGCCCGAGCGTTTCATGGCCCGGACAAAGACCTATAAGAAAGCGGATATCCGGGAGGCGGTGGAAATGATCCGCGCTTCCAGAAAGCCCTTTATCCTGATCGGCGGCGGCGCCATCATTTCCGAGGCGTCTGACGTGATCCGCAGATTCATTGACAAGATCGACGCGCCTTTCAGCGAGACCCTGATGGCCCAGGGCGCGGTCGACCAGCATGATCCCCGCTATACCGGCATGCCCGGCATGCACGGCACCAAGACCAGCAACCTGGCCATCGGCCGCTGTGACCTGCTGATCGCCCTGGGGACCCGTTTTTCGGACAGAGTCTACGGCAACGCCACCAGCTTTGCCCACCGGGCAAAGATCCTGCAGATCGATGTGGACGCGGCCGAGATCAACAAGAATATCAAGGTCGACCATGCCATCATCGGCGACCTGCGCGAGGTCCTGGACAAGATCAACGACCAGCTGGACGGCGTCAAGCACGCGGAATGGCTGCAGGAGATCAGGGGACTCAAGGAGAAATATCCCCTGAATTATGACCACAGTGTCCTGACAGGCCCCATGGTCATCGAAGCCCTGGACCGTCTGACAGACGGCAGGGCCATCATCACCACCGATGTAGGCCAGCACCAGATGTGGGCGGCTCAGTATTATACCTATTCCAATCCCAGGACCTTTATCTCGTCCGGCGGTGCCGGCACCATGGGATACGGTCTGGGCGCGGCCATCGGCGCCAAGACAGCCCATCCCGACAGGACCGTCATCAATATCGCGGGCGACGGCTGTTTCCGTATGAATATGAATGAGCTGGCCACGGCCAGCCGCTACAATATCCCTGTGATCGAGATCGTCCTGGACAACCACGTCCTGGGCATGGTCCGTCAGTGGCAGACCCTTTTCTACGGGGCCCGTTACTCCGCCACCGTGCTCCATGACAAGGTGGATTTCTGCAAGGTCGCGGAAGGCCTGGGCTGCAAAGCCCTGCGGATCGAAAGCCCCGACCAGGTAGAGCCGGTGCTCAAAGAGGCACTGGCCTGTGAAGGGCCCGTCATGGTCGATGTCATCATCGATGACGATGACAAGGTATTCCCCATGGTATCGCCCGGCGCCTCCATCGAGGACGCCTTTGACGCCAGGGATATGGAACAGAGCAGCAAATAATACGGTCCTTCAGCAACAGCAAGGAACCAAGGAGGAATTTAAGAAATGGCAAGAGTCTATAATTTTTCAGCCGGCCCCGCAGTGCTGCCGGTCGAAGTCTTACAGGAAGCGGCGGATGAAATGTTGGATTACCGCGGAAGCGGCATGTCCGTTATGGAAATGAGCCACCGCGGCAAGATCTTTGACGGTATCATCAAGGAGGCGGAGGCTGATCTTCGTGAACTGATGCAGATCCCCGATAACTACAAGGTACTGTTCCTGCAGGGCGGGGCCTGGACCCAGTTCGCGGCTGTCCCCATGAATCTGATGAAGAACAGGAAAGCGGCTTATATCGTGACCGGCCAGTGGGCCAAGAAGGCATGGCAGGAAGCCGGCAAATACGGCGAGGCGGTCAAGGTGGCCTCTTCCGAGGACAAGACTTTTTCCTATATCCCCGACTGTTCCGATCTGGACATTCCCGAGGACGCGGACTATGTTTATATCTGCGAGAACAATACCATCTACGGGACCAAGTTCCATACACTGCCCAATACCAAAGGCAAGGACCTGGTGGCGGATGTTTCCTCCTGCTTCCTGTCCGAGCCTGTGGATGTCAGCAAGTACGCGGTCATCTACGGCGGCGTGCAGAAGAATATCGGTCCTGCCGGTGTCGTGATCGCCATCATCCGTGAGGACCTGATCACAGACGACGTGCTGGAAGGCACCCCCACCATGCTTAAGTGGAAGACACAGGCGGACAATGATTCCCTGTTCAACACACCGCCCGCTTACGGCATCTACATCTGCGGCAAGGTCTTCAAATGGCTCAAGAAGCAGGGCGGTCTGGAAGCGATTAAGGCCAACAATGAGAAAAAGGCTAAGATCCTTTATGATTATCTGGATTCCTCCAAGCTTTTCAAGGGCACCGTCCGCAAAGAGGACCGTTCCCTGATGAACGTGCCTTTCGTGATCGGGGACAAGGAAATGGAAGCCAGATTCGTCAAGGAAGCGGAAGCCAACGGTCTGGTCAGCCTCAAGGGCCACAGGAGCGTCGGCGGCATGCGCGCCAGCATCTACAATGCCATGCCCATTGAAGGTGTTGAAAAGCTGGTTGCCTTTATGAAGGAATTCGAAGCGGCCAACACGGCTGAATAATACCCGGATCCGGAACAGATCGGACCGGCAAAAGCAGGCATCATGGACGGCCGGGGCAGGGCTCCCGGCCCCATGGTGCATTGTTATTGTATGCCGCCGCAGCGGCATTTCTGTGGAATGAGCAAAGGAAGGGCGCTCCGGCGCCCGGAGAAGGAGATAGAGATTCATGTTTAAATATTACTGCCTGAACAACATCGCGTCGGAAGGCCTGCGCAAGTTCTCCGCCCTGTATGAGCGGACGGATGACATCGAGCAGGCGGACGGTATCCTGGTCAGAAGCGCTAAAATGCACGACATGGAATTTTCAGACAAGCTGCTGGCCATCGCCCGGGCGGGCGCGGGCGTCAACAACATCCCCCTGGACAGATGCGCTGAGAAGGGCATTGTTGTTTTCAATACCCCCGGCGCCAACGCCAACGGCGTCAAGGAGCTGGTCTTCGCGGGCATGCTGCTGGCTTCCCGTGACATTGTGGAAGGCGTGGACTGGGTCCGGGCCAACTGGAAGAATCCCAATATCGCCAAAGTGGCGGAAAAGGAGAAGAAGCAGTTCGCGGGTACCGAGATCCGGGGCAAGAGGCTGGGCATCATCGGCCTGGGCGCCATCGGCGTCCGTGTGGCTAACGCGGCCATCGACCTGGGCATGGAGATCTACGGCTATGACCCCTACGTTTCCGTGGACGCGGCCTGGAACCTGAACCGCAGCGTAAAACATGTGACGGACGTGAAGGAGATCTATGAGCTCTGTGATTTCATTACCATCCATGTACCGGCCCTGCCCTCCACCAAAAACATGATCAACAAGGATGCCATCGACATGATGAAGGACGGCGTGATCCTGATCAATATGGCCAGGGATTCCCTGGTCGATGAGAATGGTCGATGAGAAGGAAGTCATCAGGGCCATAGAGGCCGGCAAGATCCGCCGCTATGTCTCTGACTTCCCCAACCCCACAGTAGCCGGCAAGCCCGGCTGTGTCACGACCCCCCATCTGGGCGCTTCCACCCAGGAGTCCGAGGTCAAATGCGCCAAGATGGCTGTGGAAGAGATGCAGAACTACATCGAGAACGGCAACATCCTCAACAGTGTCAACTATCCCAGATGCGATATGGGCATCTGTACCGTCCAGGGCCGGATCGCCATCCGCGGAAATGGCCAACAAGTCCAAGGATACCGTGGCCTATACCCTGATCGACATTGACGGCCCTGCCGATGCGGAGCTGATTTCCATGCTCCGGTCCGTGGAAGGCGTATACCGGGTCCGCGTCATTAAGTAAAGGACCGGAAACAGGATACAGTTCAGACAGACAAAAGGAGATCGTTTATGGCAAATATTCGTCCCTTTCAGGCCTACCGGCCCAGAAAAGGCATGGAATCCCTGGTGGCGGCCCTTCCCTATGACGTGTTCAGCCGGGAGGAGGCAAAGGAGGAGGTCAAGGGCAATCCCTTCTCCTTCCTCAGGATCGACCGGGCGGAGACCCAGTTCGATGACAGTGTCAGTACCTATGACGACAGAGTCTACGCCAAAGCGGCAGAGCTCCTGCAGAGCCAGATCGCGGCGGGCATCTTCGTGCAGGACGACCGTCCCTGCTTCTACCTTTACGAGCAGATCATGGCCGGCCGGGCCCAGACAGGCCTGGTGGCCTGCGCTTCGATCGATGATTACCTGAACAATGTGATCAAAAAACATGAGAATACCCGGGCTGACAAGGAAGTGGACAGGATCCGCCACGTGGATACCTGCAACGCCCAGACGGGTCCCATCTTCCTCTGCTACCGCAATCATGCCGTGATCGATGAAATCGCCGCCAGGACCATGGAATCGGAACCTGTATGTGATTTCACTTCCGGGGACCGGATCCGCAACCGGGTCTGGATCATTTCCGGCCCGGAGGATGTTTCGGCTATCCGGAAGGCCTTTGCGGAGATCGACAGCATCTATATCGCCGACGGCCACCACAGGAGCGC
The DNA here is from genome assembly GCA_900320325.1 of uncultured Lachnospiraceae bacterium. Lineage (GTDB taxonomy): Bacteria > Bacillota > Clostridia > Lachnospirales > Lachnospiraceae > CAG-791. Next base: position 16,425 of record ONRU01000026.1, read on the forward strand.
TTCCGCGGTCCGCGTGGGACTTAAGAGAAGGGAAGAAAATCCGGATTATACCGGCGAGGAGGAATTCAATTATTTCCTGTCGGTCCTCTTTCCCCAGAACCAGCTGATGATCATGGATTACAACCGGGTCGTCAAAACACTGGGATCTTATACGGCGGAAACGTTCCTGGAGGCTCTGTCACGGGTCTATGAGATCGGTCCCGGGCGGAAAGAGCAGGCCAGGCCGGCCGCCAAAGGCGAGGTGGGCCTCTATCTGGAGGGCAGCTGGTACCTGATGAAGATCCGGGAGGAATTTAAGAGCGATGATCCCGTAGAGGGCCTGGATGTGGCCCTGCTGCAGAAGTATGTCCTGCTGGACCTGCTGGGCATCGAGGATCCCAAGACGGATCAGCGGATCGCCTTTGTAGGCGGCATCCGGGGCCTGGACGAGCTGGAGCGGAGAGTAGACCGGGGAAAGGCCAAAGCGGCCTTCGCCATGTACCCCACTTCCATCCAGGAACTGTTCGATGTGGCGGACGCGGGCCGGCTGATGCCGCCCAAATCCACCTGGTTCGAGCCCAAGCTCCTGAGCGGGCTTTTCATCCATACCCTTTCCTGAAGACAGGCAGGACCCTTCCGGCCGGACCGGCCGGAAGGGCTTTTACCGGCGCCTGCCGGAATCATCCTGAAAAAATACCGGGCAAAGTAAGGTTCCCCGCAGGAAAAACACTTGCCAAATGCGGAATAAGTTTATATAATATACAGGTCTGCAGATATTGATGCGGATAAAACCGAACAGACGGGATATGCTGGAATGGCGCAGTCGGTAGCGCAACTGATTCGTAATCAGTAGGTCGAGGGTTCAAGTCCCTTTTCCAGCTCTGGGTTACGCGAATGTGCCGGTGCCTTTCAGGGGGACGTGTCATTCGCGTTTTCTTTTTTTTAATAATATTTTTTTGCAAATAAACTGTTTATTGAAAAGCATCGGCCGTATTCCGCGGCATCATACAGAATACAGCAGGGCGGACGGTACCTCCGGGTGCCGGGACGCCGGACAGGAGAAAAATATGGCACAGCTCTGGGGCGGCAGATTTACCAAAGAGACCAACGCGGCTGTCAAGTCTTTTAATGACTCACTGGCTTTTGACAGCAGGCTTTATTATGAGGATATCACCGGCAGCATAGCCCACGCCGCCATGCTGGGACGGCAGGGGATCATCAGCCAGGAGGAAGCGGACCAGATCCGCGGCGGCCTGCGCGGGATCCTGATGGATATTGAAAAAGGCGCGCTGGTCTTTGAAGACGGCTATGAGGATATCCACAGCTTCGTGGAGGCCCATCTGATCGAACGGATCGGAGAGGCCGGCAAGAAGCTCCATACCGGCAGGAGCCGCAATGACCAGGTGGCCCTGGATATGCGCATGTATGTCCGCAAGCAGACGGAGGCAGTCCGAAATGAACTGCTCTCCCTTCTCCGGACCATCCTGCGGCTGATGGAAGAACACACGGACACCTTTATGCCGGGCTTCACCCATCTGCAGAAGGCCCAGCCGGTCACCCTGGCCCACCATCTGGGCGCCTATTTTGAGATGTTCAAACGGGATGTGCAGAGGATCGGCGACTGCAGGGAGCGGCTTAACCTGTGCCCCCTGGGCGCGGGCGCCCTGGCCGGCACCACCTATCCCCTGGACAGGGAGTTCACCGCCCGGCAACTGGGTTTCCGGGGACCGACCCTCAACAGTATGGACTCTGTCTCCGACCGGGACTACGTGATCGAATTCCTGTCGGACCTGTCCCTGATCATGATGCACCTGTCCCGCTTCTCCGAGGAGATGATCCTGTGGAATTCCAATGAATACAGGTTCGTGGAGATGGATGACGCCTATTCGACGGGCTCCAGCATCATGCCCCAGAAGAAGAATCCCGACATCTGCGAGCTGGTCCGCGGCAAGACCGGCCGGGTCTACGGGGCCCTGATGAGCCTCCTGACCACCATGAAGGGCATCCCCCTTGCCTACAACAAGGACATGCAGGAAGACAAGGAACCGGCTTTTGACGCCATCGACAATACCCTGGCCTGTATCTCCCTGTTCAACGGCATGCTGGGCACCCTGACCTTCCATAAGGACGTCATGGAGAAGAGCGCCGTCCGCGGTTTCACCAACGCGACTGACGCGGCGGACTATCTGGTCCTTAAGGGAATTCCCTTCCGGGATGCCCACGGCATCATCGGCCGCCTGGTCCTGTACTGTATCGAACAGGGTAAAGGCATTGAGGAACTGGGACTGGACGAACTGCGGCAGTTCTCGGAAGCTTTTGACAGCGACATTTATGACGCGGTCTCCCTGAAGACCTGCGTGGACAAACGCCTGACCATCGGCGGGCCGGCGGCCGCGGCCATGGAAGACGTGATCCGTCAGGAAAAGGAATGGATGGCTTCCGCAGGAGCCCTGTAAGCGCCGGATCATAAATCAGAGAAATCAGGCAGCCTGATATAAAACGTGTCCCTTCTCCGGAAGGCGCGCGGCAGAACCAAGTTATTCCGGGAAAACACCCGGAGGAATGGAGTTAAAGATGAGTAAGAAACTGAGAGTAGGTATCCTGGGCGGTACCGGCATGGTCGGACAGAGATTCATTTCCCTTCTGGACAATCACCCCTGGTTCGAGGTGACCACCATCGCGGCAAGTCCCCGCAGCGCGGGCCAGACCTATGCCCAGGCGGTGGAAGGCAGATGGAAACTGGATGAGCCGATTCCCGAGGCGGTCCGGAACATCGTTGTAAAGAGTGTGCAGGACGTGGAAGACGTCGCTTCGGAAGTGGATTTCTGCTTCAGCGCGGTCGACATGTCCAAGGAGGAGATCCGCGCCATCGAGGAGGCGTACGCGAAGACAGAGACTCCCGTCGTTTCCAACAACAGCGCCCATCGCTGGACCCCGGATGTCCCCATGGTCATTCCGGAGATCAATCCCGAACATACCGAAGTCATCAAATATCAGAAGGAGAGGCTGGGCACAAAGAGAGGCTTCATCGCCGTCAAGCCCAACTGCTCCATCCAGAGCTATACACCCGCGCTGGCGGCCTGGAAGGAGTTCGAGCCCTATGAGGTCATCGTATCCACCTATCAGGCAATTTCCGGCGCCGGCAAGACTTTTGCCTCCTGGCCGGAAATGGTCGGCAACGTGATCCCCTACATCGGCGGCGAAGAGGAAAAGAGCGAGAAGGAGCCCCTGCGCGTGTTCGGTCACATCGAGAACGGACAGATCGTTCCCGCCGAAGGTCCTGTCATCACCAGCCAGTGCATCCGGATCCCTGTCCTGTACGGCCATACAGCGACCGTATTTGTCAAGTTCCGGAAGAAGGCCACCAAGGAACAGCTGATCGAGAAGCTGGTCAGCTTCAAGGGCCTGCCCCAGGAGCTGCAGCTGCCCAGCGCCCCGAAGCAGTTCATCCAGTATATGGAGGAGGACAACCGTCCCCAGGTCCTTGCGGATGTCAACTATGAGCACGGCATGGGCGTATCCATCGGCCGTCTCCGTGAAGACACCGTTTATGACTGGAAGTTCGTGGGCCTGTCCCACAATACCATCCGCGGCGCCGCGGGCGGCGGCGTGCTCTGCGCCGAGCTGCTCAAGGCCCAGGGGTATATCCAGGCAAAGTGACCGGCCCGGGCCCCGCGGCCGGCACAATAGCTGATCCATCCGATGCCGGCGGCCCGCAGTGTTCGCCGGCATCTGTTATCTCCGGCAGGTACGGCCCGCAGTCCGGACCTGTCCGCCCCCCGTTTTCCCGGGGGCATCCAGGAGCCCTGATCACCGGAATGGAGTGTACATGCCCAAACGTGTTTTTATTGCAGAAAAGCCCAGCGTCGCCCGGCAGTTCGCCGACGCCCTGGGAATTCAGTTCCGGTCCCGGGACGGCTATATGGAGGGACCGGATACCATCGTGACCTGGTGCGTCGGGCATCTGGTGACCATGTGTTATCCCGACGCCTACGATGAGAAATATAAAAGGTGGTCCCTTTCGACCATTCCCTTTATCCCGGACCAGTATAAGTACCAGGTCATCGACAGCGTCAAAAAGCAGTTCTCGATCGTCAAAAAGATCCTGACCGATCCGGAGGTGGAGACCATTTATGTCTGTACCGACTCCGGAAGGGAAGGGGAATATATCTACCGCCTGGTCGCCCAGGAGGCCGGGGTCACCGGCCGGGACCAGAAAAGGGTCTGGATCGATTCCCAGACCCGGGAGGAGATCCTGCGCGGCATCCGGGAGGCAAAGCCCGAATCCGAATATGACAACCTGGGCGCCGCCGCCTATCTGCGGGCCAAGGAGGACTACCTGATGGGTATCAACTTTTCCCGGGCCCTGACCCTCAAATACGGGAACGGCATCCGGGATTTTCTGGGACAGGACCGCTGCGTGATCGCCGTGGGCCGGGTCATGACCTGTGTCCTGGGCATGGTGGTCCGGCGGGAGCGGGAGATCCGCGACTTCGTCAAGACCCCCTTCTACCGGGTCATCGGCACCTTCCGTCCCATGGACGGACAGACGGCGCCGGAGGGAACCGGGGAAACGGAAAGCTTCCAGGCGGAATGGAAATCCATGGAAGGGAGTATTTATTTTAATTCTCCCCGTCTTTACAAGGACAGCGGTTTCCTCCGGGAGGAGGACGCCAAAGCCCTGATCGCGTATCTGCGGGAGGGCCCGCCGGAGGAGCGGATCCCGGTGGTGGAATCCGTTTCCCATAAGAAGGAGACCAGGCGGCCGCCCCTGCTTTACAACCTGGCCGAGCTGCAGAATGACAGTTCCCGCTTCTTCAAGATCAGTCCCGACCAGACTCTGCAGGCCGCCCAGGAGCTGTATGAAAAGAAACTGACGACCTATCCCAGGACGGACGCCAGAGTCCTGTCCTCCGCGGTGGCCAAAGAGATCGGAAAAAATCTGAAGGGCCTGTCCCGCCTGCCCATGTACCTGCCCTATCTGCGCAGGATCCTGGAAAGCGGAAGCTATCAGAAGATCGGCGCCACCCGCTATACCAATGACAAAGCCATTACCGACCATTACGCCATCATACCGACCGGGGACGGCCTGCAGGCCCTGTCCTCCTGCTCCCCCACGGTGCAGAAGGTCTATGAGCTGATCGTCCGCCGCTTCCTGGCCATCTTTTATCCGCCGGCGGTCTTTGACAGGATCACCCTGACTGTCCGGGTACGGACCGAGCGCTTTATCGCCCAGGTGAAGACCTGCCGGGAAAAAGGCTATCTGGAAGTCATGGAATATTCCTTCTTTGACAAAAAGAGGCAGGAGGACGGCAGCGGCGCGGAGGGGACGGACAGCGGGGAAAAGCCGGAGGATACCGGTATTTCCGCTGCCATGGCGGCCCGCCTGCGTAAGAACATGAAGCTGACGGCGGAGGATTATACCATCAAAAAGGGCGAGACCAGCCCGCCCAAGCGCTACAATTCGGGCAGCATCATCCTGGCCATGGAGAACGCCGGCCAGCTGATCGAGGAGGAGGAGCTGCGGGAGCAGATCCGGGGGAGCGGCATCGGCACCAGCGCCACCCGGGCCGAGATCCTCAAAAAGCTGGTGGCCAACCGCTATCTGGCCCTCAACAAAAAGACCCAGATCATCACCCCGACCCAGCTGGGCGAGATGATCTATGATACCGTGGACTGCTCCATCCGGTCCCTCCTGGACCCCAAGCTGACGGCCAGCTGGGAGATGGGCCTGACCCGGGTAGCCGAGGGTACAGTCACAGAAGCGGAGTATCTGGAAAAGCTCAACGGCTTTGTGGCCCGCAGGACCAATTATGTCAAGGAATCGGATTTCGGCATGGCCCTGCAGCAGCAGTACCGCAGGAACGCGGTATACTATAAGCAGGTCCGCAAAAGCTCCGCTCCGGCAGAGAAGAAGACCGGGACGGCCGCCGGGACCGGCAGCCGCAGGCGGCGGACGAAAAAGACTGACGGGAAGGCCGATGGATAAGACCGGCAGGACCGGTTCGTGATCCGGAAGATTTTCACGGCTGACCGGCGGAAATGTCCGGCTGCCAGTAAATGAAAGCTGCTCCATGAGGCGGCGGAAGACCCAAAAAGCTGCCTGTGGGGCGGCGGAAAAATAAAACAAAGCCCGGATCCGGGGCGGCCGGCAGCGCCGCGTCAGGGATTCCGGTACACAAGGACGGCCCCGCGGGGCGGAAAGGAAAAAAATATGGCCATTCAAGATTATACCGTTGCCGGCTTATACGACCTGAGCCAGACCATCGCAGCAGATCTGTTCAAAGACGTGACGTATCCCTGGGAGGCCCTGGCCGGCATCAGCGATTTTATCATCGAGCTGGGCAGGACCCTGCCCGAAGACCGGTTCGAGAAGCGCGGGGAGAATGTCTGGGTCGCAAAGAGCGCAAAAGTATTTGATTCCGCTTATATCGGCGGCCCCTGCATCATCGATGAGGAAGCGGAGATCCGCCAGTGCGCCTTTATCCGCGGTTCCGCCATTGTCGGCAAAAAGGCGGTCGTAGGCAACTCCACCGAACTCAAGAACGTGGTCCTTTTTGACCAGGTCCAGGTGCCCCATTACAATTATGTGGGCGACAGCATCCTGGGCGTCCATGCCCACATGGGAGCCGGTTCCATCACTTCCAATGTCAAGGCCGACAATAAGGCAGTCGTGATCCATGACGGCGATGAAAGTATGGAGACCGGCCGGCGCAAGATCGGCGCCATGCTGGGCGACTATGCCGATATCGGCTGCAACACGGTTCTCAATCCGGGAACGGTGGTAGGCCGCCATACCAATATCTATCCGGTCTCCATGGTCAGAGGCTGTGTACCGGCCCATTCCATCTATAAGGACAGGGACCATATCGTGCCCAAGAGAGACGAGTAACAAGGAGAAGCAATCTTGACTGTATATTTGATCATCGGTACCGTGATCCTTCTCAGCCTGGCCCTTTCCCTGGGGGAAAAGAAGCAGGCGGAGGCAGATGTCTATGAGGATCTGCGGGAGAATTACGGCAAAAAGGCCCGCCGCAAGGAAATGACGGACGAGCGCTACGCCCAGGTCCCCGGCTATTATACGCGTCACCGGCAGGAAGGCCAGATCGACGATATCACCTGGAACGATCTGGATATGGACCGCCTTTTCCGGGCCATGGACTCGACCATGAGCGGCTGCGGCGAGGAATACCTCTACTACCTGCTGCGGACCCCGGCCGGAAAGCCGGAGGACCTGGCCTACACGGAGGACCAGCTCTGTTTCGCGGACCGGGATGAGGAGGCCAGGCTGGACCTGCAGATGACCCTGTACCGGCTGGGCCATACCGGTAAATATTCCATCTATGATTATATTGAGTCTCTGGATGATGTAAAAATCGTGCCCGTATGGCGCCAGTGGATGTCCCTGTTCCTGCCCTTCGCGGCCTTCGGCTCCATGTTCCTCAGCACCCGCTTCGGAGTCCTGGCCCTGATCGCGGTCCTGGCTTATAACATCATCACCTATTTCCGCCAGAAAGCGGGCATCGATCCCTACATCGTGACCATGCGCTATCTGCTGCGGATCCTGATGGTGGCGGATGACCTGGGACGGCAGGAGATCCCCGCTTTCCGGGAGGAGATGGAGGAGATGCGGAAGATCATCAAAGACTTCGGCGGCTTCCGCCGGGGCGCCTCCCTGCTCTTCTACAACAGCGAGACCGGCAGCAACAATATCATTGACCTGCTGCTGGACTATATCCGTTTTACCCTGCATCTGGATCTGCTCAAATTCACCTATATGCTGGGGGATGTCCGGGGCAGACAGGCCCAGGTGGACCGGCTGATCACCATCCTGGGACGCCTGGACGCGGCGGTCTCCATTGCCTCCTGGCGCAGGAGCCTGCCCGTTTACTGCAGGCCCGTCTTCGAAGAAGGGGCCGCGGGGCCGGAAGCGGAAGCGATTTATCATCCCCTGCTGGCGGAACCGGTGTCCAACAGCCTGCGGACTGACAGGCCTGTCCTGCTGACCGGATCCAATGCCTCCGGCAAGTCCACCTTCCTCAAGGCCATGGCCCTGGGAGCCCTGCTGGGACAGACCCTGCGGACGGTGCCGGCCGCTTCCTACAAAGCGGACATGTATCAGATCTATTCCTCCATGGCGCTGCGGGATGACCTGCAGGGCGGGGAGAGTTATTTCATTGTGGAGATCCGCTCCCTGAAGCGGATCCTGGACGCGGCGGAAGCCGGCGGCCGGCCGGTCCTGTGCTTCATCGATGAAGTCCTGCGGGGCACCAATACGGTGGAAAGGATCGCGGCGTCCGCGGAGATCCTGGGCCATTTCGCCGACCGGGGCGTGACCTGTTTCGCGGCCACCCACGATATCGAGCTGACCGGGCTCCTGCAGGACCGGTTCGAAAATTACCATTTCCAGGAGGACATTGAGGACGGCAGGGTCGTATTCCATTACCGCCTGCTGCCGGGTCCTTCCGATACCAGGAACGCCATCCGCCTGCTGGAGACCCTGGGCTATGACGCCGCCCTGACAGAGCGGGCCGAAGAGAGGGCACAGCATTTCCTGCGGACAGGCGCCTGGACCTGAAGAAAGAGATATGGCCATGCAGAAAGTGATTTTATATTCCGACGGGTCCGCCAGAGGCAACCCCGACGGCCCCGGCGGCTACGGGACCATCCTCCAGTACGTGGATTCCAAAGGACAGCTCCATGAGAAGGAACTGTCCCGGGGGTATCCGAAGACCACCAACAACCGGATGGAACTGATGGGCGTCATTGCCGGCCTGGAATGCCTGCGAAGGCCCTGTCAGGTGGAGGTCTATTCGGATTCCCAGTACGTGGTCAACGCCTTTAACAAGAACTGGATCGGCGCCTGGCAGAAGAACGGCTGGAAGACAGCCGGCAAAGCACCGGTCAAGAACCAGGAGCTCTGGGAGCGCCTGCTGAAGGCGGCCGAACCCCATGAAGTGACATTTCACTGGGTCAGGGGCCATGCCGGCCATCCCGAGAATGAGCGCTGCGACCATCTGGCCACAGCGGCCGCCGACGCCTGCAAAGCGTAACAGCGGAAGTCCGCCGAACAGAAGAAACAAAAGATATACGGGAACAAAAGACAGTAAGGCAGTAAAAGAGATAAGGGAACAGAACATATGTCAGAGACCATCCGGATCCGCTATCTCAGCGACAAAATTGAAAAGCTCCGGGCCATTGACGGCAAGTCCGACTGGATCGACCTGCGGGCGGCCGAGGATGTGGTCATGAAGAAGGGGGATTTTTATCTGATCCCGCTGGGCGTGGCCATGAAACTGCCCGAGGGCTACGAAGCCCATATCGTGCCCCGCAGCTCTACCTTTAAGAATTTCGGGATCATCCAGACCAACCACCAGGGCGTGATCGACAACTCCTACAGCGGAGACAATGACGAGTGGAAGATGGCGGCCCTGGCCATGCGGGATACTGTGATCCATGTCAACGACCGGATCTGCCAGTTCCGGATCATGAAGCAGCAGCCTTCCGTCGTTTTTGAGGAAACGGACAGCCTGGGCGGTCCCGACCGGGGCGGCTTTGGCAGCACCGGGAAAGCCTGAGGCATTGCTGACGGGAGTCCGAAGGTAATCCGCCTGGAATCCTGAGGCAATCTGCTGTTAATCCGCCGGGAAGACCGGATACCATGCGCGGCGGTGGAATTTCCCCGCGTCCGGTGCTATAATGAGCCACGGTAAGAATGACTGGCCGGGAGACCGGACAGAGGAATGGAGTAAAGTATATGAAAATCAGAACCAGATATGCCCCCAGTCCCACAGGGCGCATGCATGTCGGCAACCTTCGTACAGCCCTGTACGCCTATCTGATCGCCAAACATGAGGGCGGCGACTATATCCTCCGCATCGAGGATACGGACCAGGTCCGTGAGATGGAGGGTGCCGTCGATATCATCAACCGTACCCTGGCCGATACAGGCCTGATCCCGGATGAAAGCCCCGAAAAGGACGGCGGCGTGGGCCCCTATGTCCAGAGCGAGCGCGTCAAAGCGGGCATTTATGACAAATACGCCAAAGAGCTGATCGACCGCGGCGAAGCCTATTACTGCTTCTGCACGCCTGAGCGCCTGGCCACCCTGACACAGACGGTGGGCGGCAAGGAGATCAACGTCTATGACAAGCACTGCCTGCATCTGTCCAAAGAGGAAGTGGAAGAGAAGCTGGCCGCGGGCCTGCCCCATGTGGTCCGCCAGAATACCCCTTCCGAAGGCAGTACCTCCTTCCACGATGAGCTGTACGGCGATATCAGCGTGGACAACGCCGAGCTGGATGACATGATCCTGATCAAATCCGACGGCTATCCCACCTATAACTTTGCCAATGTCGTTGACGACCACCTGATGGGCATTACCCATGTGGTGCGCGGCAATGAATATATTTCCTCCACGCCCAAGTACAACCGCCTCTATGAGGCCTTCGGCTGGGAGATCCCCAAATATATCCACTGCCCCCTGATCACCGACGAAGACCACAAGAAGCTGTCCAAGAGGAGCGGCCATTCCTCCTATGAGGATCTGATCGAACAGGGCTTCCTGTCCGAGGCCGTGGTCAACTTCATCGCCCTGCTGGGCTGGTCCCCCGACAGCAACGAGGAGTTCTTCAGTCTGGAAGAGCTGGTCCGGGAATTCGATTATAAGCGGATCGGCACCTCCCCCGCCGTGTTCGACTTCACCAAGCTGCGGTGGATGAACGGGGAATATCTCAAGAAGATGGATCCGGACAGATTCTATCAGGAGGCCCTGCCTTATCTGCGCGAGGCCATTACAAAGGATCTGGACCTGCGCCATATCGCGGAGCTGGTCCGGACCAGGATCGAAGTCTACCCGGACATTCCGGATATGGTCAGCTTCTTTGAAGAAGTCCCGGAATATGACACGGCCATGTATACCAACAAAAAGAGCAAGACCAATCCCGAGGTCGCGCTGAAGATCCTGGAGGAAGTGCTGGACATCCTGTCGGCACAGGACGATTTCTCCAACGACGCCCTTTTTGAGGTCCTGAAAGCCTACGGCAAGGACAAGGGCTATAAGGTCGGTACCGTCATGTGGCCCATCCGCACTGCCGTTTCCGGCAGGCAGACGACCCCCGCCGGCGCCACCGAGATCATGGAGATCCTGGGCAAAGAGGAATCCCTGGCCAGGATCCGGGCCGGGATCGATAAGCTCGCAAATGCCTGAGCCCCATACAGTGACACAGATGGCCTCCCGCTCCCAGCGGGAGGCCATTACGCATACCTTCGGCCCCTGCCTGGTCATCGCCGGGCCCGGCAGCGGCAAGACCTTCGTCCTGGTCGAACACATCGTTTTTCTGATCGAATCCCTTCATATCCCCCCTTCCAAAATCCTTGTCCTGACCTTTTCCCGGGCCGCCGCCGGCCAGATGCGGGACAGGTTCCTGCGGCGGATCTCCGCTGATACCACATCCGTTACCTTCGGAACATTCCACTCTGTTTTTTATCATATTCTGCGGGAGACCACGGGCAGGCCCTGGCCGGTCATCGGGGAAGAAGAGCGCAGGCGCTTTGCCGCCATGCTGACCCGGAATCTGTGGCCCGAAAAAGCCCTCCGTCCCTTGCCGGACCAGCTCTTATCTGATATTTCCCGTTACAAATCCTGCGGCGGCAGGGATTTTACCCCGTCCGCGGCCGTGGGCGATCCCCGTCTTTTCAGCCGGGCCCTGCGTTCCTACGGGGCCTTTCTCAAAGAATCCTCCTGTATAGACCTGGATGATATGATAACGGAATGCCGCCGGCTGCTGCAGCGGGACAGGGACGCCCGCGGCCGCTGGATGGCCCGGTTCCCTTTTCTCCTGGTGGACGAATACCAGGACATCAACCGGGACCAGTATGCCCTGCTGCGGCTGCTGGCCGGCGACCGGGCCAATCTCTTTGCTGTCGGGGACGATGACCAGTCCATTTACGGCTTCCGCGGGTCCGATCCCCGGATCATGACCGGCTTTGTCAGAGACTTTCCGGGCTGCCGGCGGGTCTTTCTGGAGACCAATTACCGCTGCGGCAGGCCGATCGTACAGAAGGCGGCCCTGGTCATCGGAGAGAACCGGGAACGGATCCCCAAGAAGATCCGGGCCGCCTCCCCGGCGGGGGATCCGGTGGTCCTGCGGGGCTGGGCGGATGAGCGGGAGGAATTCACCCGGCTGGCAGACGTCCTGCAGTCTCTGGCCAGGGAGGAACTGGACGGGACCGCGGTCATTTTCCGCAGCCATGCCGGCGAAGCGCTGCTGGCCGGGATCCTGGAACGGCGGCAGATCCCTTACCGCTGCCAGACCGGCAGCGTCGACCATCTGCGTCTGGAGCTCCTGCGGGATCTGCTGGCTTATTACCGGTGCGCGGCGGGCCTGGCGGCAGGGCAGGTGGAACGGTCCGGCTTCCTGCGGATCATGAACCGGCCGGACCGGGGCCTGGACCGGGAGCGTTTCGGCGCCGGCAAGATCGAGAGCCGGCAGCTGCTCCGGATGGCCCGGGATGGAGGCCGGGAGGCGGAAGGCCTCGCGGCGCTGCTGGACCTGCTGCGTTTTCTGGGCAGGGCAGCCCCCGCGGCTTCCATGGACCGTCTTTGCCGTGACGGCGGCTATGGGAAAGGGGTTCCGGAGGGATATTCTGCCGGCGCGGACGGCAGGGCCGCGGCAGTCCTTTCGGAAATGACTGAAAAAGCCGCTGCCTGCCCCGGGCCGGAAAACTGGATCCGCCTGCTGGAAGACGAGTGCCGGCAGGCGGAGCAGCCCCGGCAGGCGGGGGAAGACGCGTCCGCGGGGACCGGAGTCCGCCTGATGACCATGCACGGGGCCAAGGGGCTGGAATTTGACCGGGTCTATCTGCCTGAGCTCAATGAGGATGTGATCCCCGGCAGACGGGCGGTGACCCGGCAGCAGGTGGAGGAGGAACGGAGGCTCCTCTATGTGGGCATGACCCGGGCCAGAAAACATCTGGAGCTCTGGTATCTGAGCGGGACCCGGCAGAGTCCCCGCAGGCCCTCCCGCTTTCTGAAGGTCCTGGGCGTCCGGTCTCCGTTCCCCGGTCCCAATCCGGCATAAACTGACCGGTCCGTATTGTCTTTTACTCCATTTCTGGTTTATTATATAAAAGGAAAATCATGGGAAAATATTCCCATAGAACAGTCGACAGGGCAGAATAATATGAAGGCATTTATCAGTTATAATACCAGGGACTATGATATGGCTTCCCTGCTGCGGGATGAACTGAATAAGAAATCCATTGAGTGCTGGATGGCGCCGGAATCGATCCCGGGCGGGGATAACTATGCCCAGAGGATCCCCTGGGCCATCCGTAATTCCGATGTTTTTATCGTTCTGGTGTCCGCCCATTCCATGGAATCCTACTGGGTCCAGAATGAGATCGGCTACGCGGTCAAATGCAGAAAGACCCTGGTCCCGATACATCTGGACCGGGCGGCCCTGACGGATACTTTCACATTCATGCTGCTTTCCTGTCAGCTGATCGAGACAGGCGGCAGGATCCTGGAAGCCCTGCCGGAGATCCTGAAGGCGCTTTCCGCTGCCGTAAATGAGAATAATACAAAGACCCAGCCAAAGACCGGGACCCGCAGGATCCGGCCCGCTGACAGTCCGGGCGGCAAAGAGAGGGAAAAAAACACGGACAGTCCGGGCGGCAAAGAGAAGGAAAAAGACGCGAAAGCGGATCAGCGCAGGCGGCTGGAGGAGATGGTCCTGGAAGCCGAACGCTGCTACGACCGCAGGCTTTATGATCAGGCTTTTATTTTGTTCAGCCAGGCGGCCAATGCCGGCAGTCCCGAAGCGCAGCTCCATATGGGCAAATGCCTGCAGCGGGGCCGGGGGACTGCTCCCGATCTGACAAAGGGCGCCTCCTGGATCCTGAAAGCGGCGGAGCAGGGCCTGCAGCAGGCCCAGATGTACGCGGGATTCCTTTATCTGAAGGGCATGGGCGTGCCGGTGGACCCCAACATTGCGGACAAGTTCTTCGAGCAGGCGGACCGGACCGGCTCCGCGGAGACAGAACTGCAGATCGGGCATCTGTGCCATTCCGCGGGCCACTATCAGCGGGAAAAGCACTGGTATGAAAAAGCGGCCGAACGGGACTGCGCGGACGCCTATTATTTCCTGGGTATTCTGTACCAGAACGGGCAGGGCGTGGAGAGAGACCTGAAGAAGGCCATTGATCAGTTCCTGCGGGCTTCGGAACGGGGATCCGCGGGCGCCGATGAAAGGATCGGCTGGTTCTTCCATAAGGGCTATGTGATGGCCCGGTCCGACGCGGACGCCCTGGTCTGGTTCCGGCGGGCGGCCAGCCATAATCACAAACTGGGCGAATATGATATGGGCCTCTGTTATGAGTACGGCTGGGGCGTGGAACGGAATCTCAAGGAAGCGGCCAACTGGTACGAAAGGTCCTTCCATCACGGATATCGCAAAGCCGGCGAGGCCCTGCGGCGCATCAGCCGGCAGTGAAGGGACCGGGAACGGAACCGCTGTTCCCGGCATATATCATAAACAGGAATTTGAATAACGGCATTTCCTCATGGCGGGTGCCGTTATTCTGTACATAAAAACAGGCAGAGAACCGGTCTGACAGGCAGAGGGGAGGACTATGAGCGGAACTGAATTGAAATTGACACCGGTCCGGGGCATACAGCCGGATCTGACAACAGGTAAGGATTACGCTGTCTGCAGCGCGGCATTTCCCGGCTGTACGGACTGCGGCCTGATCCTGTATCATCTTTCCGACGGAAAAAAAACAGTCCTTCCCTTTACGGATGACTTCCGCCGCGGCAGTCTCTATTCCGCGAAAATATCCCCTCTGGATCCCGCGGAGTGGGCCTATCTCTATTACAGGGACGGGCGGACCATGATCGATCCCCGCGCCCGGGAGCTGGCCCTCCTGGAAACGGCGGAAGGACCGGTCACGGTCTGCAGATTTATACCGGAAGAGGCAGAGATCGCCGAACTGAACAGGCCGGAGGGAGCCCTGCCCTGGGCGGACCGTCTTATTTACTGCCTCCATGTAAAAGGCTTTACAGCCGGCAGCGGCTCCGGTACGGCGTATCCCGGTACCTTCCGCGGCCTGGCTGATAAGATCCCCTATCTGCAGTCTCTGGGCGTGACCGACGTGGAAATGCTCCCTGTCTATGAGCTGTATCCGCCGGAATCCCGGGCTTCGGCCGTTTCGGCCATGCGGGAGCGGCATCCTTCCGACCGCAGATCCAGGCCCGGACGGACCATCGCGGAAGCCGCGGCCGCCTATCCGGTGGATGCGTTCGGCATGCCCCTGCGCAGGGATCCCGACAGCGCGGATTCCAATTACTGGGGCTACGGCAGGGGACGTTATCTGGCCCCCCGCCGGGAGCTGGCCGCTTCCGGCAGTCCTTCCGGGGAATTCGCGGAGATGGTCGATGCCCTGCACCGGGCGGGGATCGGCGTGATCCTCCAGCTCTGCTTCACGGAAACCGTTTCCGCCCAGGCCCAGCTGCAGGCGGCCCGCTTCTATGTGACCCGCTATCATGTGGACGGGCTCCGGCTCAAGGGACACGTTCCCTCCATCGCGGCCTTTGCCGCCGATCCGGTCCTGGCCGGTACAGCCATCCTTTATCACGGCTTCCCCTATTATGAGATCAGCCGTACCGACGCGGATGAAGACGGGACCGGCGGTCCCGATACTGCGGGACTGGCCGAATATAATGACGATTACCGGAATCTGCTCCGCCGCTTTGTCAAGAGCGATGATCACGTCATGCGGGATTTCATGAACGCTTTCCTGCATGTGGAACCTGCCCACGGGCAGATCCGCTATGTGACCGGTTATGAAGGTTTTACCCTGGCCGACCTGGTCACTTATAACGAAAAGCACAACGACGACAACGGAGAGGGCGGCCGTGACGGAGCCGCGGAAAACTTCAGCTGGAACTGCGGCTATGAAGGCCGCACGACCCGGCGGGATGTCCGCATGCTGCGGCTGCAGCAGATCCGCAATTTCCTGACCCTGCTCTTCCTGTCCCAGGGCACGCCCCTTCTGTGTGAAGGCGATGAGGTCCTCAACTCCAGGGACGGCAACAACAATCCCTGGTGCCAGGACAATCCCATGGGCTGGGTCACCTGGAACACCGACGAAGACGCGCAGGCCATTCTGGCCTTTGCCAGAGCGATCTCCCGCTTCCGCAGGGAGCATCCGGTCTTCCGCATGCGGACGCCTTTCCGCTTCCAGGATTATAAGGGACTGGGCTTCCCGGATATTTCCTTCCATGGGACAGAAGCCTGGAAACCGGATCTTGGCGGCTACTCCCATTCCCTGGGCATCATGTTCTGCGAGAACTATGCCCGGCCTTCGGACCGTCTGGAGCTTCTTTATGTGGCCGTCAATACCTACTGGGAGAAGGTTTCCCTGGGCCTGCCCAGGCTCCCGGCCGGCTATCAGTGGGGCCGGGTGACCGATACCTCCCTGGCCAGCGCGTTTCCGGACTTCCGCCAGCTCCTGGGAGACCAGCGC
>ONRU01000122.1 GCA_900320325.1 uncultured Lachnospiraceae bacterium
ATCGACAGTTTGCCATTAACGGCAACCTGGCCCTGCAGGACCAGGACGGTTTTTCGCCCCGCTGCCAGAAGATCCTGCGCATGGCAAGAGGCCAGGCGGACCGCTTCAGGTCCGAGGCGGTCGGTACGGAGCACATCCTCATGGCCATTATCCTGGAAAAGGAGAATGTGGCGGTCAAGCTTATTGAGGCCCTGGGCGTCAATCCCGCCAAGATCTATTATGAAGTCCTGTCCGCCATCGGCGAGAATCCCGCGGACCACAAGGAGGACCTGCAGGCGGGCGGCCCGGACCAGTCCGGCGAATCCATGCTGGCCCAGTACAGCCGGGATCTGACGGACCTGGCGGCCCGCAATCAGCTGGACCCGGTCATCGGCCGGGAGAGCGAGATCTATCGTATGATTCAGATCCTCAGCAGGCGGACCAAGAACAATCCCTGCCTGGTGGGCGAGCCCGGTGTCGGTAAATCCGCCATTGTGGAAGGCCTGGCCCGGCGGATCGTGGAAGGGAGCGTCCCGGAAACGGTCCGGGGCAAACGGCTGCTGACCCTGGATCTGTCCGGGATCGTGGCCGGGTCCAAATACAGGGGAGAATTTGAGCAGCGGATCAAGTCCATTATTGCCGAAGTCATCGCGGACGGGAATGTCATTCTCTTTGTGGATGAGATGCATACCCTGATCGGCGCGGGCGGCGCGGAGGGCGCCATAGACGCCTCCAACATCCTCAAACCGTCCCTGGCCAGGGGCGAACTGCAGATGATCGGCGCGACTACCCGCAATGAATACAGAAAATATGTGGAAAAAGACGCGGCGCTGGAAAGACGTTTCCAGCCTGTAACGGTCGAAGAACCCGACGCGGAGGAAGCCATGGAGATCCTGCGGGGGATCGCCCACTGTTATGAGGACTATCATAAAGTTTCCATAACGGAGGAGGCGATCGCGTCCGCGGTCAGCCTTTCTGAGCGTTATATCAATGACCGCAACCTGCCGGACAAGGCCATCGATGTGATCGATGAGGCCTGCGCCGCCGTGCGCCTGCGCGGACTGGGGAGCGGCGCGGATCCGGCGGCGGAACTGGAGAAAGAGATCCGGCAGGCGGATGACAGGATTGCCGCTGCCTTTATGGCCGGCGATATGGACGCGGCCCGTCAGGCCAGGGCGGAACAGGAAGCCCTGCGCAGAAAGCTGGAATCCAGAAGGAGACGGGCTGGCAGGAAAGCCGCCGGACCGCCCAAAGTGACCGCTGAGGATGTGGCCTCGGTCATATCCGTATGGTCCAGAGTCCCTGTCAGCAGACTGACCCGGAAAGAGAGCGACCGCCTGATGCAGCTGGAGAGCGAGCTCCATAAGAGGGTCATCGGTCAGGAGGACGCGGTCCGTGCTGTGGCAAGAGCCATCCGCCGGGGCCGGGCCGGCCTGCAGGATCCCCAGAGGCCCATCGGCTCCTTCCTTTTCCTGGGCCCCACCGGCGTGGGCAAGACGGAACTGGCCAAGGCCCTGGCCCAGGTCATGTTCGGATCCGACCAGGATATGATCCGTGTAGATATGTCTGAATACATGGAGCAGTACGCGGTGTCCAAGATCATCGGCTCCGCGCCCGGCTATGTGGGCTATGAAGAGGGCGGCCAGCTGTCCGAGAAGGTCAGAAAGCATCCCTATTCCGTTGTCCTTTTTGACGAGATCGAGAAAGCCCACCACGATGTATTCAATGTCCTCCTGCAGATCCTGGATGAAGGCCATATTACGGATTCCCAGGGCCACAAGGTGAACTTTAAGAATACCATTATCATCATGACTTCCAATGTGGGCGCCCAGAAGATCATCGAGCCCAAGACCCTGGGCTTCGGCGCCAGGGCCAGCCGGGAGACCAGCTATGAGAAGATGAAGACAGGCGTCATGGAGGAGGTCGGCAAGATCTTCCGGCCTGAATTCGTCAACAGGATCGACGAGATCCAGGTCTTCCATGCCCTGACCCCCGAGGAGATGCAGCAGATCACGGCCCTGCTGGCCTCCGATCTGCAGAAGCGGGCGGCCCGCAACATGGACATTACCCTGCGGATCACCCCTTCCCTGCGCCGCCATATCGCGGAACATTACGCCAATGAGAAGATGGGCGCCCGGCCCCTGAAGCGGGCTGTACAGACTGTGATCGAAGATCCCATGGCGGAAAAACTCCTTTCGGGTGAGATCATGGCGGGCGATACGGTCTCGGCAGGCATGCGGGGCGGCGAAGTGGTCTTTACTGTAAAGGATAGAAAGACCGTCCCGGCCATGGCGGAAGCGGCCGGGGAGGAGGCGTCCGATGGCCTCGAGTAAGAAAAAGACTGCCTTCTTCTGCCAGGAATGCGGGTATGAATCCGCCAAATGGACCGGCCAGTGTCCTGCCTGCAGGGCCTGGAACACCATGGTGGAGGAACCGGTCAAAATGACCGGGACCGGCGGTCCGGCAGGCCGGGCGCCCAGGATCGGTCAGGAACGGATGCCTGTCAGCCTCTCCGCAGTGAAGGAAGGCGGGGAAGTCCGTTTCCCCACCGGGTTCGGGGAACTGGACCGGGTCCTGGGCGGGGGAATCGTCAAAGGCTCCCTGATCCTGGTCGGCGGCGACCCCGGCATCGGCAAATCCACCCTGCTGCTGCAGGCGACGGCCAATATAGCGGCCGCCGGGCACAGGGTCCTCTATATCTCCGGTGAGGAATCCCTGCATCAGATCAAACTGCGGGCCGACCGGGTCGGCTCCTTCGGGGACAATGCCCGTTTCCTGTGCGAGACCGAACTGGATACCATCACACAGATCCTGCTCCGGGAAAAGCCGGATCTGGTGATCATTGACTCCATCCAGACCATGTATAATTCCGGCGTCCAGTCGGCGCCGGGCAGTGTTTCCCAGGTCCGGGAGACCACAGCTGTCCTGCTGCGCCTGGCCAAGGAGACCGGGATCACTTTCTTTATTGTCGGCCACGTGACCAAGGAGGGTACCGTGGCGGGACCCAGGGTCCTGGAGCATATGGTGGATACGGTCCTCTATTTCGAGGGCGACCGTTATGCCTCCTACCGGATCCTGCGGGGCGTCAAGAACCGTTTCGGTTCCACCAATGAGATCGGCATTTTCGAAATGGGAAGCGCGGGCCTGCAGGAAGTCCTGAACCCTTCGGAATATATGCTGAGCGGCCGGCCCGTGGGGGCCAGCGGCAGCATCGTGACCTGCTCCATGGAGGGGACCAGGCCTCTGCTGACCGAAGTACAGGCCCTGGTATTCCAGACCAATTACGGTTATCCCAAACGGCAGGCCACCGGCACCGATTACAACCGGGTCAATCTGCTGATGGCGGTCCTGGAAAAGCGGCTGGGCATCCCCATGTCCGACTATGACGCCTATATCAATCTGGCCGGCGGCGTCCGTCAGACAGAGCCGGCCCTGGACCTGGGCATTGTCATGGCCATCCTGTCCAGCTTCCGCAATACCCCCCTGCCCGATGACATGGTGGCCTTCGGCGAAGTGGGCCTGTCCGGGGAGGTACGGTCCGTGACCATGGCGGAAGCCAGGGTGCAGGAGGCACGCAAGCTGGGCTTTACGACCTGCCTGCTGCCGGCCGGCAGCCTGGCCAGGCTGAAAGCGCCGGAGGGCATGCGGCTGATCGGGATCTCCGGTCTGCAGCAGGTCCTGGATTATATTTAAGGCAGCCGGATCTGTCCTGCTCCCGCAGTCCTGTAAAGGACGGTGCAGCAGGAGGTTGGACCGGAATAATGATCCGGCGGCCAGAATGGCGATTAACAGTTCGCGAATGAGTAATCAGGCCGGATATGCTATAATATGCCTTGAAGGCGGAGCCCTTTACAGAGATGATTCCAAAGCGCGCGTTCCGCGCGGGAAATGAGGTAGTAATGAGCAAAGAGAAAGTGGACAGAAGCAAAAGCGAGATCGGGGATTCCAAGGGCAATCTGGCCTATAAGGAAAGGAAGAGATGGACATTGTTCGGCCTTCCCTTTACCTTTACGGAGTTCTATATCTATGATAATGATATCCAGATCCGCGCGGGTCTGTTAGATTCCAATGAGGACGACTGCTATATGTACAGGATCACGGACGTCAAGCTGAAACAGTCCCTGTTCCAGAAGATGTTCGGTCTGGGCACTGTAGAATGCTATACCTCGGATGTCACGGACAAGAAGATCGTTCTCAAGAACATCCGCAACGCCCGGGAGATCAAGGATTTCATCTACAGCGCCTCCGAAGAGAGCAAGAGACGCCGCCGGACAGTCAACATGCAGAA
>ONRU01000025.1 GCA_900320325.1 uncultured Lachnospiraceae bacterium
AGCTCACTTGCTACTGTGCTCTCCCGCTTGCCAGCTCTGAGCTCACTGACCACCTGATCCATTAGCTCTGAGCTCATTGGCCTGCCATGATCACGAGCTCTGAGCTCACTGACCCATGATCACAAGCTCTGAGCTCACTGACCCGAGCTCACCCATGATCACGAGCTCTGAGCTCGCTTGCTATTAAAAGCTGTCTTTTAGTATAATGTGAAAGACAGAAAGAACAGATTCATCTGTTTTGTAAAGGAGGGTTACAAATGAGTAAAAAGATTCTTGCCCTGATCGGCGAAGACTTTGAAGATCTTGAGCTGTCCTATCCGGTCCTGCGCCTGCGTGAAGCGGGATGCCAGGTCGATCTGGTCGGTGAAGAGGCAGGGCACACCTATCACGGTAAATACGGGGTCCCTTTCGCCTCCGATTATTCCTTCGATCAGGTAGAGGCCGCGGATTATGACGGACTTCTGGTCCCCGGCGGCTGGGCGCCCGATAAGCTGCGCAGGTTCCCCAAGGTCCTGCAGATCGTCCGTGAAATGAATGAAGCCGGCAAGCCCATCGGCGAAATCTGCCACGCGGGCTGGGTCCTGATCTCAGCGGATATCCTGCGGGGCAAAACGGTCACCAGCACGCCCGGCATCAAGGATGATATGACAAACGCCGGCGCCACCTGGGTCGATCAGGCCAGCGTTGTTGACGGCAACATCATTTCCGCCCGCAGGCCCCCGGATCTGCCGGAATATATGAAGGATTATCTGAAAGTGCTGTTCGGCTGAGAATGACAGCTGACAATTCCCTGCTCCGGCCTTCATAATAACTATTGAAAATTTACAAAAAAAGCAGTGGTCAGTATATGGCCGCTGCCAAAAAAACACAGCGGACTTTCGTCCGCTGTAATTTTTTGCGAAGGCCGCCGCTGAATCGGTATGCCGCAGAAAAGCAGCATGCCGGACAGCGGCAGCCTTTTATTCATTTGTACTGTCTTGTACAGGATTCCCGCAAAGCCCGCGGAAAGATATCTTACAGATATATCTTACTTACGGACGATGGTGAACCTCTCCTTGGGAGTATAGGTCGTATGCAGGAGCTTCTCCGCGATCTCACTTCCGGGCTCTCCCAGGAAATCATCATAGAGCTGCTGAACCTGGGTGTTGTCCATGGAGACACGTTTCTGTTTGAAGCGGTCCTCATCATAGAGGGCTTTCATCCTGCGGTCCTTATAGGTGTAGCCGATCCTGCCGTGTTTCTTTCTGGCCGATACGATGGACTGACCGCCGCCGTTGATGCAGCCGCCGGGACATCCCATGACCTCGATGAACGTATACTTGGAGATGCCCGCGCGCACATCCTCCAGCAGAGGCTTGGCGCTGGTCATGGAAGAAGTAATGGCGATCCAGATCTTCTGGCCGTTCAGGTCAATCTGAGCCTCCTTGACGCCTGCCATGCCGCGGCATTCCATAAAGTCTACTCGCTCCAGTGTCTTGTTCTCAAGCTTCTGCTTGACGGTACGGAGGGCAGCCTCCATAACGCCGCCGGTCGCGCCGAAGATAACGCCCGCGCCGGTGTATTCGCCCAGCAGATCCTGATCGAATTCTTCATCTTCCAGAGCGTCCAGATCGTCCATGCCGTACATCTTGATCAGACGGCCGGCTTCTCTGGTGGTCAGGACCGCGTCAACATCCTGATACTCGCCGGTAAGGAGCTCGGGCTTTCTGGCCTCGGACTTCTTGGCGATACAGGGCATGATGGATACAACAAAGATCTTGGAAGGATCTACGTTGTGCTTCTGGGCCCAGTAGGTCTTGCAGATCGCGCCGAACATCATGTGGGGCGATTTTGCGCTGGACAGATGAGGCAGGAGTTCCGGATATTCATACTCGATATAACGGACCCAGCCCGGTGAGCAGGATGTGAACATGGGCAGGACGCCGCCGTTGCTGATCCTTCTGAGCAGCTCGGAACCTTCCTCCATGATGGTCAGGTCGGCGCCGAAGTTGGTGTCATAGACTCTGTCAAATCCGCAGCGCTTGAGAGCAGCGACCATCTTGCCGGTAACAAGGCTGCCGATGGGCAGGCCGAATTCCTCACCCAGGGAAGCGCGGACCGCGGGAGCGGTCTGGCAGATGACGACCTTATCGGGATCGTTGATGGCTTCGATAACTTCGTGGATCTCTTCCTTCTCTGTCAGAGCGCCGACAGGGCAGGCAATGACACACTGGCCGCACTGCATGCAGTTGACATCATTGAAGCTGCCGTTGTAGACAGGTCCGCAGATGGTCTTGAAGCCGCGGTTCTGCAGGCCCAGGATACCGATGCCCTGTACTTTTTCACAGGTACCGATGCAGCGCTCGCAGAGGACGCACTTGGAAGTATCTCTGACAATGCCCCAGCTGGCGTCTTCGAAGGTAGGCGGTGTATGCTCGCCCTCGAAACGGTTCTGACGGATGCCCAGCTCGGCACAGAGCCTCTGCAGCTCGCAGTTGGTATTACGCTTGCAGGAGAGGCAGTTTTTATTATGGTTGGACATGATCAGCTCGACTGTGGTCTTACGTCCGCGGATCGCTCTCTCAGAGTTGGTCCAGACTTCCATGCCTTCAGAAACAGGCGTGGTGCAGGCGGACAGCAGGGCCCTGGCCCCTTTGACCTCGACCAGACAGACACGGCAGGCGCCGGATCTGATCACGTTCTTTAAATAGCACAGTGTGGGAATCTGAATTCCCGATTTGTTAGCGGCTTCCAGGATGGTATCGCCCTCTTCGGCCGTAACGAAATGATTATTGATCTTAATATGAACTTCGCCCATAGTATACCCTCCTGTTTAATGACGTTCCACAGCGCCAAAGCGGCAGTTGGTGAGACAAAGTCCGCACTTGATGCACTTGGCGGGATCGATCTTGTAGACTTCCTTACCCGGCTTGCCGGTGATCGCTTCCGCGGGACAGTTGCGGGCGCAGATCGAGCAGGCGCGGCACTTGGTGGGATCGATGGAATAGCTCAGCAGGTTCTTACATACATGAGCGGGGCAGCGTTTCTCCAGAATATGCGCTTCATACTCATCCCTGAAATAACGCAGTGTGGACAGGATGGGGTTGGGAGCTGTCTGGCCCAGGCCGCAAAGGGCGGTATCCTTGATCTCCTGACAGAGTTCTTCCATCTCATCCAGCATTTCCATGGTACCGTCACCGTTGGTGATCTTGGTCAGCATTTCCAGGAGACGCTTGGTGCCGACACGGCAGGGCGTACATTTACCGCAGGACTCATCGCAGATGAATTCCATGTAGAATCTTGCAACGTCTACCATACAGTTGTCTTCATCCAGAACGATCATGCCGCCGGAACCCATCATGGAGCCGGCCGCGACCAGGTTCTCGTAGGTAATGGGTGTATCCAGTTCGTTCTCAGTCAGACAGCCGCCGGAAGGTCCGCCGGTCTGGACCGCCTTGAACTTCTTGCCTTCAGGGCAGCCGCCGCCGATATCATAAATGATCTCACGCAGGGTCGTACCCATGGGAATTTCGACCAGACCTGTGTTGTTGATCTTTCCGCCCAGCGCGAAGACCTTGGTACCCTTGGACTTGTCTGTGCCGATGGAGGAATACCATTCCGCGCCTTTGCGCATGATCATGGCAACGTTGGCAATGGTCTCAACGTTGTTGATGGATGTGGGCTTGCCCCATACACCGGAAACGGCCGGGAACGGAGGCTTGGGAGTCGGCATGCCGCGGCGTCCTTCGATCGAAGCGATCAGGGCTGTTTCTTCACCGCAGACGAAAGCGCCCGCGCCGAGACGGATCTCGAGGTCAAAGTCAAAGCCGGAATTGAAGATATTCCTGCCCAGGAAGCCAAGCTCTTCCGCTTCCGCGATGGCGATCCGCAGTCTGGAAACCGCGATGGGATACTCCGCACGGATATAGATATAGCCGTGGTGAGCGCCGACCGCGTAAGCCATGATGGTCATACCTTCCAGGATGGCATGAGGGTCACCTTCCAGAATGGAACGGTCCATGAACGCGCCGGGGTCACCTTCGTCCGCATTGCAGATGACATACTTTTCGTGACCGGGCTGGTTCTTCTCGAACTGCCACTTGACACCGGTGGGGAATCCCGCGCCGCCGCGTCCGCGCAGACCGGAAGCCTTGATCTCATCAATAACATCCTGAGGGGTCATGGTCTTCAGGACCTTATACAGAGCCTGATAGCCGCTGACACCGATATACTCATGAACGTTCTCCGGGTTGATCTTACCGCAGTTACGAAGGGCGATCCTGTGCTGTTTTTCATAGAAGCCGATCTTTTCAATGTCATAGATCTTGGCACCGGTATTCTTATCGATGTCATACATCTGCATGTCACGGATGATATTGCCGCCGATCACGTGCTCATTGATGATCCGCTCCGCGTCCTCAGGCTTCACATGCGTATAGAAAACACGGTCCGGGAAAATAGCGACGATCGGTCCCTTCTGGCAGAAACCGAAGCAGCCGGTCTTGATGACACGGACCTTATCCTCCAGCTCATGCTCTTCGAGCAGCTTGTTCAGACGCTCGATCAGTCTGGCGGATTCACCCGCGGTACAGCCGGTACCGGCACAGCATAAGATATTCATATACTGGTCGTCATCAGTCAGTTCAATATTGCCCTGCAGTCTCAGGTGCATATATTTCTGTTCGGCTTCTTTGATATCGTTGAGCTGCTCAAGGTTTGTGATCTTATTTCTCATGCTTTCACCTCCGCTCCTCTTTCCTGTTTGATGATCTTGCGGATCTCATCGGTGAAAGTACT
Source organism: uncultured Lachnospiraceae bacterium (assembly GCA_900320325.1). Classification (GTDB taxonomy): domain Bacteria; phylum Bacillota; class Clostridia; order Lachnospirales; family Lachnospiraceae; genus CAG-791. The sequence goes on from ONRU01000025.1 coordinate 4,777, forward strand.
TCCCATCAGGGCATTGCCGTAGACCTTGCCGTCAATAATGCAGACAGGCGCAAGACCGCACGCGCCCAGACATCTGGTCGCGTCCAGAGAGAACAGCCCGTCAGGGGAAGTCTTGTTGACAGCCGCTCCGGTCAGCTTCTCAACACGGTCAACCAGCTGCTGCGCGCCTTTTACATAGCAGGCAGTACCAAGGCAGACGTTGATGACATGCTTTCCCTTAGGCTCTGTCGTAAACTGCGAATAGAACATGACAACTCCGTAGACTTCGGCTACGCTGGTGCCGGTGGCCACCGCAATCTTCTCCATGGCTTCAAAAGGGATATACCCCAGGGAATCCTGGACCTCATGAAGCATTTCGATGCAGGGACCTGCCTGATTTTTGTGCTTGGACACGATCAGGTCGATCTTGCCAAGCGCTTCCGCATTCAATTTAGCCATATAACACTCCTTTAAAATTACCCGCAAAAACACATCAAATTAATAATAATTATTACTATTAATTTGATGCAGATTCTGCGCTATTTCGTTTGTCTTATTTTAGTATATCTTTAAATGCCCGTTCTTACAAACTGAAATCGAAAAAAAGACAAATAATCGTCTATTCGTCACAAATAACAACATAAATTCATTACAAATGTCATATGCCGCAGCCGGTTTTATGGTTGTTCTGGTCGTTCACGACCTCAGAGCTCGCGGACCGGGCAAACGATCTCAGAGCTCGCGGGTCAACTGGCAGGCCGGCTGGTGGCAAACGACCTCTGAGCTCGCGGGTCAACTGGCAGGCCAGCTGGTGGCAAACGACCTCAGAGCTCACGGGCCCACTGGCAGGCCGGCTGGTGGCAAACGACCTCTGAGCTCACGGGCCCACTGGCAGGCCGGCTGGTGGCAAACGACCTCAGGCAAACGACCTCTGAGCTCACGGGCCCACTGGCAGGCCGGCTGGCGGCAAACGACCTCAGAGCTGGCAGGCCGGCACAAAACAAGATATACTGAAAATCACAGGATTCCAAAAATCACAGGATTAGAGCTGGCAGGCCGGTTGGCAAACGACCTCAGAGCTCGCGAGCCCAAGAGCTCGCGTGCCCAGAGCTGACAAGCCGGCAGGCAAATGACCTCAGAGCTCGCGGACCGGAGCTCCCGGGCCGGCACACAAAGAAAGACGCAAAGAGAGATAAAGAGAATCAAAGATATGAGAGATATTAAAATACGAACCGCTTCCATACAGGACCTTCCCGCCATCCTGGAAATATACAGCTACTATATCCTGCATACGGCGATCACATTTGAATATGATGTACCGACGCCGGAGGAATTCCGGCTGCGGATGGAACAGACCCTGCGGATGTATCCCTACATTGTCGCGGAGGAGGACGGGAACATTCTGGGCTATGCCTATGCGGGCCCTTTCAAGACCAGGGCCGCATATAACTGGAGTGTGGAGACTTCCATTTATGTTGCCAAAGAGGCCCGGCAGAAAGGGATCGGGACTCTGCTGCTGGCGCATCTGGAAGCCCTGCTGCAGCGGCAGAACATCCTTAATGTAAACGCCTGTATCGCCTATCCCAAAGAAATCGGGGATCCTTACCTCACCTGTGAAAGTGTCCGTTTCCATGAAAAGAACGGCTACCGGCTGGCAGGACGGTTCCATGACTGCGCCTGCAAATTCTCCCGCTGGTACGACATGGTCTGGATGGAAAAAATGATCGGGGAACATGTCACGCCCGCTCCGGCTGTGATTCCCTTCCCGCAGCTTCCAACAGAAAAGCAGAATTGGAACTAAAAAAAACGGCAGTATTGACTGCCGCAATGAATGGTCTTACCGTTATGATAATTTTCTAAAAAAAGCCTCCGCGTAACGCGAAAGCTTTTTACAAGTGGTCTGAGCGGGGCTCGAACCCACGACATCCTGGTTGTGACCCAGGTGCTCTCCCAGCTGAGCTATCAGACCGTATCGAACAATTAGTATATTAGCACATTTTTATGATTTTTCAAGCCCCAGAATGAAACCTCATAGAGTGAACCGGAGAGCTGCCCCTTCGGTTCAGTTGAACCAGAGAGTCAGTCTCCCCGTTTCACTCATTTGCTGCCAGTCAAATTGATTAATTGATTTACCAGGGTCAGGCTAAAGCCCCGCCGTACCGGAGTATGACGAGGCTTCCTGACACAAATATGGGAAAACATATAGAAATAATTTTGCGGACGCATTCCCGGCGGGTCCTTTGTTATTTGGAGAGCCTGTCCGCGATCGTGGAGGCAACAAAGCTGTCGGGTTTGACGCTGCAGTCATAGCCGCAGGCTTTGATCCAGCCGACCAGCTCGGGAATCAGCTCCCTGGTCTTGCCGTTTCTGCTGTTGCCCGCGTCCACATGGATGGCGATCGGGCAGTTCAGGTACATCTCTTCGTATTTCTTGTCGTTCTCCATTGTCTCAACAAGTGTCTCGGCGACCTGCAGACTGTCATTTGTCTCTACACGGAGTTTAGTCCTGACATCCCGGATCAGGGCGCGGCGGCTGATTTCATAGAAGAAAATACCTCCGTGGCCCTCGCAGATCACAGCAACGACAGACACGATCTTAGTGTCGTCAAAATTCTGAGAGTCCGTGCCCACGATAATGTGGACCGGGGCGTCATATTTTTCATGATCCATGTAAAATGTCAGGATCTTGTCGGGAATCTGCTCGATGTGCAGCATCCCGTAAGTTGGACTCTTGAACATCTCGTACCTCCCTTCCGGCCGCCCTGATGTCAGCGGAAAGACCTTTTTCCTGCCGCTGTCAGGGCCGCGTCACGTTCAGAATTCCTGCTTATTTCCATTACTCGGACTGATTCGTTCCAGCCCTATGTGTATAAAATACTTCTCCTCTTCCCTTTTGTCATTTTACCGCTGGTATAAAATTCCTCTCCGAGTCCCTGCCTGTGACAGGCCTGACACAGAAGAAAATGGAAATATAGAGTATTGTTTCTGAACAAACAAATACAAAAAAAAGAGAAGATGTATCCGCACTGATACGTCTTCTCTTTCCATTTCTTATTATCTGCCTGCGGTTCCTGTCATTTCCAACAGTTTCCGTTTCAACAGCAAAAGCGCAAAGTGAACCAGCAAGTCTGACTTCCCGGTTCATTTCGGAAGCGCAGGGTGAACCGGCAAGTCTGACTCCCCGGTTCACATGGCAGCCAGCCGGTCCAGCAGCTGCATGGCCACCTGGCCTTTACTCATGATCTCCATCCGTTCTGTTTTGTCCGCGGTAATGAAGGTCACCACGTTGGTATCTGTGCCGAAACCGGCACCTGCCACCTTGACGTTGTTGGCAACGATCATATTCAGGTTCTTTTTATGAAGCTTGGCTCTCGCCCTGTTCTCCAAATCAGAGGTCTCCATAGCGAACCCGCACAGGATCTGGCCTTCCGGTTTGTGACTTCCCAGATACTGCAGGGTATCTTCTGTCCGCTCCAGGGCAATGCTCAGATCATTGTCTGCCTTTTTAATCTTTTCATCACTGACAGACGCAGGCCTGTAATCCGCGACCGCAGCAGCCTTGATAATGATATCCTGCTGCCCGGATACTGCCGTGACCGCCTCGAACAAATCATGGGCACTTGTGATGGGCACCCGTTTTACGCCGGCAGGGGCCTCAAGGCCGACCGGGCCGGATACCAGGGTCACTTCCGCGCCGCGCAGGGCAGCCGCCCTGGCGATGGCATATCCCATCTTTCCGCTGGAATGATTGGTGATAAAGCGGACCGGGTCAATGGCTTCGCAGGTGGGTCCCGCTGTCACCAGGATCTTCTTCCCGGCCAGATCCTTTTTGCAGGCAATCTCCAGCAGGATCCTGTCGACCAGATCGGCCGGGTCCGGAAGCTTGCCCTTGCCTTCATCGCCGCAGGCCAGGCGCCCGCTGGAAGGTTCGATGATCCTGACGCCGCGCTCCCGCAGCACTTCCAGATTGGACTGGGTGGCCGGATGATCATACATTCTTGTATTCATGGCCGGAGAAACAAGGACCGGGCAGGTGCAGGCCAGCAGGGTGGTCGAAAGCATATCGTCGGCCAGTCCATAGGCCATCTTGGCAATGATATTGGCAGTGGCAGGGGCTACAATGGCCAGATCCGCCTGTTTGGCCAGCGAAATATGCTCCACTTCAAAAGGATGGTTCCGGTCAAAAGTATCCGTGATACATTTCTGCCCGGTCAGCGTCTCAAAAGTAATGGGTGAAATGAACTGGCAGGCATTCCGGGTCATAATTACATGCACCCTGGCATGCTGCTTAATCAGCCGGCTTGCCAGATCGGCTGCCTTGTAAGCGGCGATACTGCCTGTAACACCGATAAGAATCGTTTTTCCTTTCAGCATGTCCTGTCCCTCAGCTGTTCCTTTCATAAATGTAACGGAGTCCCCGTAAAAGAAGCGAGTCATCCAGGATAATATCATGTCTGCACAAAGACACGATCGTGCCGGCCAGGCCGCCGGTGGCGATCTTAGTGGTCTTCATGCCCAGCTCCTCTTCGATCCGGTCGATCATACCGTCCAGCATGGAAGCGCTGCCGTAGAGGATACCGCTCTTCATGCAGTCATTGGTATTTTTGCCAATCAGGCGTTTAGGCGGATCCAGACTGATTCGGGGCAGCTGGGAGGTCCTGGAGGTCAGCGAATCCAGTGAGACCCGAAGACCCGGCAGGATCATACCGCCGCAGTAGTTTTTATCTTTGTCGACAACTGTAATGGTCGTCGCGGTCCCCATATCGATGAGGATCAGGGGACAGGTATAATCATGGGCACCCGCTACCGCTGCTACGATCAGGTCCGCGCCGACCTGCGCCGGATTGTCCATACATATTTTCAGACCGTTTTTCAGCCCGGGCCCTACAATCCTGACCGGACAGTCCACAATCTTGCCCAGGGCTTCCTTCATAAGAGCCGTGATCGGCGGTACTACGGAAGCTATGATTGCCCCGGAAATCCGGTCGCATGAGATGCCGTGCAGATCCAGAACACTTTTAAAGACCAGCGCATATTCCAGGGCTGTCTTGCTGTGATCTGTCGAAAGACGTTCAGAGAAGCAGATCTCTTCGCCCTCAATGCCTCCGATTACCATATTTGTATTGCCGATATCAATCGCGAAAAGCATATCTTTCCTCCGTTTTCCTTTTTTCAGGCCGTTGGCGGCGGCTGCTGTTTTTCTGATCAGTTGTCAGCAGCTGCTGCCGTTTTTCTGATCAACTGTCCGCGGCTGCTGCCGCTTATTATCAATATGACAACACAATGCCGGCACTGCGGGGCATCACCGAATCAGCTGATTATGACTAATATCCGATGGCCAGCGCAATGCCGGTACTGTTATTTCTTATTTGTATTTTAGAAAAAGTCAGCTGCCAGCCGGCATTCACATTCCCGGTACGGTCCTGATCCTTTCGTCAATGCGTCAGCCGGCGATGGCTGCGTTCTGACGCAGGACGCCGGATTTCAGGACGCCCGCCGTAATTACCGTGACCAGAATTGCGGCCGCGACAGCTTCCGGAACACCGGAAGTGGCCACTGTAGCCATCACAAGACCGAATACAGCCTCCATACCGACATTCTTGACTTCCGCGTACTGCTGCGCGAACAGGAGGTAGATGCTGCCCATGACAAAAATGGTATTTGTCATAGAACCGACAAAGCCGGTGACCGCCAGACGGACTGCCATAGGTACTTTGAGATTCTTAAGAAAGATATGTACCCAGCCAGAGACAACACCGATCATGACACGGCAGCCAACGCTGACCCAGAGGGCCTTCAGGGCGCCAATCAGTCCGGTCGTGCTCAGGAAGGGAGAGAACGCGAAAGAAAGCAGGGTCGGGGCCTGGGTATTGCTGACCATGGAGCAGAGACCGAAAACGCCGCCCAGAATCGCGCCGGCCCCGGGACCCAGAAGGATCGATCCGATAATGACCGGGATATGTACTGTAGTCGCTTTGATGACCGGCAGCTGGATCATGCCCAGGGGCGTATTTGCCAGCAGGACAACAATTGCCGCCATCATAGCGAGGGTGACCATGTAACGAGTGTCTTTCATTTTTTTCATGTGGTAAACTCCTTGTTATTATTCCGCCTTAAACGCGGATACAATACTGTGGAACATCTCTGTCCCGTTGCCATAGGGAGTATAGCATTGCTAAACACATGTGACAAGACACTTTATGTTAAATCGGTGTATAATCCATGCTCTTTTTTCAGTACAATCCCGGTAAAAGTATGCCGGAAGAAAACGGCGTCTGGCTCTGCCCCCATGCGCTTCTGCTCATTTTGACCATCCGGCTCAGGTTCAGGTAAAGATTTCTACCTTACCGCTTTCAATATCATACATGGCGCCGACGACCGCCAGGCCCTGCTCCTCATCCTTCTGGATGATCAGGCTGCTCTCGATCAGGTCGATACTGCGCTGTACATTCAGACAGGCCGCTTTATACGGATCCTTTTCTTCGCCAATCGCCTTTGTGATCTCATCCGTGATGAATTTGATATAGCCTTCCGGATCGTGGTGAATGGCCGCGTCTACCGCGCCGCAGTGGGTATGGCCCAGGACCATGATCAGCTTGGTGCCCAGATGGTCCGCCGCGTATTCGATACTGCCAAGCTGGTGGTTGTCGATCACGTTGCCGGCCAGACGGATCACGAACAGATCGCCGATCCCGCACTGGAAGATGGCTTCCGGAATGACACGGGAATCTGAGCATGTAATGATGATCGCGTAGGGATTCTGGCCTTCACCCGCTGTCTTCAGACGGATCCGGGGAGAGATATCTCCTGCTCCTTTTTCACTTGTGAGATACTTCTGATTGCCTTCCAGCAGTTTTTTGATTGTCTCTGTCTTATCCATCTTTTATCCCGCTCCTGTTTGTTCTGCTTACTGGTCCTGTATCCTGCAGGTTTCATCGATGTCGATACCTGTCCTGTTTCAATTCATTCACCGGGCCGGTTATCTTGTTTACGTCTTTTATGTTCGCGCACATTCTCCTCAGCTCCATAAGGAAACCGCGAGTCTCAAATTGCCGGGGAGAAGGATTTCAGGGAGATTCCTGCGAAGAATCAGCTCCACATGGAGCCTGCGCTCTCGAACTGCTGGGGTGCCTGCTGCGGAGGAATATTCTGTGCCCGGGCTCCGATAAATCTGACCGCGGTACCGTAAGCGGTGACTTCCGCCGCGCTCTGCATAACGGAGGAGGAAGTATAGCGGATACCGACAATCGCGTCTGCCCCCATTGCTGCGGCTTGTTCTACCATTCTTTTGGTAGCCAGCGCCCTGGCATTGTTCATCATCTCATTGTATTTGGTCAGCTCGCCGCCCACCAGCGTTTTCAGTCCGGCACCGAGATCCCTGACCGCGTTTACAGTCTGGATCGTGCTTCCATTGACCAGGCCCAGCATTTCCAGTTCTTTTCCGGTAATTCCTTCAGTAGTTACTAAGATCATCATCTTCTCCTTTCCGGATCTCAATGATCCGCTCAATGATTGTTTTGATCATATATCCTGCGATGAAAGCGCCAAAACCGCCAACCGCAATCCGGGCAATCATCGGCATATCCGGTGCCAGAAACGCCACCAGCATATACAGAACAAAATACAGTACGAAAAACGCGCCGATCGCGATCACTGCCGCAATTTTTATTCCGTGTTTCATACATGCCTCCCTGATTCCTGATCAGATAAAAATCCATCTGCTCCTTTTGAAAATCTGATTCTTACGTAAATATGATTCTCCTGAAAATCAGATTCTTCCGTACATCTAACTCTTCTCTCCCTCATTTGCCTCTTCCAAGACGATCTGCTCGGCGGAAATGACCTTTTCAAAAGAGATCCGCAGTACTGCCTGGGGCCGGTTGATGGACAGGCGGGCATGCCTCTCCTTCTTTTCCGCTTCCTCTTCAATGATCCCCAGCAGCTCTGCCAGCACATCCCTGGTCAGATATCCGCCCCTCCAATGGAAGGTCAGCTCTTTTCCCTTTTTGGCCGCCTGAGCGGCTTTCTTCCTGACATCTTCGGTCTTTGTCAGGGACAGGCCGGCTGCCTTATAGTAAAAACGGTCTCCGTCCGGACAGGCCGGCATGCGGTAGATGACCGGCTCATGGTCCCGGAAAAGCTGCTTGTCTGACAGCATGAAATAGTCATAGCGGATGCTGTCCGGCTTTCCCAGCGTATTGTCAAAAGTACTGTCTATATGATAATACTGACCGCCGATCCGGACAATATTCCAGGTATGCCTGTATTTGATCTTCTTGTCCGGATTGCTGTCCGAGAGGGCCATGACGCACCAGATCCCCAGGGCGTCGCACAGGATTTTAAAGGTCTTTGCGATCCCTTCGCACACCCCGATTCCCTGCTCCAGGGGACCTGTAATCTCATGGGAATAGGGCTTCTTCAGCTTGTCATACCGGACGTTTCCGCAGATAAAATCATGAATGAAAAGGAGCTTCGCGATCTCCTTCTCATTGCGGATCTGCCCCTGTTTTCCTTTGCCGCCGTGTCCTCCGCCGGACCAGTGGCCGGCGCCGGCATTCCTGCCGCGGGGGCTGCCAAAGCTGACTTCTTTTGCTTCGGCGGCCTGCCGGACCAGCTTTTCGATCCTGGACCGCATGGCCTGCTGCTGGGCCGGGATCTTCTTCCGGTCAGACAGGTATACCGGCATCATCTCGCCGTACTCCGCGCCGTTATGATAGCGGTATTTGAATTCCACCGTGTAGAAGATCTCCGGATGATCCATGCGGACACTGAAATAAATCTCCGTCAGCTCCTTGTTCTCCAGCAGCGGAATCCGGAAAGAGGGGGAAAGGCTTTTCAGACCTGTCAGAATGGCGTGGTAAGCCTCCCGTCCCGTCCTGTTCAGTTGATTGTAATAGTATTCTTCCATACTCCGATCTTTCCTCCCTTACAGGACGGAAATCTCCCGCAGGTAACGCTCCGCAGCCTGCAGGGTCTTATCGATCTCATCTCCGAAATAACCGTGGCCGGCGCCGCTGATCAGATACAGACGGATCCTGCGGCCTGCAGTGTCGCTGCTCGTATCCATGCACTGCCTGCGGTCTGCAATACTGTTCTCCGATAAGGACGCGGGCTCCATGACCCTGTCCTCACCGGGATCAGCGAGTTTCTTTATCTGATTATTTTCCGGAAAGAGGCCTTCTGTATACGCTCTGTAGGCATGGACCGAATAATTATAGTTGACCATGGCGTCCGACAGCCCGTGAACGATCAGGACATTGCCACTGTATTTGACGATTTCCCGGTATATGTCTATTTTCTGGGAGACTTCCACATACGCTTTTCCCACTCTCATATTGCCGGCCATAAGGACCTCCGGTATATGGTCCGGGTCAAAACCGGGCGTACCGGGCATGACACCTGCCCTGCCGTCATCCGGTATACAAAAGGCGGGATAGATCAGGACCAGGCCGCGGATCTGCGCCCCGATCCGGGCAGCAGCCAGCGCGCTGACAAAACCGCCCTGGCTGAATCCCCAGAGCACGATCCTGTCGTTATCCGTATAAGGCAGGGCCTTTACATAAGCAAGGACCGTTTCCAGATCCTCCCTTTCTGTCAGGACCGTCATATCCGCCGTATCCCCGTCACTGATTCCGCGGCCGCCGCCGCAGAAATCATATGTGTAGACCGCCAGTCCCATTTCCGCCAGCCGCAGCGCCCAGTCGGACATCTCTGCCTGGCAGCCGCCGAATCCATGACTCATGATCACGGCCGGGAGCTTCTCTCCCGCGGGCAGATATTCCACGCCTCGTATTGTCTTATCCTGATTGATACAGCTGAAGTCTGATGTACGGATGTTCATTTTTTCCTCTTTTCGTGTACTGCTTTTTCTTTGACAGCCCATTTACAGTGATCCGTTTTTCCCGGATCTGACAGTCGTTTTTCAGTCCCATGTACTTCCAATGCATTATTTCTTCCGGACTCCGTAGCAGGGAGTCTTATACCGGTCCTGATGGGTGTTTTTCCCCCCTATGTACTGCCAATGTATTTCTTCCGGCCTCCGCAGCAGGGAGCCTTCTGCCGGTCCAGATGGAAGTTTCCTTCAGCCCTTTACTTTTCCTCTCCCGGCCAGCGCGAGCAGCATCTGGGGCAGCGCAAAGAGGACCGCAGTCATCGCGATAAAAGTACCTCTGGCCAGCAGCAGTCCCATCTGGGCCATGATCCCGTTGCTGCAGATCATATGCAGCAGGACCCCTGAGAAAGTCAGGACCAGTCCGGAAATCATAATGGAGACCGCGGACACGGAGATCGTTTTCCGGATCGCTTCTTTCCGGTCCCCGCAGGCCCTGTATTCCTCCAGAAAACGGTTGGAGACCAGGATGGCATAGTCTACGGTGGATCCCAGCAGAATGGAGCTGATGATCAGGTAGCCGATATAAAACATGGTCTGCCCGGTCAGATAGGGGATAGCCATACTGATCCAGATGCAGCCTTCTATGGTCATGGTCAGCAGCAGGGGAATCACCAGTCCCCGGAAGGTCAGGACCAGGACCATGAAAACAGCCAGGGCTCCGATCAGGTTGACCTTGATCGTATCTCCTGTAATGACCGTCCGCAGGTCTTCCGTAGAAACAGTAGAACCCGCCAGCAGAAAATCATCGCCGTAATGGACGGCCGCGATCCGTTTGATCTCATTGACCGCGTCAAAGGCGGTCGGATCCTCCGCCGGCAGAGTCATGGTCAGAACGATCCGGCTGTAATTATCGGAAAGGAGCTGGCGGCTGATGCCTTTTGGAATGATCTCCGTCGGAATCCTGCTGCCGGCAATACCTGTCAGGGAAGTCACGTAGGACATATTCTCCATCTTTTCCAGTTCCCGGATCAGCATGGATTCCGCCGCCTTGCGGCCGGCCGGCACCATCAGGACCATGCTGTTGGAAAGGCCGAATACTTCCTCGATCTCCGCTTCCTCCGTCAGAATAATACTGTTCTCCCGGAAGGAATGAGAGCTTCCGTAATAATAGCTGTTCTTCGTATGCAGCCAGATGGAAGGAAATACCAGCGCCACAAAAAGGATGGCAGCTGGGATCCTTACCTTCATCATCGCCCCGGCGACCCCGGAAGCGCTGCGGATCAAAGGCCTGTGGGATGTTCTGTCAATCAGCCGCCGGAACTGCATGACTGTGCAGGGCAGCAGGGTAAAGGCAGCCAGCAGGCTGAGCAGGACGCCTTTGGACAGAACAATGCCCAGATCAAAACCGATCCTGTATTTCATAAAAGTCAGGGCCATAAAGCCGATCACCGTCGTCACGGAACTGGCCAGGACCGAGCTTCGTGATTTGCGGAGGGCCTGTACCATGGCCTCCTCCGGATCCTCGTATTCCTCCCGGAATTCCCGGTATCTGTGCAGGATAAAGATGAAATAGTCAACGGAGACCGCCATCTGCAGGACACTGGCCGCGATATTGGTCATGGTGGACACGGTCCCCATAACGATATTGGTGCCCGCGTTGAGAATGACCGCCCCGACCAGGCACAGGATCAGCAGGAAAGGTTCCGCATATGAGTCCAGGGTCAGAATCAGCAAAAAGATGGCGAACAGGACCGCCAGAACGACGATGATAATGACTTCCCGCCTGGCGGAATCGACCAGGAATTTGTTCTGGACGAATTCACCTGCCATGACCGTTTTATGATCTGTCTGCGACCGGATCTCCTCCAGAAGCTCGCTCCCCTTCTCCGTATCCAGTGTCAGCGTATAAAGGGCGTTCCCGTCCCGGTAATACCGCTTCAGGCTGCTTTCCGACATGAATTCCAGGGGCACGTTAAAATAATTGCTGTCGGTGACCCACATGACCGCGAGGACCCCGTCAATCTCTTCCAGCCGTTTTTTCAGCTGCCGCGCCTCCCGCAGGGAGATATCCCGGACCATGAGCCGGGCATTGGGAATCTTCTCGGTAAACTCCTCTTTCATGACATGCAAAGAGACCGTGGATCTGGAATCCTCGGGCAGATAGGCCGCCAGGTCGGAATTGACGCCTACTTTGGTCCGGAGCCAGAGACACAGCAGGATGGCGATCATATAGAGGGCCAGCACAATCTTCCTGTGCCGGATTACCGATCTGTAGAATTTTTCTGCCATGGGCTTTCCCTTTATCAAAGGCGAATCCGCCTCCGGAAGAGGCTTCCGCTTCTGTTCCCGCTCATGGACTTAAGAAGCAGGCAACGATAAAGAGCAGGAAAAAGTGCAGTATGATCAATCGTTCCGGTATAGATACCGGTTTTTAACCAGATTTACAGATGCAGATATTTAACCGGATTTACAGTTGCAGGCATTTAACCGGATTTACAGATGCAGGCATTTAACCGGATTTACAGATGCGGGCATTTAACCGGATTTACAGTTGCAGGCATTTAACCGGATTTATAAAAGAATATAATAACAGACAGCCGCGCATAAACTGCCAAAGACAGCGCCTCCCAGGACATCCGTCAGGTAATGTACCCCGACATGGATCCTGGAATAAGCGGTCAGGACCGCCAGTACCATAGCGACGCATCCTTCAGCCGGAGGCCTGGTCAGAAGCAGCAGGACCGCCACGGAAAAGGCGTCCGCCGCGTGGGTGGACGGAAAGGCCAGATCTTTAGGCCGCGGGACCAGAGGAACCACATCCTGCATGGCGTCATAGGCCCTGGGCCTGCCGAAGACCCTTTTGAGGATCTGGGAAGAAATAAGCCAGGCCGACCAGAAGGACACATAGCAGCAGATGCCCAACTGCCGGGTCGCTGGATGGCCGCATAAAAATCCGGCCCATACGCACCAGATCACACCGCCTCCCAGATAGGTCATTACTATCATAAAGAAATTGGATACGGATACCCGGTTCCTGCAGCGGGACTGGACGATCCTCATCAGGGACTCATCCATCTGCCGCAGACGGGGATTGTCAAAGATCGTACTCATCAGTCTCCCATCAATGTACGCATTTTTTCAGCGAAAGCTTTCTGGAACTCTTCCTCTTCCCGTTTGACAATGGCTTTGTAGAGGGATGTTTCCTCCTTCCGCAGCCGGCGGGACGAGATCCAACGGAGATTTGCCGCGGCTTTATCACTTTTCAGGACCACCTGCTCATAGACCGGCCCGATCTGCAGTACTGCCAGGGTCTGGTCCATAGTCAGCATGCCGCTTGTGGTCAGTCCCAGCACATCGTACAAAGTATCGTTGGCAATGGGGCCGATGATCACATCATAATCCGGCAGCGTATCCTGTGCCCTGCGGTTACTGTAAATATACCAGGCCCACTCTTCGTCCCTGGTAAAAAGCTTAACGCGCAGTTCCTCCGTATCCAGCTCATACATATTGACACAGGGCTCTGTCCCTTTGCCGGCCCTGGCCCATCTGGCCGCGAATTCTTCATCCGGTGTCGTATAGAATCCCTGTCCGAAATCTGCGTTCTTTCTCCCGTGTTTCAGATCCGGTTCCCGGATTTCAAGCTCTCCTGCGTGAAATATGATCATGGTGTTCTCACCTTTCTGTATCGCGTCTGCTTCACTCTGCTTCTGCGCCGCTTCCGCGTATTGAAACTTTTCTCTTTCCATCTTAGCACAGACTGAATTCCCTGAAAATTACCGCTGAAAAAAGAATGGGCAAAAGAAACGCAGATATATGCGGTTCTCAAGCCGGCTGTGAACAGCAGCAGAAAAAGCGTCAATATGAGCAGACTGAAGAGATACAAAAAGAATCGGGCTGAGCCGCCCGGCCCTGCCCGATTCTGAATTTTGGATATTCTAAATGATTGTTTTTCCGGATTTTTTATACTCGTTGAAACAAAATCCCCGAAATGTAATCCCTGATGATAGTAAATCCAGATGATCAACCCGGATTTTTAGGCCTCTGCCTGCCGGATCAGATCCTTCCGCCGGGCAGCATCTTGTTTTCCCTGCCGGGATCGATCACGATGCCTGCGCTGTTGCCGACCATGGACTGGGCCTCTTCAAAGGTGATCATGGAAGCCGGATACCGGTTGGCGAACAGACCGTTAAAGCTGTCCAGGGTCGTGAACAGAGGCAGCCAGTCTTCATTGGTCTGGTTGTTATGGACCCGGAACACCTGCATCTTATCATCAGCCGGAGCAGAAGCCTTGGTATAACCGGCGGGGATATTGCCGATCTGAGGCCTGCCGCCGGACCGGATCTTATTGTAAGCTCCGCTCCAGAACTGGAACTCAGTCAGAGGCGCGCCGCCCTGTACCGTGACAGGGGCAAGATAAAACTCGGCGGGAGTGAAAGCCGGCTCTTCTGTATAGAAGCTGTCAACCGTGGAAGCGAACCCGGAGGAAGCAAAGCCTCCGTTACTGCCGTCCGTGAAAGAAGACGTGCCGCTGTAATCCGAGGTAAAGTCTGTAAAACCGCCGGACGTACCCTGATCTGACGCGGCATTGTAAGATCCATACATACTGTCGCTGACAGTGCCGCTGCCGGGAGCCGCGTTCGGATTGGCTGCAGGCTGTGTATACCCGCCGACTCTCCCCGGATTCGTATCCTGATAGGGCGTATAAGATGTGCCGCCGGCAGGTCTGGCAACATACTCTTTCCAGTATTTATTATAATGATAGGCGGCGATGGCACTGATCACAAACAGGACAACACCTACACCAATCGTAGCACCCAGGCCCACTACGGCAAGCAGGATCCCGATAACTTCCACGATCATCAGGCTGATCAGGATATTGGACTTCCGGGTGACCAGCGTAATGATGGCCAGAATAATCATGGCAAAGCCTAAAAGACCGGCGATCATAAACTGGCCGGGGAGCTCATAATAGTACTGTGCTGCTTCTCCGACAATGGCGAACATACTCAGGCCATTTAAAATACCTGTGACGCCGGCCGCGGTCACCCAGCCGCTGATCTTCTTTAAAGCCGGCTGCTTCAGGAATTCCTTCTGGGTCAGGCCGGCAGGCACTTCATTCAGGTTTACTTCGAACATTTTCATTGGCGTTCCTCCCTCAAACTTACTGTATGTCAGATTCCAAGACCACGGCGGACCTGTTTAAACGCGTTTCCGGTCCGGACATGAACGTGAATTCTATGCAATTATAACATTAGATATACGAATATGCGTGCTTTTTCAGGAATTTTAGCGGCAGCCATTTTGCATCGGCCTTTTTTGCGGCAGCCTTTTGCATCGGCCTTTTGCAGCGGCCCTTAATTATCCAGATACCTGGCAGAGACTCTTGCAGCATCATCATCCTCTGTCAGCCTGACACGCATTGCCTGCGCTTCACTGACTTTATCTGTAATGATCATATCTGCGTCGCTCATCAGGAAATGCCGCATGCCGCTATGACTGTTCACAGTCCAGACACCTACCTTTTTCCCCGCGTCATGCAGTGTGTAAATGTTCGTTGGCGTAGCGGTCTCTTCTTCCAGCAATAATGCGTCGACAGCCATTTTCTCTATATTGCCGAATGACATAAAGCACAGATAACCGGTCTGCGCTTCCGGATGTATCTCTTCCAGTTCTTCCAGCAGGTCGTCTTCCAGGCAGATGAACATACACTGATCCAGCATATCCCTTTCCACGACCATCTGATAGACATCCTCCGCCATCTGCAGATCGGCACTGACGCCTTTGAGTTCGATCAGAAGATTGATCTTCCCTTTGGCCGCGTCCAGATACTCTTCAATTGTAGCGACTTCCGCAGTGGGCGCTTCGGGATCCCAGGCGTTGACCACCCGCAGCTGTTTGATCTCCTCCAGCGTCAGTTCGCCGGGTTTATGAGGATCGCCGCAGCAGCGGAGGAAATCATTGTCGTGGTTGATGATATAATGCCCGTCTTTGGTCCTCTGCACATCGATCTCACTGTAGTCCGCGCCGGCCTCAATGGCAAGGTTCAGGCCAATGATCGTGTTCTCATTTCCCAGCTCGCCGCCGCCCCTGTGGGCCACGATTCCCACTTCGCTTGTAATCGGATAAAACCGGTCAAAATCTTCGGCTTCCACATAAGAAAACATCAGAATACCCAGGATGGTCAGCAGAACCACGGGTAAAAATATGAAATGCCTCTTTCTCCTGATCACTCTGTACAGGTATTTCTCACCGGTGCTTTCCTCATACAGGGTATTCTGGAACATGGTGGAATAATACAGAAAGATCAAACCATATACCCATATGAACACTTTCACGCAGCGGCCGGAAGTGATCAGCAGTGTCCTGCTGAAAAGCTGATCTTCTACTAAGCGGGATGCGATAAAGGGAGGCATGATCAGGACCGCTATACAAAAGACGACCACGATGGCCAGCTTCAGCTCAAATCCAATTGTCCGCAGCAAAAAATGTCCCCAGTGTTTTCGAAGCGCCTGCCTGGACAGCCGCATGGCATCCTTGAGCTTCTGCTTTCCAAGGACCACAAACTGGAAAGTGAATATGTGCACGAAGCCGTATATGAACAGCAGCGCAAGCACAGCATAGTAAGCATTACGGTAAAGTTTATTGGCATAAATCACCGAAGTAATGAATTCAGGAATAAAGAAGTTCTTCGTCAGACTGATTCCCATCCCGATCCCGCACAGGGGTCCGAGCAAAGCCACATACAGAACAAAAAAGATACCCCGCGGATTGATAAAAGCAGCCATCGAGAGCATGGCTTTTCTCAGAATATCCAGTGTTTTGATCTCTCTTCCATGCAGCACGGAATCCGCGATCAGAATGACCGCGGAGATATCAAAAGCGGTATACAGAAAGAGCAGCATACAGCCGGCCACGATCAGCAGCCATCCCTCCCAGGTCCGCATCAGATAAGGCACATCGCCGCTCGTTAACGCAGGCAGGCCCGCATGCCAGAGCAGAAGACCGCTGACGGTATTAAATATTGAGACGCCAAAGCTCAGGATGAATTTGGATAGCAGCTCGTAGATAAGAAGATCGAACACAGCGCCCCTGAATTTAAAAAGGGAAGGAATCTTCTCCGATTCGAACAGGACTTTGGGACCCTTTTTCTTTTTCTCTTTCTTCTTCTTTTCTTTCCTCTTTTTGCTGTTTGGATCGTCATCTGCTGGTTCGCTTACCGGACCGTCAGGGTCCCCGACAGACTGACCTTCAGGATTGACGGCAGACTGACCTCCGGGATTGGCGGCAGATTGATCTCCAGGGTTACCATCTGCATTCTCATTTCCATCTATGTCAGGCTGGATTCCGGCTGTCCTGTCGTCCTCCGGACGTGCTTTTTTCCGAAACAAACTAAACATATGTCCTTCCTTCTACCGGCAATTTGTGACTGACCGGTCATGTTATGTATGGGAAAAGCTCCGCAGTCCTGATTCGTACCGCGAAGCTTCCTTTCAGAACGGATCCCGCCGGATCCGCTGTATTCATATTTGCAGGGCATGCTGATCCAGGAGATTATCCTCTCCCAGCAGCCAGTTCCTGAGGAAAAGCTCCAGATACTCTGTCGTCTCCCTGATTCCCTTGTCCAGGTCACTGTAGTTTGCCCGGACCAGGGCGCCTCGGAAATAAGGAGAATGCTCCGCGAAAATATCCGTACCGGTCTCAAATCCCAGGGTCCGCAGATATTTAATAAAGAAGACTGCCGTGGTCCTGGTATTGCCTTCATTGAACGGATGAATCTGCCAGAGACCGGATACAAAACGTGCCAGATGGGGAATCATGGCTTCCCGGGACATATGGTCATAGCGGAAATTCTTTTCCTGTTCCAGATCATATTCCAGGGTGGCTTTCAGTTCAGACACGTTTCCATAGAGAACGGAATCCCCATTCAGGATCGGTTCGTCTTTTCGGATATTATATCTCCGGACCGCGCCGGCAGACGGATAGATGCCCGTAAAAAGCTTGTAGTGGGTCATCAAATACTCCTGGATGGTCAGACTGAAAGTCTTTTCCGCCAGAACGTCCGCAGCCGCCGCGGCGACAAGGTCCGCTTCCTGATAGCGGTCAGATCTGCCGTCTTCTTCCAGAAGGAGCCCGGCATGGTATTTCCGCGCCAATGCCTCGACTTCCTGCATACTGATCTCTCCCTCGATATTGCGGGCAGCCAGATCCAGCAGACAATCCGAAACTGTCAGTCCGTCTACCTCCTGCAGGCCGATAGCCGTCAGCCATCGCGCATTCCGGGCTCAGCCTGGTCTGCGAAAGCCTTAAAAGAACCATAATTCATCCGGAATTACCCCTGTTTCTTTGAAAACATGAAATACAGATATATCTATCCCCGTCGATTAATCATACTTGATATGACAATAACTTGCAATGCGTTCGTGAGCTCTGAGGTCGTTTGCCGCCTCGTTCGCCACCTCACCAGCTCTGAGGTCATTTGCCTGCGCCTCGTTCGTGAGCTCTGGGGTCATTTGCCTCCTCGTTCGCCACCTCTGAAGTCACCACCTCTGCGTTCACCAGCTCTTGCGTTCACCAGCTCTGAGGTCATTTGACGCTCTCTTCCTGTTTTTTCTTCTCCAGGAAATGATATAAAGCGCCATACTGGTTGGCTTCATTCATGAAGTAGCAGACATCGATGACTGTATCAAATCTGTAACCCATGATTACTTTCTCCTGCAGATCTGCCAGGGCGGCGCGGATATCCGGGACCAGCCTTTCCTGCCGGCTGATCCCGCCTCCAATCAGAATCTTATCCGGATCAAAGAAGATCTGTATGTTGAGGACCAGTCTGGCTAAGTCCTTCAGGTACTGCTGATACAGCTCCGTAATATCCGGATCACCCTGCTCCAGCAGTTCAAAGAACTGTAGTCCATTCATGCCATGGGCATATTCCGGCCTGTCATTCCATTCCGAAAAAGACTTCTGGTCTTCTATAAAGGAAAACTTTGTCAGGCCGTGATTGGGCAGCTTTGTCACATCTATGCCCTTTTTCATGCAGGCGTTAAAAAGGAGAGGCGAAACACCGCACCTGTAATAGGCAGTAGACCGCATATCATCTTCTATGCCGACCAGCGCGAAACTGAACTCTCCGGCCGTAAACCGTTTTCCCTTATGGACCTTCCTGTCCTTAACGATTCCGCCGGCTACCGCTGTCCCCAGAATAATTACAGCTCCATCCGTACAATCCTTGAGATTACCCTTCCAGACCTCAGCCAGAACGCCGCATTTGCCGTCGTTTTCCATAGTGACCGGAACATCGACCCGTTCCCGCAGCTCATTGATCACGTTATGCCCGTGCAGAGGAATATAAGCTCCGCTGCCAATCAGCAGGCCGCTGTCCGAATCCAGAACGCCCGGCATGCTCAGCGCAATGCCCTGCAGGTCAAACTTCTTCTTATTACGGGTATAGACATCCGTAACAAAGTCATAATACTGGTCCGCGGAAGCCTTTGGTGCAGGCGCCTCTTCCCGCAACAGTACCTGACAGTTCTCATCCATAACAGAGTACTTGGCCAGTGTTCCGCCGAAATCCATGGTTAAATAGTTCATAAATCCTCTCCCATATGCCTTATCAAAAAAACTACTTTTTCCATTATAAACAAAGAGGCCGGAAAACTCCACCAGCCTCTTGATTTTCAAACCCAATCCACGCAAGCTCGTCAGCTCTGAGCTCACTTGCTTTCATGCTCGTCACCTCTCATGCTCGTCACCTCTCAGCTCGCCACCTCTGAGCTCATTTGCTTCTATCAGCTCTCCACACCAGTTCGCCACCTCTGAGCTCATTTGCTTCTATAAGCTCTCCACACCAGCTCACCACCTCTGAGCTCATTTGCTTCTATCAGCTCTCCACACCAGCTCACCACCTCTGAGCTCATTTGCCTGCCTGTGTGAGCTCATTTGCCTGGGGTCATTTGCCTGCCCAAAAGCAAAACATCGCAGCACTCGGCGAATGTAACCGCCGGGTGCTGCGAATGATTCTATCTTCTATATTGGTTAAATCTTTATAAAGCTAATGCAGCTTCATATCCTTCGCGGACCGCAGTCAGCGCATTACCTGCCTTGACTGCACATCCTACGACCTTCACATTGCCACAGTACTTCTTTGCCGCCTCTTCGAGCGGATTATATGCCTTGTAGCCAAACGCGGAAACTACAGTTGCTGCGGGAATAAACTGCTCCACTCCCTGTGCGTCGGTATAGCTGACACCCTCTTCCGTGATAGCGGAAACGCGCGCACCGGTCAGGACTTTGATCCGGGCCTCTCTGATGTAATCCATCAGCTGCATCTTCATCAGCGGGAACATATCGACCAGAATGTCATCCCTCATCTCAACCAGTGTGATGTCCTGGCAGACCTGGGTCAGGAAGTGCGCGGTCTCGCCGCCGACTTCGCCGCCTCCGCAGACAACGACCGGGCCGGGCTGCACATCCGCTTTGCCGACAAGCACATCCTCTGCAGTAACAACATTCGCTCCGTCAATTCCTTTAATCGGCGGAACCAGAGGCTTCGCGCCAGTAGCGATGATCACAGCATCCGGTTTCTCTGCTGCCAGCAGCTCTTCTGTGACTGGGGTTTCCATCTTTACAGGGACCTTCATATCCTCAAGGTTCTTGCGCAGAGAAGAAACGAATGTTGAGAGCTCACCTTTTCCGGGCGGATATGCGGCAGAGCGGAACTGCCCTCCAAGATGCCCGCTTGCTTCGTAAACCGTCACATCGTGACCGATCTTTGCTGCGGTTTCCGCTGCCATCAGTCCGGCAGGGCCGCCGCCGATTACCATGACTTTCTTCGGCGCATCTGTACGGTCCATCGGATTCTCGTACTCGCGTCCCATGCGGGGATTCACCAGGCAGGTCGCGCAGGTACCTGCAAGCAGCCCTGCTTCGCATCCCTGCAGACATCCGATGCAGTAGCGGATATTTTCAAACTTGCCTTCCTTTGCCTTGTTGGGAAGATGAGGATCCGCAAGAGAACCTCTGCCCATTCCGATGAAGTCGGCCTTTCCCATGACCAGAATAGTGTCGGCCATCTTTGTATCATTGATCCTGTTCGTAACGATAACCGGACAGGAAACCAGTTTTTTGACCTGCTCTGCCGTATCCATATTGAAAGCGTGCTCGGTATACATTGGAGCAATGATCTGGCGGAGAACGGGAGAAGCGTACATTCCGTTGGATACATGGATCGCGTCTACGCCAAGCTCGTCAAGATGACGGACTAACTCGTAAGTGTCGGCCTCTGTGCGTCCGCCGAGAAGATACTCATTAGCGGAGATACGGACCTGAACCGGGAAGTCATCACCCACATTCTCACGGATGCAGGCATAAATTTCGTCCAGTATGCGGGTGCGGTTCTCAAAACATCCGCCGTATTCATCAACCCGCTTGTTGGTAAAAGGGGACAGGAAGGAGGAAATCAGATAGCCGTGCGCGGCATGGATCTCAATGCCGTCGAAACCGGATTCCTTCGCTCTTTTTGCAGTAGATCCAAAGTCCCTTACGATCTGGTGGATCTCGTCGATCGTCATCTCCCGGGGCAGATCCATGCAGAAAGGATCCTTGATAGCGGAAGGTGCCAAAGGCTGTACATTGCCGTTGACAGCATGCTTGGACTGACGTCCCGGATGATACATCTGGCAGAAGATTTTGGAATCATATTTGTGAATCGTCTCGGTGAGTTTTTTATTACCCTCCATCTGAGCGTCATTATAGAGGCCGGGAATAAACTGATAGCCCTTGGCGTTCTCATTGACCGCATAGTCCTCTGTAATCAGAAGGCCCCAGCCTCCCCTGGCCTTTTCCTCCATATACTTGATGTAGCGTTCGGTGATCATTCCGTCTTCCGTGCAAAGATTCACGACCATTGCCGGCACGACCAGCCGATTGGGAATCTCGCAGTTACCGATTTTGCAGGGCGTGAACAATTTTTTAAGCATCCCTTCTTCCTCCTTTGTGGGTGAGCGTTTTTCCTTTGATACACTCATCTTAAGGGCTGGAAGAATTCCAAGGTCAAGCGGAAATGTTAAAAAAATAGCAATGTTTTGACAAAAGCAAAAAAGCCAAAACATTGCTAATCCGTTTATATCACAGTTTCTTTGATGCAAGCCTGAACCTATTTGAACGAAATAAAGTATGGAATCGTTCCAAGGTTGCCGCTCGCTGCATCGTCCCGCAAGTGCTATATCTGAATCGGAAGATTCAGTCTGACAATCCGGTGGAATCTTCCGTCGTCATATCCCCGCCCCAGCAGTATCCCGCGCATGGGTTCATTCTCCCTGATTGAATAGCCTTTGGAGCGCGCATAAGCGGGAAGCGCCTCAAACACCTTTGGATCAAACTCCCCGATCTCGCCGATATCCACGTTGGTGCACAGGGCCGCCGCCTCCGGTATGAATGTGAATGTCTCCGGTAAAGTGATCTTCAGAGCATCTGCGAAATCCTTCCGGATCATCATTTCCCACTCTACCCGGTCATCGTATACAATAAATCCGTTTTCAAAGAAAGGGATGTTTTTCTCGTCAAAGACCACCCGACTCTCTTTGGCTGAAATAGAAATCCTGTCATACTGATCACCCCTTCCGGTAACCAGATGACAAGTCCATGCTGCCGGTGTACGCCTGACCCAGAAATTGCCGACATTGATTCTGGACAATGGTATTTGCTCCCGGATGTTCTCCAGCCTGCCTCTCAGAAGCTCCTTATAGGCGATTTCATCTTTCAGTTCTCCGATTTTCCGGCTTAGGAATGTGTCCGTATTCTGATCATAACGGTTCTTTCTCACGTCCGCGATCTCACTGATGGGAATGCCCCAGCTCTTGTGCTGGACCGCCTCCAGAAGCCAGAAGACCTCCATCGTCTCATAGGTTCGGTAGTTGTTCTCCGGATTGCGGCTGGCTTTTATCGCTCCTTGCTTTTCATAGTAGCGGACCATATCCTTGGAAAGGTTTAAAATGTTTGATACTTCTCCGATTGAATACTCCATAGCAATCCTTTCAGTATTAGCGGGCCAGAACCATCACCGCCTTTTCCTTCTTCTATCCGTTCTATTTCTTATTCAATTCGTCTGCATTGAAAATGGTATCCCGGATGGGATTCAGTACGGAGATCAGAATCTGTCCGAATATGAAACAGGAAATCACTTCACCCGCTCCCACAGTAAGCATGAAGAAAGGAATACTGCCGGGAATGTGATACGCGTACCGAAGTACAAAAGGAATAATGAGGGCATTGGACAGGATGGGCGGCAGGCTGCAGAGCCAGCGGTTCTTACGCAGCATATAGCTGCCGACAGCGCCGATGAATGTGGCCAGGGTCCCGAAAATAACATCCGGCAGGGCGCATCCTGTCAGAATATTACTGAGCAGGCATCCGATGGTCAGGCCGGGAATCGCCGCCGGCGTAAAAAAGGGCAGAATTGTCAGGGCTTCCGAGAAGCGGACCTGAATCGCGCCGCTGGCCAGGTTGAATCCGGCTGCCAGGGCAGTCAGAACAACATAGATAGCAGCAATAATGCCCGCATGGGCAATATAAATGACTCTGTTATGATTCATTAAAAACCTCCTTGTCAAATCTGCGTAGTGTCATGCATACCATGCTTAAAGCATGAATATTGCCTTATTTCTGGGGATTTGCACATAAAAAGAGCAATACCCCCCGCTTTTGTGTATAATGT
>ONRU01000077.1 GCA_900320325.1 uncultured Lachnospiraceae bacterium
TCCGATCAGCTCCATCGGGTCCCATGTATCCGCGGTACCCAACCATCAGACCGGCAGGATCACTCCTCTGGCCACCCGGGCGGCGGCCGCTTTCTTCGGCACCTACGGCTATGAGCTGGATCTGAACCGGCTTTCTCCGGAAGAGCAGGAGCAGGTCAGCGCTTTCTCCGCTTTTATGAAACAGTACCGGGAAATGATCCAGTTCGGTGATTTTTACCGTCTGCGCAGCCCCTTCGAGTATAATGAAAGCGGCTGGATGACGGTCAGCAAAGATAAAAAGACAGCGATCGTGGCCGGATTCCGTGAGCTGGCAAGGCCCAACCAGGGATTCCGCAGGCTCAGACTGGACGGCCTGGATCCGGACCGTACCTATAGGGTCACGGTACCTGCCTGCTACGGCGGAGATGACAGTACGGCTGCCGTCCGCAGCGGTGCTGAACTGATGCAGATCGGCCTGATCACAAGTGATGTTTTGTCAGGCAGAATAGACATGTGGGAACAAATGGGACAGCCTGCTGATTTCAACGCCCGGATCTTCGTCCTGGAAGAGCTGGCGTAATAACGCAGGGTCACCATATTTATCGAGATTAATACCGCCGGCATGCGTACAATATTTAAAAGCATGCCGGCGGTATTGTTATGTTCAAATCCTGGTCAGAGGCGCTTTCCCTGCAGGTTTTGCTAAGGAGTGTTTCCGGATTCCGGATGGGGACGTCATTCACGTTTCCGGGCTGCCGGAGACCGGATGGAACAGGTGCAAAGTGCCGCGCAATGTTTTACAATGTATAAGATCCTTATATAACGTAATGGAGAGGGAGTGTCCGGATGAAAGCGGCAGAGCATGATAAAAACAGCATATATGAACACAGGATATGGATTCTGGCGGAGGATCCTGCCTGCCGGGACAGGGCAGAGGAACTTGCAGGCAGGCTGGACCTGCCCCTTGCGACAGACCGGGCAGAGGCGGAAGCCGGAGACGGGGAACTGTTCCTGACCGCGGATCCGCAGGGCCTGGCCCTCTGTGACCGGAGCGGACTGTCTATCCGGGGGGATTTCACCAGGATGCTGCCAAGGCTGCGGCAGGCCAACCTGCAGAATGAATTTCTGGTAAAGGCTTCCAGGCTGAAGGGCCTGGAAGGCGTACCATACGCGGTCGACGCCACAGCCGGTCTGGGAGAGGATTCCCTGATCCTGGCCGCGGCCGGATTCCAGGTGGATCTGTATGAGCACAATCCGATCATCGCCGAACTTCTGGCGGATGCCCTGGAACGGGCTGCCGGTCTTCCGGAGCTGGCGGAAACAGTCAGCAGGATGCGTTTGCACAGGGGCAGCAGCCTGGAGGGGCTGGCGCGGATGAAGCAGGCACCGGACCTGGTCCTGCTTGATCCCATGTTCCCGGCCAGGCAAAAGAGCGGCCTGATCAAAAAGAAGCTGCAGCTGCTGCAGAAACTGGAGATTCCCTGTCCGGAGGAAGCCCTGCTCCTGCAGGCGGCCATAGACAGCCATCCGAGAAAGATCCTGATCAAGCGTCCCCTGAAGGGACCTTTCCTGGCCGGCGTCAAACCGCATTATTCCCTGAAAGGCAAGGCCATCCGCTATGACTGTATGGTATTTGCCAGGTCATAAAGTCTTCCAATCGTATCTGTTTTTCGTTTGGATCGTCATTTTTACAGAATTCGTTTCATAACAGGCATTCCTGCAGGGATGAGCACAGGCTTCCGTTTTTTTACGGAAGCCTGTTGACATGTCAGGAAAGGCATGCTACTATTCTTATAACCTATTAAGTAGATAGGAATACTAATATTAAAGGAGCAGACCCCATGCTTTTTATTTTTGAAGAACTTCTCCGCAGCAATTTCAGATATGGCCGAATGCTGGGCTCCCGGTGAGCGCAGAGAGGCATTGTCAGAAAAACTGTCAGTTTTACACAGACGTGCCGTCGGCGCGCAGAGCGGAGCTGTCAGGAAACAGGAGCCGGACCGGTCCGGAAACGGGCAGGGCGGCAGGAACCGGATATGGTCGTATCAGATGAATTGTATTTAAAAGAGGAGGATCAGAAACATGGCAGAGCATACATATAAATTTGAAACATTACAGCTTCACGTAGGACAGGAACAGGCAGACCCCGCGACAGATTCCAGGGCGGTGCCGATCTACCAGACAACTTCCTATGTTTTCCACAGCGCCCAACACGCGGCTGACCGTTTTAATCTGCGGGACGCCGGCAATATCTACGGACGTCTGACCAACTCCACCCAGGGAGTCCTGGAGGACAGAGTAGCGGCGCTGGAAGGCGGCGTGGCAGGCCTGGCTGTTTCCGCCGGCGCGGCAGCGGTCACCTATTCCATTCTGGCCCTTGCCCACGCGGGCGAGAACATCGTTGCCCAGAAAACTATTTACGGCGGTTCCTATAACCTGCTGGACCAGACCCTGCCTTCCTATGGGATCCGGACAAAATTTGTCGATGCCCATAACCTGGCGGAAGTGGAAGCGGCCATCGATGATAAGACCAGGGCCGTCTTCATCGAAACACTTGGAAATCCCAATTCCGATATCCCGGATATCGACGCTTTAGCGGAAATCGCCCATAAAAACGGCCTTCCCCTGGTCATTGACAATACCTTTGGCACTCCTTTCATGATCCGCCCGATCGAGCATGGAGCAGATGTGGTCATCCATTCGGCGACCAAGTTCATTGGCGGCCACGGCTCCACGCTGGGCGGTATCATCGTAGACGGCGGTAAGTTCGACTGGGCGGCCAGCGGCAAATTCCCCCAGTTTACGGAACCCAACGCCAGCTACCACGGTGTTTCCTTTGTACAGGCGGCCGGTCCCGCGGCTTTCGTGACTTATGTCCGGGCCATCCTGCTCCGTGATACCGGCGCCTGTATCGCCCCGATCAGCGCCTGGATCCTGCTGCAGGGCCTGGAGACTCTGTCCCTGCGTCTGGAAAGGCACGCGGAGAATACAGCCAAAGTCGTGGAATATCTGGCTTCCAACCCTCATGTAGAAAAGGTAAATCATCCTTCCCTGCCGGATCATCCCGATCACGCCCTGTATGAGAAATATTTCCCCAACGGCGGCGGCTCCATCTTTACCTTTGATATCAAGGGCGGAAAGGACGAAGCATATAAGTTCATCGATAATCTCAAGATCTTCTCCCTGCTGGCCAATGTGGCGGATGTCAAGAGCCTTGTCATCCATCCTTATGACACGACCCATGCGGAGATGACGCCTGAGCAGCTGGCGGACGCCGGCATCAAGCAGAGCACCATCCGCCTGTCCATTGGTATCGAGCATATCGATGATATTATCTGGGATCTGGACCAGGCTTTCGCGGCCCTGGACGATTAATCCCGGAGGTTCTGAAAGGCTTTACGAATACAAAATACCGGTCCTGCAATACAGAACAGCAGTCATGTACTGTATGGCAGGCCGGTATTGCAGTCAAGAAGATAAAAAATGGTCAACATAATACAAACCGCTTTGACAAACATCCACAGCCTGTCAAAGCGGTTTGCTGTTTTTATAATTTGGAAATATTTTTACATCTGGAGCCTTTGCAGGTCCGTAAAGAAAGCGGGATAGCTGACAGCCGCGCATTCCGCGTTGTCCAGCAGCGTTTCCCCCTCTGCGATCATGCCGGCAACCGCGAAGCTCATGGCCAGGCGGTGATCCCCATAGGTATGGATCAGGGCGCCGTGCAGGGGCCGGCCGCCCCGGATGATCATGCCGTCGTCCGTGGGCGTAATATCGGCGCCCATGGCCCGCAGGCCTTCCGTTACGGTGGCGATGCGGTCAGATTCCTTGACCTTGAGCTCGGCAGCGTCTCGAATGACAGTCTCGCCTTCAGCTGCAGCGGCCATGACAGCAAGGACCGGCAGTTCATCAATCAGGGCCGGGATCAGGCTGCCTTCAATGACTGTCCCTTTCAGGGAGGAGGTCCGGACCAGCAGGTCCGCGGCAGGTTCACCCTGTACTGTCTCGTTCACAGGGCGGATGTCGGCGCCCATGGCTTTTGCGGCCTGGAGGATCCCGGCCCGGGTAGGATTGGTCCCGGTGTTCCGGATCAGCAGTTCTGATCCGGGGACCAGGCTGGCGGCCGCGATGAAATAGGCCGCCGAGGAGATATCGCCGGGGACCGTAATATACCGGGCGTACAGTTCCTCACAGGGTTTTATGGAAGCGTACCAGCCGTCTTCTTTCTGTTCTGATGTGATATTCGCACCGAAGCTGGCCAGCATGCGTTCTGTATGGTCCCTGGACAGGGACGGCTCGATCAAAACTGTGGGGCTGTCCGCGTAAAGGCCCGCACATAAAACAGCGGATTTGACCTGGGCAGAAGCGACCGGGGACCGCCAGACCGTACCGTGGAGGGGCCTGCCGTTTATTTCCAGGGGCGCGCAGCCGTTATCGGAAAGGCTGCGGATATCGGCGCCCATCGAGCGCAGGGGGCTGATGATCCGGCCCATGGGACGGCGGTTTACCGAATTGTCACCTGACAGAATCGTTGTAAAGGACTGGGGCGCCAGGATTCCGGAAATGATCCGGGTGGTCGTACCGCTGTTGCCGGTATAGAGACGGATCCGTCTTTCCGGGGCAGTCAATCCCCGCATGCCTTTGCCGGCCACGGTCACGGAGTGACCGTCCGGAGACAGATCAATTCGGACCCCCAGCCTGCGGAAGCAGTCCACAGTAGACAGGCAGTCCTGTCCGTTGAGGAATCCGCTGATCCGGGTGGTGCCTCTGGCCAGGGCGCCGAACATGACGCTCCGGTGGGAGATGGACTTATCTCCCGGTATGGTCACTTCTCCCCGCAGCGGGGAGGCTTTACGGATACTGTACATATATTATTCCTGTTTCTTTCCTTGATTTTCGCGGCAGGATTTTCGAAGCATGATTCCGCCAGGCAGTCTGCTTTTGAAAAATCAAAGGGATCATTCCGGCAGATGGACGACAAAACGTCTGTCCTGCAGCAGCTTGACGGCGGTCACCAGTTCCTCGTGGCTGTTGAACTCGACCCGGAGGACACCTTCCTGGAATTCCCGGTTATGGTTGATGCCTATATTCTTGATATTGATATTGTTGATCGCCAGGATGGTGGAGACCTCCGCGATCAGACCCGGCCGGTCGGCGATATCCACATGGATAAAGTAGACCTTATGGGCAGACCGGCTGTGGATGGTATCAAAGCTGTCCCGGTAGGAACGGGCGGAGTCAAAGTAGTCGTAGATACCGTCCGCGTTCCCCGCGGCAATGGCCTCCCGGATTTTGCCCAGCTCTGCCGTATAGGAATCCACCAGTTTCAGGATATTGTCTCTGTTATTCAGCAGGATGTGCTGCCACATGACAGGGGAGGAGGAGGCGATCCGGGTGATGTCCTTGAAACCGCCGGCGGCGATCGTATGCATGATTTCGTCCGGACTGTCACTGTCCCTGACCAGGTTGACCAGGGAAGCGGCAATGACATGGGGTACATGGCTGATGGCAGCGGTGGCGAAGTCATGCTCCTCACAGCTGACTGTCAGGGGCAGGGCGCCCAGGGACCGGATAAAGTCATTCATCCAGAAGGTAGCTTCTTCCGGGAATTCCGGTTCCGGTGCCAGCAGGTAGTAGGCGTTTTCCAGCAGGGCGGGATCGGAATTGCGGTAGCCGGTCCTTTCACTGCCGGTCATGGG
The DNA here is from genome assembly GCA_900320325.1 of uncultured Lachnospiraceae bacterium. GTDB lineage: Bacteria > Bacillota > Clostridia > Lachnospirales > Lachnospiraceae > CAG-791. The sequence goes on from ONRU01000077.1 coordinate 5,679, forward strand.
ATGGCCGCCGATGAAATGCCCGGACAGGCCCAGGCTGCGGACTGCTTTATGGATGCTGCCCTTTACGCTGCTTACATCTGTCAGGATCATTTCTTCCTTAATATAGGGCGCCAGGGCGGCCATATTCTCACAATTGATGGCGACCGGCGCGCAGAAAAAGATCAGATCACAGGAGGCCAGTTCTTCGACGGATCCCAATGCTCTGTCGATCACGCCGTCGAAGCGGGATTCCCGCAGGGCGGCCAGATCCGGGTCATAGGCACAGATCAGGCTGTCCGGATAAACATTCCGGATCGCCCTGGCGATTGTACCGCCGATCAGACCTAGTCCCGCAAAGCCGATGTTCTCAATTTTCCGCATTTTCCTTTCCTCCAGACGCAAGTGTTCCATATGAATTACCATATGCCTGCTTACTATAGCACTTTAACGCGGCAAAGTCAATTCGGATGAACGGAGAAAGCAGAGGCCGGATGTTCCGCGGAAGAGCCTCATGGGCACATTTACACGATTTCTAAAGGATTACCGCTTGTAAATGGTCAGGGAATTTAGTAGAATGTATAAGGTGTTCTGCCTTGAAGACGAGTTAAGACAGCAGAATACATAAAAATAATTGGAGGTCACAGCATGAAAGTTTACACAACCGACAAAATCAGAAACGTCGTTTTACTTGGACATGGCGGATCAGGTAAGACTACGCTTGCTGAGGCAATGTGCTATCTGTCCGGTGTCACATCCAGAATGGGCAAAGTAGAAGATGGCAACACGGTTAGCGATTTTACCAAAGAAGAGCAGAAGAGGGGCATTTCCATCAAGACTGCTGTAATGCCGATTGAATGGCAGGATATTAAGATCAACGTACTTGACACACCCGGTTATTTTGACTTCGTCGGTGAAGTAGAAGAGGCCATGAGCGTTGCCGACGCGGCGATCATCGTTATTTCCGGCAAGTCCGGTATTGAAGCCGGTACAGAGAGAGCATGGGATCTTTGCGAAAGATTCAACCTTCCCAGAATGTTCTATGTTTCCGATATGGATGTCGACAATGTCTCCTATCGTGAGATCATTGAAAACCTGACCAACGAGTTCGGCAAGAAGATCGCTCCCTTCAATTTCCCGATCCGTGAGGACGGAAATTATGTAGGTTATGTCAACGTTGTTTCCGAGAAGGCTTTCCGCTGGAAAGACAAGGATGCCGTGGAAGCGGATATCCCGGATTACAGTGAAGAGTATCTGGAGCAGTATCGTGACACTCTGATGGAAACAGTTGCTGAGACCAGCGAAGAGTTCATGGACCGTTATTTCAGCGGTGACACCTTCTCTGAGGCTGAGATCCGCAGCGCGGTCCGCGTCAACATCCAGGATGGTTCCATCGTTCCCGTAGAGTGCGGCGCCAGCAATATCTGCCGCGGCGTCTACACACTGCTTGACGATATCGTGAAGTATATGCCCAGCGCTGATAACCGCAGCGTCAACGGCATCAACATGAAGACCAACGAGATCTTCGAAGCCAACTTCGATTTCTCCAAGCCCAAGAGCGGCTTCATCTTCAAGACCATCGTAGATCCTTTCATCGGCCGTTACTCCCTGATCAAGGTCCGTTCCGGCGTCTTTAAGACAGATGACATGGTCTATGATTCTGAGCTTGAGACCGAGATCAAGCTGGGCAAGATCTACATCATGCAGGGCAACAAGACTTATGAAGTTCCCGAGCTGCACGCAGGCGATGTAGGCGCTGTTGCCAAGCTGGGCGAAGCCAGGACCGGTGACACCCTGTCCACCAAGGCAACTCCCATCCAGTATCCCAAGATGGACATCTCCAAGCCTTATACCTATCTGCGTTACAAGGCCAAGAATAAGAACGATATCGACAAGATCGCCCAGGCTATGGCCAAGATCGCGTCCGAGGATCCTACATTCGAGCCTGTTACAGACGCGCAGAACAGCCAGTCCCTGATGTATGGTATCGGCGACATGCAGCTTGAAGTCATCAAGAGCATGCTCAAGAACGAGTACAAGGTCGAGATCGAGACCGAAAAGCCCAAGGTAGCTTATCGTGAGACCATCCGCAAGACCTCTGATGTAGAGTACAAGTATAAGAAGCAGTCCGGCGGCCACGGCCAGTACGGTCATGTCAAGATGAAATTCAGTCCCTCCGGCAACCTGGATGAAGCTTATGAGTTCGATCAGGAAGTCGTCGGCGGAACTGTTCCCAAGAACTACTTCCCCGCAGTTGAGAAGGGTATCATTGATTCCGTACAGAGAGGCCCTCTTGCCGCTTACCCTGTAGTAGGCGTCAGAGCTGTCCTTTACGATGGATCCTACCATCCTGTAGACTCTTCGGAAATGGCCTTCAAGACCGCTTCCGTACAGGCATTCAAGAAGGGCTTCATCGAGGCAGGCCCTGTCCTTCTCGAGCCCATCGTTTCCCTTAAGGTCACCATCCCGGATGCTTACACCGGTGATGTCATGGGCGACCTGAACAAGAGGCGCGGCAGAGTCCTTGGCATGAACCCCATCCAGGGCGGCAAGCAGGTCATTGAGGCGGAAGTTCCTCAGTCCGAACTGTTTGATTACTGCACAGTCCTTCGTTCCAT
>ONRU01000155.1 GCA_900320325.1 uncultured Lachnospiraceae bacterium
AGTATATTCTCCCTTCCGCATGACAAAACTGCCGTCGATCATGACGGAATCCACTTCCGATCCGCAGGCCGAATAGCAGAGGGCCGAGACCGGGTTGTTAACAGGGAACATGGAAGGGGCATCCAGATCCAGGAAGACCAGGTCTGCCAGGGCCCCCTCCGCGATCACGCCCAGTTCTCCCGGCAGGCCCAGGGCCCTGCCGGCATTGGCTGTGGCCATACGGACCACTGTGTCCGCGGGCGCGGTGACGGGATTTCTGTGGATTCCCTTATGGATCAGGGATACCAGCCCCATCTCCCGGAACATATTCAGGGTATTGTTGCTGCAGGTGCCGTCCGTTCCCAGGCATACCTGGATGCCCGCGTCCAGGAAATCCTGCAGCGGGGCAAAACCGTTGCCCAGTTTGGCGTTGGAGGCCGGATTGGTCACTACGGTCGCCCCGGCTTCTTTAATAATGGATATATCATCCCCCCGCATCTTGACGCAGTGGGCCAGGATGGTCTTCTCATCCAGAAAGCCCGTGTCACGAAGCAGCGCCACAGGTGTCTTTCCATACTTGCGCAGGGCATCGTCAACCTCATTGTCACTTTCCGACAGGTGGATCTGCTTGCGCATGCCGCGGTCCGCGGCCTCCTGGGCCACCTGTTCCAGGAGCTTTGGCCCGCAGCTGTAAATGGCGTGGGGCGCCAGCGTAAAGCGGATCCTGCCGCACTCGTACTCCGCCTGTTCCTCCAGTCCCTGCCGGAATCTGGAGAGGCCGTCTCCGTACAGGTCTTCTCCCACCAGGCCCCTGCCGATCCAGGCCCGCATGCCGGTCTCCAGGGCCGCCCTGCAGGACTGTCCCCGGAACATGTGCATGTCCATAAAGGTGGTAGTCCCTGTCCGGATCATCTCCATGCAGGCCAGAAGGGATCCCCAGTAGGCCCCCTCCAGAGGAAGGGTGTCCTCCACCGGCATGACCCGTTTGAACAGCCATTCGTCAAAGCCCACATCGTCCGCGTAATTACGCATCAGGGTCATGTAGGCATGGGTATGCATGTTGATAAGGCCCGGCATGACCAGATGGCGGGCCGCGTCAATGACTTCAAAGCTCTCTTCCGGCAGGCCGGCCGGTCCGAAGCTGATCCTGCCATCCAGAATATAGAGATCCCGCTCCGCTGTTTCCAGACGGTCCGGGCCTGTCAGCAGGATCTTTCCGTTGCTGATTTTATAATTCATCTGTTTCCTCGTTTCGCTGTTTCTCAGTACCGCCGGCGGGCGGCGGTACTTAAAAATCTGTAATATAAATATTCTGACTGTAAAATCCATTATATATGAAAAGTCAACCCTGTGAAAACATCAAAAAAATCCCTGCGGAAAGCCGGCTCATTTACCGCTTTCCGCAGGGATATTCCATTTACTGCTGCTGATCCTTCCATGTGCCTTTCCGGATCCCGTCTTCCGCCGCGCGGTCAGATCCTGGGCAGGCTGTCAAAGCCGGGCTGCAGATCCGCGTCCGTGGGGATATAGTCTGTCATTTCCCCGTTGTTGAACTTCTCATAGGCGACCATGTCGAAATAGCCGGTACCGGTCAGACCAAACACAATGGTCTTCTCCTCGCCGGTCTCTTTACATCTCATGGCCTCATCAATGGCGGCGCGGATCGCGTGGGAGCTCTCGGGCGCGGGCAGAATGCCTTCACATCTGGCAAACTCTGTCGCCGCCTCAAATACCGAGGTCTGCTCCACACTGATGGCCCGCATCAGTCCCTGGTCATACAGTTCGGACAGAACCGGGCTCATGCCGTGGTAACGCAGGCCGCCCGCATGGTTGGCGGAAGGAATGAAACCGCTGCCCAGGGTATACATCTTGGCCAGGGGACAAACCATGCCGGTATCACAGAAATCATAGGCGTATCTGCCTCTTGTCAGGCTGGGACAGCTGGCCGGTTCTACCGCCACGATATCGTAGTCCGCTTCTCCGCGCAGCTTCTCACCCATGAAAGGAGAGATCAGGCCGCCCAGATTGGAGCCGCCGCCCGCACAGCCGATGATCATATCCGGCTTGATGCCGTATTTATCCAGAGCGATCTTGGTCTCAAGTCCGATGACAGACTGATGCAGCAGGACCTGATTGAGCACGGAGCCCAGCACATAACGGTATCCTTCATGGGAGACCGCGTCTTCAACTGCCTCTGAAATGGCGCAGCCAAGGCTGCCGGTGGTCCCGGGATGCTCGGCCAGGATCTTTTTGCCCACTTCCGTGGTCATGGAAGGGGAAGGGGTCACAGAAGCCCCATAGGTCCGCATGACCTCTCTGCGGAAAGGCTTCTGCTCGTAAGAGACCTTGACCATGTAGACCTTACAGTCCAGGCCGAAGTAAGCGCAGGCCATGGACAGGGCGGTTCCCCACTGGCCCGCACCGGTTTCAGTGGTGACGCCTTTGAGCCCCTGCTTTTTGGCGTAATAGGCCTGGGCGATCGCGGAATTGAGCTTATGGGAACCGGAAGTATTGTTGCCTTCAAATTTATAATAGATTTTGGCCGGTGTCTGCAGTTTCTCCTCCAGGCAGTATGCCCTGACCAGGGGAGAAGGACGGTACATCTTATAGAAATTCCGGATCTCTTCCGGGATCGGGATCAGGGGATGTTC
>ONRU01000147.1 GCA_900320325.1 uncultured Lachnospiraceae bacterium
CAGATTCTGCCGGAGATGGACACCCGCTATAGGAACACATGCTCATCTCCGGCATTTCCCGTCCCCGGTATTTCCCATAACGGATGCCGTCTGCTATCTGTCCTTCGCGTTGAAAGGATTTAAATTCGTTTTATCATAAGGCTCTCCTCCCGGAGTCTGTCATCGTCGTTTGAAAGTAACTGATATTACTGTAATTCATTATGAGAGTTGTCAAAAGACAAGTCAATATCGTCAAAAAAGAAGAAATCCGTTGAATTCCGGCCTGATCCGCAAAAACGCGCCGTAATAAGCAGGGCTGCGCAGCCAAAGTTTTCCGGGCATAAAAAAACCCCGCAGACCGCATGTCTGCAGGGTTTTCGTACTTCATAACGCTGTGATTAACGCTTGGAGAACTGAGGCGCGCGTCTCGCACCTTTGAGACCGTATTTCTTTCTCTCCTTCATACGAGGGTCACGAGTCAGATAGCCGAGCTTCTTCAGGATGGGCCTGTACTCGATGTCTGCTTCGCAGAGTGCTCTGGCGATACCGTGACGGATCGCGCCGGCCTGACCGGTATAGCCGCCGCCCTTGACAGTGATCGTGAAATCATACTGATCAGAGGTCTGGGTAGCTACCAGGGGCTGTCTCATGATGACCTTCAGGGTCTCAAGTCCGAAGTAATCATCAACAGTTCTGCCGTTAATTGTAATATCACCCTTGCCGGGGGTCATGAAAACACGCGCAACAGAGGATTTTCTTCTTCCTGTGCCGTAATAGGTTGCTGCCTTAGCCATTTTATATCTCCTTTCGATCTACCAATCCGATTTTAATCAGAAATTCAGTTCTTCGGGCTTCTGTGCCTGATGCTTGTGAGCAGGTCCTTCATAAACATGAAGCTTGGTGTACATCGCGTCACCGAGTCTGCCCTTGGGAAGCATACCGCGAACGGCCTTCTCGACAACCTTAACGGGCTTTGTTCTCATCATCTCGCGAAGGGTGGTGTACTTGGCGCTTCCGACATACTCGGAATGTCTGAAGTAGATCTTCTGATCCATCTTCTTGCCGGATACTTTGATCTTCTCCGCGTTCACGATGATCACATAATCACCTGTGTCCAGGAAAGGTGTATAATAAGGCTTATTCTTGCCGCGAAGCACATTGGCTACTTCAGAGGCAAGACGACCAAGTGTCTTATCTGTAGCATCAACTACATACCATTTCTTCTCAATCTTGTCTGTGCTGGGAATGTAGGTATTCATTGTATATCCTCCATCTAAACTGTGGTAACTGTCTGTATCGGTCGTGCGATTCGCAGCCGGCCTGCGGGTTTCCAAAACCGGGGAGTTTGGGCATGCAAAAAACATGCGGCCCTCAGCCGTCGCACCTGATAATTATAAAATAATCATTTTGGAGTGTCAACAGAAATTTCAGGGAGTTTTTCCCTGTTTTGCGTGCCTTTCTCCAGATCCGCGGGCGGACCGGCGGGGCCGCTGCCGGACCGGGCGCTCCGGCTTTCCTCGGGAAAGATCCTGTAGTTGACCAGGGTCAGCCCTCTGGCAGGGGCAGTCGGTCCGGCCGCCCGCCGGTCACAGGCAGCCAGTATGGAAGGCATGTCTTCCGGCCGGATGGCCCCCCTGCCGGCCTCCATCAGGGTACCGGCTATGATCCGGACCATGTTATAGAGAAAACCGGTGCCGCTGACCCGGATGGAAATGATCCGGGGCATCAGAAGGCTTCGCTGCTGTTTTTCCTGAGCCGGCCGGCCGGTTCCTGTCCTCCCGTGAAAACAGCCCCGGATCCCGGCCGGATCCGCAAGCAGCTCCTCTGTTACGGAAATTCCCGTAATGGTCCGGACCGTTGTCAGGGCCTGGGAATAAACGCTGCAGAAGCTTTTGAAGTCGTGGGTGCCCGCCAGACAGTCGGCCGCTCTCCGCATCCTGTCTGTATCAAAAGGGGTATAGGAATAGCAGCAGTTACGGCCATAGACCGGAGAAGGGAAAGGAGCGTTGTAGATCCTGTATTCATAGGTCTTGATGGTCATACAGTGCCTGGGATGGAAATCCGGATCCACTTCAAAGGATTCCTGGATCTTGACATCTTCCGGCAGCCTGGTATTGAGGGCGGCCGCGAATTTGTCTCCCGGTATCCGGCTGCCGGTATCAAAAACAGCCAGATTGCAGAGGGCGTGCACACCGGCGTCGGTCCTGCTGGCTCCGATCACTTCAATGTCTTCCCCTGTCAGACTGCTCAGGACCTCGTTCAGGACACCTTCCACCGTACGGACGCCGCTCTTCTGGGCCTGAAATCCCGCGAATTCTGTGCCGTCATAGGCTGTTACCAATAAAACTCGTTTCATTCTGTCTGTTCCTCAGTATCTTTATTCCGGATTGTAAAGGGCCGGCAGAATCATGCTGCCGGCCTCCGGTAATTGTCCACATCGTATGTTTTGGGGAGCCGCTTTCCGGCAGCTCCTTATATCACAGGGACCCAGTGCCCGGCAGCCCTGATCCCAATGGTGGCCGCGAAGAAAAGCAGCAGGATCAGCTGGGCGATCCTGTCCCGTTTCTGATAGACCAGCGGCTTCATTTTGGTCCTGCCCTCTCCGCCCCGGTAACAGCGGGCTTCCATGGCCATGGCCAGGTCATTGGCCCTGCGGAAAGCGGATACGAACAGGGGGACCAGAATAGGGATCAGACTCCTGACCTTTTTGATCAGGTTCCTGCTTTCGAAGTCAGCGCCCCGGGCCATCTGGGCCTTCATGATCTTATCTGTCTCCTCCATCAGGATGGGGATGAAGCGCAGGGCGATGGACATCATCATGGCGATCTCGTGGACAGGAACATGAAATCTGCGCAGGGGATTCATCAATGCTTCCATGGCGTCTGTCAGCTGGGTCGGGGTCGTTGTCAGGGTCATCAGGGAAGACCC
>ONRU01000024.1 GCA_900320325.1 uncultured Lachnospiraceae bacterium
ATATGCTCCAGCGCGTAAGAACGGATGGCTTCTTTCATGGCCGCGTCCCGCTGTTCTTCCGTAATACCGTAGAGCATGTCACCAATCTCTTCGACAGTGAGGTTGTCGAACTGTTCCGCGATGGGTTCCAGTTCCTCCGGATCCTCCGTCATTGTTGTGTAAACGCTGTCCAGCTTATAGACCCCGGTATCATCCGGGCTCATGACGACAAGGCCCGGATTGTTGCCGCCGCTCTGCAGGACCAGCGTATCTCCTACGATGTTAAAGATATAGCAGTCCATGGAGGCCAGGATCTTCACGACCCCTTCATTCTCTTCCGCCATAGCCACAGTGGAAGCGGGAATCTGAACGCTGCCTTCCGCGTAGGAAGGAATGATCTCCGTCAATGTCGCTTCCTCCGCCAGTTTCCTGTAAACAGCCGTATCCATGGCCATACGGAATGTGGACCAGTAGAGACTGACATCACTCATGGACATCAGCTGGTCCATTTCCTCCGCGGCGCCGATATCCTCGAACCTGGCACGCTGCCCTTCATAATCTTCCATGATCTGGTTCAGGTCATCCCGGACATAGAACCAGCTGCCGGGGAAATGGACCAGACGGTTATGATCCAGCGTATAAAGGCCGCCGGAACAGAGCGCGCGCGTGTTTTCATAATCATCATATCCGTTCAGGATACAGTTTCCGAGAATCTGCTTTTCTACAGCCAGTGCCTTCATGCCGGCGCCGGCGGTCCCGGAGGGAAGATCGGCGATGGCGTAAAACATATCCCGGATCGGATCTTCGATCATATCCTGCGCGGCCGCATCGGCTGTCGTACCGGCTGCGGCCGCCTGGTCGCCCTGGGTATCCGCGTCAGCTGTCTGTTCTGTTTCCGCGGCAGAAACAGTTTCCTGCCCGTTTTCGGCCGGTTCTTCCTTTTCCGCGGTGGAATAGGTGCACGCGCTCAGAGACACGCAGATGGCAGCAGCAGTTAAAAGGGATAAGATTCTTTTCTTCACAATATACCTCCCGCTCCTTTTCAATTATTTCGGTAGTAAGTAAATGCTTCTGTGCCCGCGCCCTGCCCATAGGCTGACAGGTTCATGCAGCAGAGCGCCTTTTCATCATCGTATCCATCCCTGCGGCCCATGGCGGCGCATCCGAGGTCAATGTTGATAATGTGATCCTCCTCCAGAATATAAGCCTGGTCCGGATACCTGTTCTCCCGTATATACTGGACCGGCACATGTCCGATGACATGGATCCTTCCGTCCCTCTTGTATTTCGAAGCGGGAACATGCTCCCAGAAACGCCAGGGAGAATTCCAGACCGCCTCGAAAACAATATCATAGTTGAGATCCGGAAAAGCGACGGTGGTCTTATCGGGCAGAAAGTCAGAATGACTGAGCAGATAGCGGACATCACCGGAGACCACATCATATTGCAGATACATGCCGGATATAAATTTCAGAATCCTGAACTGTTCCCCATAAGGAAGCTGTTCGAAAGCTTCTTTGGTAACAATGCCTCCATTGGAGCCGTTCAGCCAGTAGCTTTCTTTTTGGGGATACAGATACTCCGTCAGCATCATGAGCTCATGATTTCCCATGAGGCAGATCATATTTTTCCGGTCCATGATTTCCTGCAGCATGGGAATACTGTCCGGCCCTCTGTCAATGATATCACCGACGATGAAGAGGGTGTCCCTGTCTGAAAAAGAGATTCCGTCCAGCATTTTCTGAAAAAGGCCGTATTGCCCGTGGATATCGCTGCATGCGTAAAGAGCCATTCTGCACCTCCCGCGAAATGATTTTTTATTTGTGTTTTTCTCTGGTCATAAGAATGGAAACGACCACGCAGATTCCCAGCAGGTACGGATAGAAAAGGAACGGAATGATCTTCATACTGGAGATCTGGCTGATCCCGGCCGCGATCAGAAGCTGGGCGCCATAAGGGATAATGCCCTGGGCGATGCAGGAACAGGTATCCAGCAGGGACGCGGTCTTTTTGGGTTCAATATGATATTCCTGTGAGATCTGACGGGCAATGGGAGCCGCCATGACGATCGCGACCGTATTGTTGGCCGTCGCGATATCCATCAGGGCGGTCAGGATGGAAATACCGAACAGTCCGCCGCGGATACCGTAAAAGTGTTTCCGGATGAATTCCAGAATCGCCGCGAAACCTCCGTTCTCCCGGATCAGGGCGCCGATGGACGCGACCAGGATTGTCACGATGATGGTCTCGAACATACCGCTGATGCCGCTGCCCATGGAAGTAAGGGCCGAAACATAGGTCAGAGAGCCGGTCACCGCCCCGGAAATAACAAAGAGCAGGATACCGATCCCGATCACCGCGAATACATTGATGCCGATGATGGCCAGGGCCAGTACAATAAAATACGGCGCCGCCTGTATGATGTTGTAATCATAGCTTTCCAGCGTGACCGCGCTGCCCCGCAGGGCATAGATGACCAGAATGACCATGGTCATGAGCGCTGCCGGCAGGGCGATGCCGAGATTGGTCCAGAATTTGTCCTTCATCTGGACGCCCTGGGTGTTGGTCGCCGCAATAGTCGTATCAGAAATAAAGGAGAGGTTGTCACCAAACATGGAGCCTCCGACAACCGTCGCCACACAAATGGGCAGAGAGAAATGTCCCATATCCGAAACTGACATGGCGATCGGTACCAGGACAGTAATGGTGCCGCAGCTTGTACCCATGGCCATGGAGATCAGGCAGGCGATCAGAAAAAGGCCCGGTATGGCAAAAGATCCCGGAATCAGGCTGAGCAGGAGACCGGCGGTCGAATCGGCGCCTCCCGCTTCTTTGGCGATCCCGCTGAAGGCGCCCGCCATCAGAAAGATGAATAACATGATCGTAATATTATCATCTCCGATACCTTTGGCGCAGATGTGGATCTTTTCGTCAAAGCTCAGAGACCGGTTCTGCATAAGGGCCACGGCCAGGGCGATGGAAAAGGCCAGTACGACCGACATAATGTAGAAGCCCATCTGTCCCTCAATAGGATGGATATACTCAAAATAGATACCGTTTCCCAGATATAACAGCAAAAAAAGCAGGACCGGCAGCAGGGCCTTCCCGTTTGGTTTTTCAGATTTCAAAATTTGTATCCTCCCTTCGAATGATAGCTTTAGTATATCACCATGTTCCTGTGAATGCGTACCTTAAAAAAGAATTCATGCAATATCATAGATTGAATGTGTAATCCGGAACAGAGAATCCAATGGGCGGCCGCCAATTCATGATTGAAATTTTGACCTTATCCATGTATGTTAGACTGTATATGACAGTATTCGTGCAGTTATATGATTATATATGATCTGATGATAATTTAAAAAAACAATGAACGCGGAAAGAGGAAATACATATTCCGCCGTGTAGGAACAGGTACCTGACTTTGGAAACGGAAAACAATAAAGAAGAAAGCAATAACGAAGAAAACAATAAAGATACAGAGCCATACAGGGCAGAGGCAGGATCCGGACAGGACAGGAGGATCCGGACGCTGGCTTACGAACAGCCTTATAAAGCGGTCCTGAAAATGGGACTGCCTGTCGCCTTCGGCATGCTGTTCATGGTGGCCTACAACCTGGTGGACACTTATTTTATCGGTATGCTCCATAATGATTATCAGCTGGCAGGCGCCAGTCTGGCCTACCCGGTCCTGATGGTCATGATCGCCATATCCGGTATTGTCGGCAACGGCGGCGCTTCCTATATCGCCCGCTGTATGGGCGCTGCCAGACAGGAGGAAGCGGAGAAGACCCTGATGCTGGGCTTTGAGATGATCCTTGTCATGAGCCTGCTGCTGACTGTACTGGGCCTGTTGTTTCTGGATCCGGTCGTGACACTCCTCGGCGCGAGAGAAGAGACTTTTACCTATACCAGGGATTATACCGGTGTTCTGCTGCTGGGTTCCTTCTTTACCATGGGCAACTACGCTTTTGGTCAGCTGCTGCGCAGTGAAGGTTCCGTCCTCTATGCCATGATCAGTATGATCGCCGGAACGGTCGCCAATATTATTCTGGACCCGGTCTTTATCTTTACACTGGGAATGGAAATCCGTGGCGCCGCGATCGCCACGATTCTGGGAAATATCCTGAGCACAGTGATCTGCCTGTGGGTCTATATGACCGGCAGGAGCCTGCTGCGCCTGTCCGCCAGGCATATCGGTTTTTCCCTGCCGATCTTCAAAGAGATCATGCTGGTCGGCGTCCCCCATACACTGGAACAGTTCTTCTCGACCGCGTCCATACTGGTCCTTAACAATCTGGCGGCCGCTTACGGCGGTCTGTATGTGGCCGCCATGGGCATATCCAGCAAGATCCTGTCCTTTGGCAATTACCTGTATCAGGGTATAGCTGCCGGCTGTCAGCCTCTGATGGGTTATAATTACGGAGCCGCCAACTACAAACGCCTCCGCTCCCTGATCCGGGCCGCTATAATCATCACGACCGGAATCGAACTGGCGGTCATGACTGCATGCGGTATCTTCGCGCCGGTGTTCGCCGGGCTGTTCAGTACAAATGATACCGTCATTGACATCGCGGCCTTGACCCTGCGCGGATTCATGCTGACCCTGCCTTTTGTCGGGACGACTTCCATTGTCAGGAATGTTTATAACGCCATCGGCATGCCCATGTATGCCTTTACCATCACCATTGTCCGGCAGCTGGTCCTGTATATTCCTTTTCTGCTCCTGTTCAATTATCTGTTCGGTTACAGAGGCCTGATCCACGCCCAGGCAGCGGAGGAAATGCTCTGTGTGGTCTTCTCGGTATTCCTGCTCCGCAGGTCCCTGAAGAAAATGGAAGAGAAAGCATAAAAAAACGATACATAGCAGTATGCAGACTGTTATGTATCGTTTTTTCATTCCGGCCGGCTGGCCGGTAATCCAGGGGTCAGTTTTAAAAATCCGCGATTTCCAGCAGGATCGGCGCGTGGTCCTGCCTGGTGCCGGAATCCATCATTTCGGAACGGACCACTTTATCCTTCATTCTGTCGGAGATCAGGAAATAGTCGATCCTCCAGCCCGAATTGTTGATCTTACTGGTCCGGATCCGCTGGGCCCACCAGGAGTAGACCCCTTCCACATCCCCATGAATGTGACGGAAGGTATCCGTAAAACCGCGGGATAGAAGATATGTGAAGCCTTCCCTTTCCTCATCGGTAAAACCCGCGGATCTGTGATTATTCTCAGGATGGGCCAGGTCGATCTCTTTGTGGGCCACGTTATAGTCACCGCAGGCGATGACCGGCTTGTCAGCGTCCAGCCCGGCCAGATAATCCGCGTATCTGCGGTCCCAGATCTGCCGTTCCGCAAGACGTTTGAGACCGTCACCGGCATTTGGCGTATACACCAGGTTGAAATAAAAGTCCGGCAGCTCCAGCGTCACCATACGGCCCTCCTCATCCATGGGTTCCGGGGCGTCGATTTTGGGAAAATCCGCTTTTACGGTCAGAGACTTTTTGTAAAGCGCCATAGTGCCGGCATAGCCTTTTCTGGCCGGCGGTCCTGAACTGACCCAGGCGCATTCATAGTCAGGAAAATAAGCCTGAAGAGCTGCTTCCTGCTTGCCGTTCATACCCGCCGCTGGAAGCTTTGTCTCCTGAATGGCGACAATATCCGCGTCTTCCGCGGCGATCTTTTCCAGGACCTGGCGGGTCAGGAGCGCGCGGGCGCTGGTGCTGGTGAGGGCGGCGTTCAGAGAATCAATATTCCAGGAAATAAATTTCATAAGTTCACCTTTTCTGTCTGACGGTACATCTGCTTTATCTGTACATCTGCCTTCATTAAGTACATCTGCACTGACGCAGAAACTGCAAAGCTGCATGGCAGCCAGTCCCCGCAAGGACATGGCAGCTGTTGACCGGGCAGGAAGGATCCTGCCGATCCTCCTGTCCCGCTACCCAGATTTTACCGAAAACAGAAGATAAAGGCAATTTAATTAAGGAGCCCTGCCTGTCGGAGCGTCCTCTTGAGGACTATGCCAATAATTCCGGCCAGGATCACCTTCAGGACCGCGGTAGGTATAAAGGGCAGCACACAGGCCGCGAAGCCGGCTGCCATGTTTTCCCGGTTGACAGCGCCCAGATAGACTGCCGCGAACCAGACAGTGCCGACAAGGTAGTTCAGCGCCGCTCCTGAGGCCAGGCCGCAATAAAGACAGAGATTATAGACAAAAGATTTAGTATTTTTACCTGAAAGGTTTTCTCCGGCCCTGTCACCCAGACCGGCCAGCAGAGGCATCAGTGGGAAGGAGACCAGAAAGCCGCCTGTAGCCCCCATCAGGATACCGATCCCTGCGGTAAAACCGGAAAAGACAGGCAGGCCGATCATGCCGAGGATCAGATAAAGCAGGGCGGCGATAAAACCGTCAGCCGGTCCCAGTACAATACCCGCAATGGGAATGATCAGGGTCTGCAGAGTCATGGGCACGCCGCCCGGAAGGGGGATACCCGGCAGCTGGGAGATCATACAGATCACAGCTGTAAATAAAGCGATATAAGTGATTCCGCGTACGTTTGAAGTCATTTCAATCAGCCTTTCCTGAACGTATTTCTGATTTGAAATGATACTCTTTCCGGCGCTTAATGTCAACCTTTTCATATTATTCAGGTTTACATTCGGCCGGATACGGATAAAAAGGAACATCCCGGCGTCTTCACACGGAAGACGCCGGGATGCCTTATAAACCTGTCCCGTTCATCAAAAAAATACAAACTGTTCTGTTAGTTGACTTTTATGGTCTCAATATAAGTATGTTTTCCATTTTCGGAAGAGAAGATCCTGATCTCACAATTATGGGGCTTGGGTCTCCAGCAGATTCCGTTTGGCCGGTCCATCATATAGCCGGTCAGCGCCCGCATAATACCGCCATGGCAGGAGACCAGCACATTTTCATAGTCTTTGGATTCCAGTTCCCGCAGGAAGTCGCTGCTGCGCTTTTTCAGGGACGCAATGGACTCAACGGTGGGAGGGGCCGGGAATATCTCCGGGAGGGCCCAGAAAAGAGTCATGGAAGGTCCCATCAAATGGTATTTCTTCTGCTCATATTTGCCGAAACCTGCCTCAATGATCCTTTTATCGATGATGACTTCTGAAGGATCCACACCGCCGATGATGGCGCCTGTCATAATGGCCCGGTTAAGGGGGCTGGCATATACAGCGTCAAAATGTACATCGCCGATGCGCTGGCGGGCCATGCGTGCCTGCTCCAGACCTTTTTCATTCAGAGGCTCATCCGTCAGCCCCTGCATCAGCCTGGCCTTATTCAGTCTTGTCTGTCCGTGTCTTGTAATCCATATTTTCATTGATCTGCCGGTCCTTATTTTCTCTTCTGGAATGTATATGTGATCTCGCCGATCGTAAACAGGATTCTGTTTCCCTGGATGGTAATGGGGATTTTGGTCTTGTTATTATTGACCAGAAAGACTGTGGAATCCCAGAGCCCCTTGATCACATCCTCCGTACCCAGCCGCATTTCCAGTTTGCCGTTATCCTTGAGCATCAGATATACGTTGGTATCATTGAAATCCTCTGTGATCAGAGCGTCCCGGTCATAAGTCTCCCCCTTCCATTCCGCCTGATAGATGGTATAGTAACCGGATATTCCGGCGATCAGGTCGATATCCTCCTGACCGGAAGCCGGAACGGCAGAGGTGGAAGCCGCGGACGCCTGGTCTCCTTTACCGGAAGCTGCCGGATTCTGACAGGCTGTCATACTGACCGTCATGGCCAGGATCAGCAGCAGGGCAGGAAGAGAACAGGACAGTTTGCCGAAAACAGTTTTTTTCATAAGTATGACTCCAATCTTTGGATAATGATGTTCTTTATTCTATCATTTCAGGGTCAGGATGTCACTTTATACTTTACAAAATCCCGGGCGGATATGAACCGGGCGTCATATGAACCGGGCGTCAGACTTGTGGTTCAAAGTGTGGACCGGAAGTCTGATTTGTGGTTCACTTGGACCGGCAGTCAGGCCTCCTGTTCACGTCTGTCGGAAGGTCAGGACTTTATGCTATAATAGGCATGATTTGACGGAATTGCACTTTGAGAGGATAAGATAAAATGAGCAAAGAGAATATCCTGCGCATTGAGAATAATATAGCCGGAGTACTTGTGGGATGTGAAAGAACGACCCGCCTTGTACTGGTCGGCCTTCTGGCCGGCGGCAATATCCTGCTGGAGGATGTGCCCGGTACCGGCAAGACGACCCTGGCCAGAGCCCTGGCACGTTCTGTTCAGGCTGATTTCAGCAGGATCCAGTTCACACCGGATCTGCTTCCTTCGGATGTGACGGGCCTGTCTGTCTGGAATCAGGCCGCAGGCCGGTTCGAATTCAAGCCCGGTCCAGTCTTTACCAATATTCTGCTGGCCGATGAGATCAACCGGGCAGCGCCCAGGACCCAGGCAGGTCTGCTGGAATGTATGGAGGAAAGACAGGTGACCGCGGACGGGGTGACCCGCAGGCTGGAAGAACCCTTCTTTGTGATCGCGACCCAGAACCCGGTGGAGACCAGCGGGACATTCCCCCTGCCGGAAGCGCAGATGGACCGCTTCATCATGCGCCTGACACTGGGATTTCCGGAGGGACAGGCCGAAGTGGAAATGATCCGCCGTCACCTGGGCAGCAGTCTTATGGAGGAGCTGCAGCCTGTCGCCTCAAAAGATGAGATATTACAGGCAAGGCAGGAAATCCGTTCCGTAAGGCTTTCAGAAGATCTGATGGTCTATATTACAGAACTGACGGGAGCCACCAGAAAGCGGAAGGATGTGGCCTGCGGGATCAGTCCCAGAGGCACCCTGGCTCTGGTCCGCTGCGCCCAGGCACAGGCATGGCTGGAAGGACGCGCCTATGTAGTTCCGGAAGACATAAAAAGGCTTGCAGTCCCTGTCCTGGCCCACCGTCTTGTTCTGGTCCAGCGATACGGTATGTCAAAAGACCAGAAAGTGATCATTGAGCAGGTGACAGAGCGCCTGCATGTACCCTCTGAAGTACTGTATGAACAGGAAGGAGAGGATACGTAATGCTGCTTCTCTGGATTCCGGCCGTTCTGTTTCTTCTGTACTTTGCCGTACATCTGCTCTACCGCCATTTCTGTGTACGGGACCTGCATGTGGATCTGGAATTTCTGCATGACAGAATTCCGGAAGAAGGAGAGTCTGTCCTCCTGGAGAAAGTGTCCAACAGGGGGCTGTGGCCGCTTCCGGTCCTGGTCCTTTCCTTTAAGACCGGCAGCGGACTGACCATAGATCATAACCGCAACGCTTCTGTAACAGATATGGTCAATGTCACAGAATATTTCAGTCTGTCCCCGCGGGAGGAGATCAGCCGCCGGCATCCGGTCGAAAGCGGGAAACGGGGCATTTACCTGATTGAAGAGGTTTCCGTTACGCTGCCGTCCTTTTTTACAGACAGCCGCCGCTTCCTCCATTTTCCCCAGATGACCCGGCTTACTGTCTGCCCCAGGACCCTGCAGATGCCGGAGCTGCGGCAGATGACGGAAAGGATCTTCGGAGACTATCTGACAGATACAAGATTATATCAGGATGTCTTTTCTTTCCGGGGCATCCGGGAATATGTACCCGGCGATCCGCTGAACGCCATTAACTGGAAGGCGTCCGCCAGGACCGGACAGTATATGGTCAACCAGAGGGATTATACAGCCGGCCGCGAGGTCGTCGTTCTCCTGAATCTGGATCCCCCCTCCATCCTGTATTCCGATACGCT
This sequence comes from uncultured Lachnospiraceae bacterium, assembly GCA_900320325.1. Lineage (GTDB taxonomy): Bacteria > Bacillota > Clostridia > Lachnospirales > Lachnospiraceae > CAG-791. The sequence goes on from ONRU01000024.1 coordinate 9,744, forward strand.
GATGGAAAATGACATTCGGGTGGCTATGACTGTTTTTACCGACTGTATCGGACATCATATTCCGGTCAGCCTTGTCACCAACGGCCTGGATTATGCCGGCGCGGGCGAAATCCGGCTGGACGCGGGCTGCTCTCCGGGCCACCTGCAGGCCGCCGCGGATGCCCTGGCCGGGATCCGCCTGTCTCACATAAGCCGTACTTTTGACCAGGTCCTGGAAGAGATTATGGCCGGTCCCGCGGAGGGAAGGGATACATTCTGTCTGATTTCCTCCAATCAGGGCGATCCCCTGATCCGGGCCGCGGAAGGCCTGGTACGCGGCGGCCGCAGGCTTTACTGGATCTGTCCGGCAGATGAAAATACAATGATCAAGCCGGTCCCTTCCATCATCAGCTTTCAGGCGGTTCTTTTCAAATCCTGACAGGTATCGTTACAGGAGTTTACTGACCATGAAATTCAGCGAATCTACAGAAAACCGGATACGGCCCGAGAACAGATATCTTCATGGGATCCGTATGGTGACCAACTGCCTTCTGACCGGTCAGATCGCCGCGTTTGCCGGACTGCTTACAGGGACGTCACCTGTAAGGATCCTTTCCGCCTGTGCCGTTCTGGCCGCTTTTACCCTGGCGGCGGACAGGATCCAGCACAGGATCCGGGCTTTTGGCAGATATTCAGTCCGCATGCTGACGGCGGCAGGTGTCTCCTGCCTGCTCCTGCTGTTCCTCAACAGGGCACTGTTCCCGGTCCACGCAGGTCTCATCGCCCTCTTTATGCTCTCGTTCTATATGGGACGGATCCGGCAGAAAAGGGTCTTCTATCCGGAGATCCATATGCTGGTCTATCCGGCTGTCATTTATATTGCGGGAAGGATCGTTCCATCACCCGCCCTGCAGATCCTGGGCATCAGCTGCGAAATTCTGCTGGTCCTGCTGTATCTGCTGTTCCGCAACCAGGTAAGCCTGGATTACACACTGATGATCGCTGAAAACTACGCCAGGGTTCCTTTTGGCAGGATCACCAGGATGAACAATACCATACTCGCTGTCTATCTTCTGTTCTCCATGGGACTGGCCGTCCTGCTGTCATTCATGATCGACGGAGAGCCTGTCTTATTCGATATTTTATCCTGGGTCTTCGCCTTCTGTGCCTGGCTCATGCTGCTTCTGTTCAGTTTTCTGGCCAGACTGCTGCCGGACCTGAACCTGCCCGCCTATGGAAGCGGCGGTCAGCTGCTTTTTAATCTGGCGGAAGATGACCGGCTGCCGGCCTGGATGCGGACCATGCGTACCATATTCTATTTCGCGTGCAGAGCTGTATGTCTTGTCCTTCTGGCGGTCCTGATCTACCGCGTCCTGCGGGGGCTGTATTTTGATTTCAGGGCCGCGGATCCCGAAACAGGAGACAGCCGAAGGCATCTGGAGCCGGAAGAGAAGAAGGTAAAGAACAGAAGAAAGCCAATTCGTCCTGCCTGGCTGGATTTCAGTACTGCCGGGAGGATCCGCAGGAGATACCTGTCTTTTCTGCTGCTTCATCCGGAACATAAAAAGATCCGGGCCAGCCAGACGCCGGAGGAGGTGCTGGAGACCATCTCGGGACTGCGTCTGGACCAGTCCGGCCAGCTGCGAAAGATCCACCGGATCTACGAAAAAGCGCGTTACGCGCCGGAAGAAGTAAAGGCGCAGGACCTGCAAATGATGAAGGATTCTATCCGGGAATACCGGTTCGAAAGCCGGTGAAGCTCATATATACCGCACAAAACAGACGCCTGCCGCCGGAAAGCACGAAGCCTCTGCTTTCCGGCGGCAGGCGTCTTGGCGCCGCGGAATTTACTCATTCATCAGTCCTTCCTCACAGATGCCGCGCATATTGGCGGCTATAAGGTCCAGACAGTGATACATATTTCCGCGCATATCATCGGTTATGCCCTGTCCTGCAAGGTCCAGGGCAACTTCGGCGCGGGACCGGATCTGTCCGGCGATCGTACGGCCCAGAGGCGTAAGTCTCGGACTTACCCTGTACCTGGAACCGGTATAGGGTTCTACGATCCCCTTTTTCTGAAAATCGGCGATCGCCCTTGAAACGTCTGCCTTATCACGCTGACAGAGGTCCGCAAGCCGGGCCGCGGTGATTTCCTCCTCATACCCGTCAAGCAGCAGCAGGTATAAAGCGTGCGTTCCCCGCAATCCGTACTTTTTCATTTCTTCCGTCGCGATTCTGTTCCAATATCTGGAAATGTTAAAAATATCCAAAGTAAAATGCTCAAAGCGGTTTTCCATGATGTCATCCTTTCTGCCCGCTCCGTCGGTCCGGGACGGAAGCCGCGAGCCATGAACAGCTTCATTTTACCGCACCAGATTTAAAATAGGCAACCACCACTGCGCCGGGACCGGCATGTGTTCCGACGACGCTGCTGAGCTGGACGCGTTCAAGACCGGCAACATGGCCTTCCCAGAGATATCGGCTGTCCTGAATATACTGTCGCAGCATTTCGTCGGAAAGCCCTGTATAACCGAGCAGAAGCGGCATGGAGAAATCGACATTGTCCTGCCTGATCTGCTCCGCCAGAAGATTATTGGCCTTTTTAGAGCCCCGGGCTTTGCCGATCACAGCAAGCACGCCGTCTCTGCACGTGAGGACCGGCTTGATATTCAAAACACCGCCCGCGAATGCCGCGGCACCGGAGATTCTGCCTCCTTTTTTCAGATATTCGAGGGTATCGACCATTGCGACCAGGCCGATCTCTTCACGCTTTTCGGTCAGGTGGCGGGCAAGCTCGTCCAGTCCCATTCCGTTTTCCGCGCAGCGCAAAGCATATAAGGCCAGGACACCGGAAGCGATGGAAACATTCATGCTGTCTACGACACGGACATTCTCATAATCCTGCGCGGCAATGCGGGCGCTCTGATAAGTGCCGGAAAGACAGGAAGAAACTGTGATCACTACGGCTTCTTCCCCATTCTTCTTCAGCTCGCGAAATACCTTCGCGAAGGCTTCCGGGGCCGCCTGGCTTGTTTTGGGAAGTTCCGGAGCGGACACCAGTTTCCGGTAAAACTCCTGCTTATTGATCGTAACGCCGTCAACATAATCCGTATCTCCGAAAGAAACGGTCAGCGGGACAACGGTAAACTGAGAACTGTATTTTTCTGCTATATCCACTGTGGAATCGATGATGATTTTTACTGCCATTTTTTGTTTTCTCCTTATAAATGAATCGAATTTTGATTGATGTTGATTTTTCAACATCGAGAAGGATAGCACTTGAATGTTGAAATGTCAACATCTTTTTTTGGATATATTAGCATTTTGATTACAATCGCTGTATTTTTTGATGTTTGAGATTATGAATCTTACTGGTCACATTCTATTGGCGGGACAGATTATACTGCTATAATGAAAGAGGAAATGATTCCCGGAACCTGTATGGAAAACGCGGGCACACGGATAAAGGAGAGTGTGATGGATTTTTTACGAAGCAGGATTACGACAATACTGATATTGATCAATGTGGCCGTCTTCCTTCTGGAGACAAAAGACGGCGGGAGCACGAAGAGAGCAGTCGCTTTAAAATATGGCGTGATGTATCCGCCCTATATCAGACAGGGGCAGTATTACCGCTTATTTACGGCCATGTTCCTGCACTTCGGCGCATACCATCTCTTATTCAATATGTACGCCCTTTCCGTGATCGGGCCGGCGGTTGACTATGTGTGCGGTCCCATCATTTACCTGGCTGTTTATCTGGCTGCCGGGCTGGCCGGCAACCTGGCTACCCTGGCCGTCGATCAGCGGACCGGAAAGAATAATATGTCGGCGGGCGCTTCGGGATGTATCTTCGGTCTTCTCGGGGCATGTCTGATCCTGGCAGTCGCAGGATACGGCTTTTCGCTGCGGAGTATTATGATCACGCTGGTCATTAATCTGGCCTACGGATTTTCTGCCAGAAATATCAATATGGTCTCCCACGCGGGCGGTTTTGCCGGGGGCGCCCTTATTATGCTGATCATTCTCGCGGGCAGAGGTCTGCTTTAGAACACGAAGCCGGGGATTCGGAGGTGAAATATTATGGAAATGGTAAAATTTCAGGATATGCCTTATGAACGGCCTGATTTTGAGGCCATGCGGAAAGCGTACGGGCAGGCGGCGGAAAGTTTGAAGCGGGCCGGCTCCTACGGGGAAGCCAGGAAAATCTGTTTTGATCTGCAGGAAAAAGAGTCCGGAATTTCCACCATGGTGACGATCTGTTCTGTCAGAAACACGATCGATATGACAGACGCTTATTACAGTGAGGAATATAAAGCTGTCCGGGAAGGACTGGCCTCATTGACACAGGCCCGCCGCGAATACCAGGAGGTCTTTTCCGCCTCTGTGTTCCGGGTACAGTTCGAGCAGGAATTCGGGACGCATCTGACCCGTCTGATCGATGCCGCATTGAAAACGACCCACGAAAAGATCGTGCCGGAGATCATCCGGGAGGGAGAGGTATCCCAGCAGTATCAGAAGGACAGCGCCATGGCGGTCACCGAATTCCGGGGAGAGAAGTGCAACTTCTACGGGCTGCTGAAGCACATGGAAAGCACAGACAGGACTGAAAGGAAAGAAGCTTTCCTTGCCTGGGCCGGCCTTTATGAACAGATCAGCGGGAAACTGGACGAGAGATACGACGAACTGGTCAGGATCAGGGATACCATGGCCGGTAAGCTGGGCTTTGCCTCCTATACCGGACTTGCCTATCTGAAGCGGCGGCGCTTTAACTATGGTCCTGAAGAAGCCGCCGCCTTCCGGAGACAGATCCTTGAGATCGTCACGCCCGCGGTGGCTGAGATCCGGCGCCGGCAGAAAAAACGGCTGGGTCTGGACAGGCTCTGCTGGTATGATGAAGCGCTGCTGTTCCCGGAAGGGAATCCGAATCCCATAGGGACCATGGAAGAACTGGTGGCGAAAGCGCAGCGTATGTACCGGGAGATGAGTCCTGAGACCGGGGAATTCTTTGATTTTATGGTCAGATACCGCCTCTTTGATCTGAAGACCCGGCCGGGAAAGCACATGGGAGGATATATGACCCGCTTTCCGGATTATAAGGCACCCTTTATCTTCAGTAATTTCAACGGCACCAGCGCGGATGTCGATGTGCTGACCCATGAGGCCGGACATGCCTTCCAGGGATATCTTGCCATGCGTTCGATTCCTGTCAGCATGCTGAGCGGATCGACTTCCGAAATCAATGAGATCCATTCCATGACCATGGAACATTTCGCCTATCCCTGGATGGAAAGCTTCTTTGGAGACAAGGCGGAGGATTATATAACAGGGCACCTGATCGGCGCGCTGGCCGTCCTTCCCTATATGTGCTGCGTGGACGAGTTCCAGCACAGGGTCTACGCCGACCCTGCCATGACTGCCGCGGACCGGCGCCGGATCTGGAAGGAGCTTGAAGGCATGTATATGCCCTGGCGGGATTATGACGGACAGCCCTTCCTGGAACAGGGGGGCTTCTGGATGCAGAAGCAGCATATCTTCATGTATCCCTTCTACTATATCGACTACGCGCTGGCCCAGATGGGCGCCTTCCATCTGTACGGTCTTATGAAAACAGACCGCGGGCAGGCCTGGCAGGATTACCTGGCCCTCTGCAGGGCCGGAGGCACAAGAGGATATTTTGACCTGCTGTCTCTGGCAGGTATTCCCAATCCTTTCGCGCAGGGAGTCGTCAGCAGGTGCGTCGGACATGTGATTGATGAGATCATGAATCGCTATCCGTGAAAACAGAAATAAACAAACGGCCCGGTCTCATGAAGACAGGTCAAAGGAGCGGTACCGGATCCGGCTGTCCGGGGACCGCTCTTTTTGATGAATCCGGGTCTTTACAAAAAAGAACTTTCGAAGAATGTTAAACATGGCTTAAGTTATATTCAGATATTACTTCGTTTTGAAAAAGTAATGTAATAAAAAGTTATACAGAGCGGGGCATGGTTTCGATATTTTACACAAACTTTACATATCTGCCGTAAATTTCATGTAAAATTGAAGCAGAAGTTTTCATATATTTAACGTAACTTTAAAGTAATTATGGAATTCGGAGGTCTTGTTTTGGATAAGCTCTATGAATTTACATTTCCGGTCGTCCTGCTCCGGCTTGCATTGGCCATGTTCTGCGGGGGCATAATAGGCTACGGCCGTTCCCGGAGGCGCAAGGCGGCCGGTTTCCGTACATATATGCTGGTCGCCATAGGAGGATGTATGACAGTCCTCATGTCCCTCTACTATCATGAGATGATGCATGGGAATGAAATCTGGGTCGCTGCCATCGCGGAGGTCGGTGAAAAGTTTGACGGCGTCCGTTTCGCCGCCCAGGCTGTCACCGGCATCGGTTTCCTGGCCTCCGGCACCATCCTCAGGAACCCCCACCAGAAGGTGGAAGGCCTGACTACGGCAGCCGGCCTGCTGACGACCGTCTGTATGGGCATTGCAGCCGGCGCCGGATACTATTCTCTGGTCATCTGCATCTTTATCCTGCTGATGTTCATTCTGACTTTCCTCTTCCCGGTGGAAATCGCCTTTAAACGGCGTACCAGGAATCTGGTGATCTATGTGGAGGTCAACAAGGCCCAGGATATCGGCAGAATATCCGATACGATTCTCCAGCGCGGCGCTTCCATTCTTGATATGGAACTGGAAGGCACGACCGCGGATGACAATAAGTTCGCGGCAGTCTATCATGTCAAGCTTTCCCGTGAAAGAGCGTCCCATTCCGAAATGCTCTCCGCGATCGCCAGACAGGATTGTGTTTACGCGGCTGAAGAGATTATAAGCTGATTGCAGAGGAGGTTGCCATGCTGCACATATTTGATGCTTTAAGGGATCTTTCCCTTTCTTCTATTATCCTGCGTCTGTTCCTGGCCAGTATCATGGGCATGATCCTGGGGATCGAGCGATCCTACAGCAACAGAGCCGCGGGTTTCCGTACCCATATGCTTGTCTGTATAGCAGGCTGCGTGACAGCCATGACCGCGATCGATCTGTATATTTACCAGCATATCGCGACGGATCCCACAAGACTGCCGGCACAGATCATTACCGGTCTGGGCTTTCTGGGCGCCGGCACCATTTTTGTGACCAAAAAATCTACGATCCAGGGCCTGACGACCGCGGCAGGTATGTGGACAGCCGGTATTGTGGGAATTGCCATCGGCGCCGGCTTTTTCGAAGGCGGTATCCTGGCGGGAATCCTGGTCATAGCCGCTGAAACCAGTCTGTTCGGCCGGGTCGGGAAAGTACAGCACCTGCCTGATTTCCGTCTGGTCATCCATTATGGGACAACCGATGCCCTGGACAATGCCATGCGTTATATTAAAGATCATCGTATGCGGATCCGGAATCTGCAGATCGAGTCTGAAAATGACGGAAACGAAACCGCCTACACCGCCGTACTGACTATCCGGACTTATAAGAAGACAGATCATCAGGCCCTGATCAAAAAGATCGACGGTATCAAAGGCGTTATCTCTGTTAATGAGATCTGACCGTCAAAAATATGGTATATTGAAAGCACCTGATCCATCGTATCAGGTGCTTTCTTTTCGCCAAAAACAGGCTGACAGCCGGACGGCCGGTATGTCGTATGTCAGCTGTGTCGTAAAACAGAGGAAAATACAATTGACCAGACAGAAAAAGATCATTTATCTGGCTGCTTTCAGCGAAGACGGGATGCTGCTCGGGCAGAAACTGGATATGGGGCCGGTCACCAGAATCGGCAGCGCGTCCGGCATAACACTGGACCAATGGACCGCACGGGCCTTCCGGGAGGCGGACGCGCTGGTCTTTATCGGCGCGGCCGGGATCGCGGTAAGGGCAATCGCGCCATATATCAAAGATAAGACGGAAGATCCCGCTGTCATCGTTATGGATGACTGCGGCACTTATGTGCCGGAATCGGAGCGGAAGCTGTCATAACGACCTCCACCGACAGGCACAGGACCTTCGCGGCAGACGACTGGGCCCGGAAGATCGGCTATGACGTGCGCAATCCGCAGGATATCAAACATATTTCAGCCGCGCTCCTGCAGGGACAGACGGCAGAGATCCACGCAGGAGATAAAATTCTGTATCTGGACCCCAAAAAATACATTCTGGGTGTTGGCTGCAAAAAAAATATCCTGCCTGTTCATATGCGGACGGCACTGGATGCTTTTCTGAAACGCCATGGACTGCAGCCTTCCTGCATACTGGCTCTGGCCACCATTGACCGGAAAGCGGAGGAAGCGGCCATACAGGCAGCATGCAGGGATCTGCATGTCCCGCTGTATGTTTTTACCGCGGAAGAACTGATGGCGCTGCCCGGCAGGTATTCCGCTTCCGAATTTGTCCGGAAAACCATCGGAACGGATAATGTATGTGAGCGGAGCTCCGTGCTGGCCGCTGGCGCCGTCCGCGCCGGAATCTTCCCGCCGGAAACTGCCGTCTGCATTGGCAAAGAAGCGTCAGAAGCAATCTTTACAAGTGCCCGCGCGAATGACCTTGTCATCACAAAAGAGACTTTTCAGGGCATTACGTTTGCCCTGGCCGCTGTAAGGAAGCAGTAACACATGTATCAATTTTGGAGTTAAACAGTTATGGGCAGCTTATGGATCACGGGAATCGGTCCCGGTGGGCCTGCATATATGACACCGCAGGCCGTAGAAGCAATTACGCGGGCAGATACCCTTTGCGGTTATACGGTTTATATTGAACTGGTCAGAAAAGCGCTGGGAGACAGGCTGCGGAAGAATCTTACCATTCTTACGACACCGATGCGGCAGGAACTGGAGCGGTGCAGGCTGGCCATGGAGGCTGCAGCCGCAGGGTCGGATGTAGCAATGGTATGCGGCGGGGATGCCGGGATCTACGGCATGGCAGGCCCCCTGCTTGCGATGGCGGATGACTATCCGGATGTACAGATAGAAATCATACCCGGACTTACGGCCGCCGTCGCGGGAGCCGCTGTTCTGGGCGCTCCCCTGATGAATGACTTCTGCGTCATCTCCCTGTCAGACCTTATGACGCCGTGGCAGGTGATTGAAAAGCGCCTGCGGGCGGCCGCGGCAGGAGATTTCTGTATCTGCATTTACAATCCCATGTCTTCCAGACGCAGGGAACACCTGGCTAAAGCCTGCAGGATCCTGATGGAAGAACAGTCTCCGGACACGCCCTGCGGCTGGGTCCGCAATATCGGAAGACCGGGCCAGGAATCCCGTCTGCTCACGCTGGGCATGCTGGCCATGGAAGAAGTCGACATGTTCACAACTGTATTTATAGGAAATTCCCGGACCCGGTTTCGCGGTCCCTATATGGTGACAGGCAGAGGGTATGAAGACAAAGCGCAGGACTGATCCTCTGATACGGCTTTAAGCCCCTGGCCAAAATGGAATAAATCCTGCTTTTTCCTTCGTCAATCCGTCATGTTACATGAAAAAATATATGGTTATATAGTGTGCTTAGTGGTATTTTTATATAGAAAGCCGGTTCTCACCACAGCCGGCGGAGGGAGGAAGAGATGAAGAAACATACCCTGAAAAGAATCATCGCGTTACTCTGCGCATGCGCGCTGACATTCCTGGGCGTCATTGGCAGTCCGGTCACTGCCAGGGCAGAACACAGAGAATATCCATATGACGTGGATACAGAATGGACGCCGGACGACGTGGAGGAGATGATCGATTACGCCACACAGTGGGTCGGCAAGATCGACTACGCGTCCAGTCAGAACAATACGGATCCCGGCAACCGCAGACATGAGGAACTGCACAGCGGCGGCGCTACAGACTGCAGCTGGTTCGTTTTTCATGTGCTTTACCGCTTCGGTCTGCTCAATGACTTTGTGCATTCCTATGACTGGGGCAACAGTCCCTCCTGCTATCCCGGCGCCCACAATATCAGCAACAGTATCAGCAATGCCGTACCGGGGGATATCATCTGCACCGGCGCGGGGACCAAACCCCAGAACAGCCATGTGGCCATCTATATCGGCAACGGCCAGGTCGTGGAATGCTGCGCGGGGCGGGGCGTGGTCATCTCTGATGCCCCCAGTCATCCGCGGGATATCGTGCATTTCAGCTGTATCCCGACAGAATATATCGATAAAGGCGTAGACGTAGAATGAAAGAGAAGAGTAAAGAAGGGCCGAACAGACTTGTCAGACTGCTGAAAGAGAACCGGAAAGCCCAGATCGGTACAGGTCTGGTGATTGCCGCCATCATCATTTATTTCGCGGCATTTTATACAGGCTGGCTGGGAATTCCCGGGACCCGTTACCGGATGTTTATCGACCACGGCAAATTCCTGCGCAACACATGGGTCGTCCGTGACGGCGAATATTCCTATACAGATGAACATGCCAATCCCTCAGTGGGGCTGGTCACCATAGACGGATATAACTATTATTTTGATAAAAAGGGCATCATGCAGACCGGCTGGGTCGGCAGAAGATATTTTGATCCCTATGGAAGGTCCGTCCTGGGCTGGCAGACGATCGACGGTGAGATTTATTATTTCGGCGACGAAGGGATCATGCAGAAGGGCTGGCTGAAATACGAAGATCAGATCTATTATCTGTCCAGGAAGGGGACCATGGTCACCGGCTGGCAGACCATATTCGGAAAAAAATACCGTTTCAGTGATGAAGGTGTCATGCAGATGGGCCTCTATGAAGAGGATGGCAAGACCTATCTGCTGTCGCCCATCGGCGGTGAGATGCTGACCGGTGAGCAGGAGTACGAAGGCAAATATTACCTGATGGATGATCAGGGCGTAGTCCAGACCGGCTGGCACAATAATAAATATTATCAGGAAGACGGTACCGCGGCCACCGGCTGGATGACAGTGGACGGCAGTCTCCGCTATTTTGATGAGACCGGCAATATGAAGACCGGCCTGTTCACCGTGGATGATGAAGAATTCTATACGGAAGAAGACGGTTCCGTACAGCCCGGATGGAAAGAGGAATTCTATGTCTGCCGGGACGGCCTTGTCATCCGCCCGGAAACGGAGACAGGAGATTACGGCAGGCTCTATATCCACAGCTGTAAGATCAATGTGGGTATGTATCTGGCCCGCTCCAGAAAGAACTACCAGTCCATTACAGACGCGGAAGACAGTGCCCTGGTCGTAAAAGAGCGCCGGGACCATGAACCTGTCGTTGCGGACAGAAAGAGCCAGGGCTTTGACCTGACCGGCCTGAAAGACGACGCTTTCGCGTATGTCCTCAATACCGATCAGAGCATTCAGGAGTATTCCTGTGTGAGGATCGTGGAAGGAACCAACAAAGGGGATGACGTCGTGGATGAGAACGGCGATTCCATCTGGCGCCAGAATGAAGGCGGTATCTGCACATACTCCAGCGCCGGAAAACCGGACCGCGCGAAGGTCATCATCGCTTTCTGGACACCTGCTGCGGAGGAAAAAGAAGAATGACGCAGTATTTCAGTAATTTATAATATTCTTGATCTAAAGACAGGAACCTGAATATATGAGAAAACATATATAAGAAGTGACAAAACTTAAATCAGAGAATCAGGAATAACATGTTTTTCTTCAGGCACACATTGCAGGAGACCTGGTCCGTTCACACGGGCCGGGTCTTTTTTATGATTCATCTGCCGGATCCGGTCCCTTAACGCGATTCCGCGTCCAAATTATCAGATTATAAAGCTTTTTATTAACAATTAAATGCCGGTTCGGGCAAGCGCAGATAAGTAAATTAATAATTGACTTTTTGTTTAATAATACTATAATCGTATAGGATGAGTTTAGTAAAAACAAATCCAAAGTTTATTATATCTGACTTTTTCTTAAAATTTTGTAAACGGAGATCTTATGGAAGCTGAACAGATCACGAAGAATATTGGAAAAAGAATCCGGGAGCTTCGGAACATGAACGGGCTGACCCAGCAGGAGCTGGCCGATAGGACGGAGCTGACCAAAGGTTATATTTCCCAGCTGGAGAACGGCCTGGTCACGCCTTCGGTGGTGACCCTGCTGGATCTGATCGAATGCCTGGGGACCACTGCCTCCGCTTTTTTTGAGGAAACGGAGCCTGAGCAGGTCGTTTTCTCCAACGAGGGTTATTTCGAGAAGATCGATGAAGCCGGCAACAGTATCCAGTGGATCGTGCCGACCGCCCAGAAGAACCAGATGGAACCTCTGCTTGTGGACCTGAAACCCAGGCAGAAGCTCTTTGAGCATAAGCCCCATGAAGGGGAGGAATTCGGCTATGTACTCCAGGGCCGGATCCGCCTGCATCTGGATGACCGCCAGTATACGGTGAAAAAGGGAGAGAGTTTTTATTACTCTTCGGACCATTATCACTTTATTGAAAACGCGTCCGCATCCCCTGCCCGTTTTCTCTGGATCAGCACGCCCCCTACTTTCTGATCCGCCCGCAGCCGCGGCCTGTGTATCAGTCACGGTCCGGCTGCCAAACGATACAGCAATACGTCCCCTTTAACGCGTCGGCCGCAGTATCCATGCCGGTGCCCTGTCAACGGATCCTCCGGATCCGGCCATGAGGTAACGCTAATGACGACAAACGAAAACATCATAGAATTAAAACATCTGACCAAAAAATTCGAGGACGGCTTTCTGGCTGTTTCCGATTTTAATCTGGAAGTCAAAAAAGGCGAATTCGTGACTTTCCTGGGCCCTTCCGGCTGCGGAAAGACTACGACTCTGCGTATGATCGCCGGCTTTGACCTGCCCACGGAGGGGCAGATCCTCCTGAACGGCAGGGACATCACAAAACTGCCTCCTTATCAGAGACCTATTAATACGGTCTTCCAGAGATATGCCCTGTTCCCTCATATGAATATCTATGAGAACATCGCTTTCGGCCTGCGGCAGAAAAAGACAAAAGAAGATGTCATCAAAAAGAAAGTCAAAAAGGTCCTGGACCTGGTCGACCTGGAAGGTTTTGAAGGCAGATCTGTGCAGACCCTGTCCGGCGGACAGCAGCAGCGGATCGCCATTGCCCGCGCTCTGGTCAATGAGCCGGAGATCCTGCTGCTGGACGAGCCCCTGGGCGCCCTGGATCTGAAGATGCGCAAGGAAATGCAGCTGGAGCTGAAACAGATGCATGATGAGCTGGGCATTACGTTCATTTATGTTACCCATGACCAGGAAGAAGCCCTGACCATGTCTGACCGGATCGTGGTCATGTCTGAAGGCAGGATCCAGCAGCTGGGCACCCCGGAGGATATCTACAACGAGCCCAAAAACGCCTTTGTAGCCGACTTTATTGGTGAAAGCAACATTTTCAACGGTATCATGACCGGTAAGCTCCGGGCCCGTTTCTGCGGCGGCGAATTCGAATGTGTCGATGATATCGAAGAAGGTACCCACATCACGGCTGTTGTCCGGCCGGAGGATGTAGAGATCACCCCGCCCGAAGAGGGCACGATCCGGGGCATCGTCAGTTCCGTCATTTTCAAGGGCATGCATTATGAGATCACCATTGAATCCGGCAAGAACGAAATGGTGGCCCGTTCCGTTCACAGCGCCAGGCCCGGTGACACGGTAGGCATGCGGGTAGAGCCTGACAATATCCATGTCATGATCGCGGAGAACCATACCAACTATTTCACAGCCGAGATCAACAGCGATTTCCGCCTGGAATATAATGATAAGCTTCTGGATACCAGCCTGACGAAAATTATCAAAGGCAGCAGACGTCTGGAAGACGGTACCCTCCTGGACGGCAGCGGAGACGCCATCGATCCCAGAAAGACCCACATCCTTGTGTCGATCCAGCCCCAGGACATTGTCATGACAGACCATGTGGAAGAAGGTCTGGTGGAAGGCTATATCCGCAACCTGATCTACAAGGGTGACCATTACAGCTATGTCATCCATACCGACCTGGAGCAGGATTTCATCGTGGACGATGAATATTTATGGAACATGGATGACCATGTAGGCCTGATCATGCCGGTGGAAAAAATGACCTTCCAGCTGAAAAAATGACTTTTGATTTAGAATAGAGGAGGAGAGGGTATGCCTGTTTTCGGTCTGACCAGAAAAAGTCTGCGTATTCCCTATGTTCTGTTTCTGGCGGTATTTGTAGTCGCGCCGCTGTTTGTACTGATCTACTACGCTTTTACCAACGGGTCCGGCCAGCCCACCATGCGGAACCTGACCGGTTTCTTTACGGACCCCAATACACTGGGCACCCTGTGCTACAGCTTTGCCATCGCTTTTGTCTGTACCCTGGTGTGTCTGCTGATTGCCTATCCGACCGCTTACTTCCTGGCCAACAGCGGTTTCCGGCATAAATCGGTCCTGCTGATGATCTTTATCATGCCCATGTGGATCAATTTTTCCCTGCGTATCACGGCCCTCAAAGAGATCCTGACCATGATCGAAGGAAACCTGGCCATGTATCCTTTTTTTAACGCCGTGCTCGGCATGACCTATGACTTTCTGCCTTTCATGATCCTGCCCATATACAATACGCTGTCCAAGCTGGATCCCTCTCTGATCGAGGCGGCCAAAGATCTCGGCGCGGATGATACGCAGGCCTTTTTCAGAGTGACCCTGCCCCTGTCCGTACCCGGCATTATCAGCGGGATCTCCATGGTATTCCTGCCTTCCATGACAAACTACGTGGTCCTGGATATGCTCTATAACAGCACCTATATCATGGGCAGCCTGATCGGATCCTACTTCGCTGCCTACAACTGGCACGGCGGTTCCATGATCGCCCTGAT
>ONRU01000141.1 GCA_900320325.1 uncultured Lachnospiraceae bacterium
CTGGTCGATGAGTACAACGTGGATTATCAGGGAGATATCCTGGCGGAAGCCTGGGAACTGTCCTGCCATCCCGACGGTCCCAGCATCATTGCCAACGGCAAATTTGCCGGAAAGAGCCTTAAAGAATACATCGATCTGAACGGTACGGATGTACTGGGAACCCATTGCCGGAGATTTCGTGAATTTCCGATTCTGATCAAATTCATTGACGCCAGGGACAACCTGTCCATCCAGGTCCATCCGGACAACCGCTATGCCCTGAAGAATGAAGGCCAGTACGGCAAGACGGAAATGTGGTATGTCATGGATGCCGGCGAGGACGCCTTCCTCTATTACGGCTTCAACAAGGAGATCACCCAGGAGGAATTCGCCCGCAGGATCGAGCAGAACAACCTGCTGGAAGTCCTCAATGCCGTACCTGTACATAAAGGCGACATTCTTTTTATTGAGTCAGGTACCCTGCACGCCATCGGCAAGAACATCCTGATCGCCGAGATCCAGCAGAACTCCAATGACACCTACCGTGTCTACGATTACGGCCGTGTCGGCAAGGACGGCAAACAGCGTGACCTGCATATTGAGAAGGCCCTGGCTGTAACCAGGCGCGTTCCGATCATCAAGGACAACAGCAGCTATCCCCATGTGGCGGACTGCGATTACTTTACCGTTGATAAGCTGAACCTGGACGGCTCCTTCATGAAGAAGATGGAAGGTACCGTCACGGAGGAATCCTTCGTCAGCATCCTGTTCATGGAAGGCGAAGGAACCATTTCCAATGACGGCGAGACCCTGTCCTTCAAGAAGGGCGACAGCTTCTTCCTGGCCGCCGGCAGCGGCACTTATGTCGTAGAAGGCAAGTGCGATGCTCTGGTCACCACTATCCGTGAGAAGGCGGCTCCCGTCCGGATCGGTATTGATATCCGCGGCTCCAAGACCAGGATCGGCCTGGTCGACTTCCAGTATCAGCTGCTGGATGAAATAGAAACAGAGACAAAGACCGATATTCCCGCGGAGGAATACTTTACCAATGTCGGCAGGCTGGCCCTGGATCTGCTGGAGAAACACTCCATCGGCGTTGACCAGTGCGTCGGCATCGGCGTCGGCGTGCCCGGGACCATCGACAGAAAGGGCGGTATCGTCCGCTATTCCAACAACATCGGCTGGAACAGGGTCAATGTGGCGGAAGTCATCAGTAAGGTGATCCCTGTACCTGTTGTCATCGGCAACGACGCGGACTGCGCCGCCCTGGGCGAATCTGTCGCGGGCGTCGGCAAGGATTATCAGGATATGGTCATGCTGCGGATCGGTACCGGCGTAGGCGTCGGCGTCCTGCTGGACGGCGATATCTTCGGCGGACGCGGCTTCGGCGGCAGTGAGCTGGGCCATATGGTCATTGTGGACGGCGGTGAGCTCTGCACCTGCGGCCGCAGGGGCTGTCTGGAAGCCTATGCTTCCATAGCCGGCCTGAAGCGGGAAGCCATGCGGGCAGCCTCCATTGAAATGTCGGCCCAGCAGATCTACAGCCAGTCCAAGGCCGGCGACATGGTCATGCGCAGAGTTGTAGACACCTATATCCACAGACTGGGAACCGGCGTGGTCAACGTGGCCAACGGCTTCCGTCCCCAGCTGGTCATCCTGGGCGGAGAGCTGCCGGAAGATCAGGAAACCGTTCTGGGCCCGATCCGCGAGATGCTGCAGAAGGAATGCTTCGGCCGTGAGCACGGCGATGTGCCGGAGATCGTAGTCAGCGCCCTGGGCAAGAACGCTGGCGTCATCGGCGCGGCGTCCATGGTATAAGGTCTTTAATGGTATAAGACTATAATCAGTACAGAGCCCGCGGCATAAGGACACCGTAAGGCGGGCACCAGGGAAAAAGAAAATAAGGATGTAAAAATCCTCAGATAGGCAAATCCATAAATGGATAACAGGCGGCTGTACCGTTTCCCGGTGCAGCCGCCTGTTATTCAATCCGTTATTTTTCAGTCAGTTATTTCAGACAGTTATTAATAGCTCGTTGTCTGCCGCGCGGTCAAATCTTCTTACCGTCTACATAGACAGCTCTGACCCGCAGGTCGGAATCCAGCAGTACAAAGTCAGCGCATTTGCCCTTTTCGAGAGAACCGATCTGATCATCCATGCGGATCGCTCTTGCGGGCGCGGCCGTGGCCGCGTAAACAGCGTCCTCCAGCCGGATACCGAAGGATACAGCCCGGCGCAGGCCTTCCATCAGATGGATCGAGGAGCCTGCCAGTGTGTCTGTGCCGGTCAGGGTCGCCTTGCTGTTCTTCATGGTGATGGGCTGGCCGCCCAGTTCATATTCCCCGTCCGGCATGCCGGCGCAGCGCAGGGAATCGGAGACCAGGACCAGGTTATCTCCGAAGATACGGTGGGTCAGGCGGATCATGGCCGGATGGACATGGAATCCGTCCGGAATCAGTTCTACCGTCGCGCCGCTGTCAAAGGCCGCGGCGATGGGACCGGGCGCCCGGTGGTGCAGCCCGTTGAGGGCATTATAAACGTGGGTTATATGGGAAGCGCCGGCTTCAAAAGCGGCCATGGCGGTATCATAATCGGCGACAGTATGGCCCACAGATACCGTACAGGTCTTCGAGATGTCCCGGATGCAGTCGATCGCGCCGGGTGTTTCGGGCGCCATGGTGATCAGGCGCACCATGCCGCCGCTGGCTTCATCCAGGCGGTGGAACATGGCGGCATCCGGCACATGGATATTATCCGGATTCTGGGCCCCTCTTTTTTCGTAACTGACAAAAGGACCTTCCAGATGGATTCCGACTGCTTTTGCCCCCTTGTCCGTCCTCTGATAGGCACGGATGGCTTCCATGGCTTTGGTCAGCTGGGGTTCCTTTAAAGTCATGGTGGTGGGACACCAGCTGGTCACGCCCTCCGCCGCGTAATAGACGCCCAGCGCCTGCAGGCCCTGAGGGTCTCCGTCACTGGCGTCAGCGCCGATGGCCGCGTGGGTATGGACATCGACCAGGCCGGGAATGAGCAGGCACCCCTGCGCGTCCAGGAGATCTCCGGCTGCTTCGTCTGCCGGACTGCCTGTGACATGAGCTCCCACATCCAGGATCTTCTGATCAAATTCAATACCGCCGTCTGTGAAACTGTGTCCTGTCAAATTCAATACCGCCGTCTGTGAAACTGTGTCCTGTAAATACCTTCGCGTTTATGATCTTCATGGAAATAAACCTCCTGCCTGCCGCCCCTCCGGCAGCGGTGAAACGGATCGTCGGTTTTCGATCGGATAGGAGAGGAATGCGTCCTCCCTTTCTTCTATAACATCTACTATAACAAAAAATGGCGTTCCTGCCGATAAGCAAGAAAAAACCGCATGCAAAACCGTACATGCAGGAAACAGAAATATAAGAAATCTGCGGATTTTCAAAAGTTTTTGTATCAGGAATCCGCCGAATTAGTTATAATAGCGACAGAGTTTTTTCTCTGCCATGTCTGCCGTATAGGCGGAGAGCAGGCCGGCCGGCTGATGGATCCTGCCGGGGCGGCTGCGGGAGAT
>ONRU01000007.1 GCA_900320325.1 uncultured Lachnospiraceae bacterium
AGATAGCAGACGGCATCCGTTATGGGAAATACCGGGGACGGGAAATGCCGGAGATGAGCATGTGTTCCTATAGCGGGTGTCCATCTCCGGCAGAATCTGCTAAAATGCTTATATGGATGCCGGGTCCTTTATCAGGCAACAGGAGACCCGGCAGGACAGGAGACAAAAATGAAGCGACTTCGTATCGTAACCAGCCTTACGGCAGTCCTGCTGATTCCGGTATTGCTGCTGGCTGCCTGCGGCGGGACCGGCAGCGGAAACGACGACGGGCAGAATACGCAGGAAACGGCTGATGAGCAGGAGATATCCGAAGACAGTGCCGGGGAGGAAACGCCGGAGGATACAGCCCGGGTGATGGATGTAACGGAAGCGGAACATCTGGATGGCCGGATCGACAAAACCTTTACGATCAGTGATGACCTGACCATGACCGTTGAGCAGATCATGACGGCCAGGGATGTTTTCCCTTCGGCCGGCGAAGAAGGCAGCTATTCCATGGGGGACAGCAGCCAGGTCTATTTTGATGTTTATGTCGTGGCGGAATGGACCGGAAAGGACGGGACAGACCCTGCGGAGGTCTTATATGTGGGCGCTGTCAACCGGGAGACCGGCGAAGTCAGTCCCTGCACTCTGTATTCCAAAGAGGCTGAGGACCACACCGGCCTGACAACGCCGGCTGTGCTGACCTACGGCACCAATATCCTGCGCTGTGAGATCAGTACGGATCTGCTGCCGGAAGCGGAATATGAGATCTTTGTGGGCAATGCGAACGGCATTTACAGCTATGATTACAATACCGGCAGGATCCGGACCATGGCGGATGAATATTCTTCCGGCCAGACAGTCAGTGTCGGCGGGGATGTATCGATCAGGCTGATCAGCGCGTTCGACGGAGATGAGATCAAAGAAGCGGAGGCGGGGTATTCAGTCAGGCCCTTTGACGGGCAGAAATTCTATTACGCGGAGCTGTCCGTGACCAACCGTACAGATTCCAGGATCCGTTTTTCCGATCTGGTCACCCGCTTTTATTATGATGACTATACCAGCACCGTATGCGACGCCTACGGTACTGCGGAGGATGGATCCGGACTGGTCAATGATACCTCGATCAGCCCCGGCCAGACCCGTACCATTTTTATTGCCGCTTCTGAAAAGGAAACGGCAGTCCTGACGCCGATCCTGATCAGCTACTGCCTGAACGGCAATCTGAGCTATTACCATATCGTCTGGGACTGAGGGGAAGGATCCGGGATCAGAGCAGACCGAAATGGGCGCAGGCTTTATATACGCCGTCCTCGAACAGGGGAGCCGTAATATAGTCCGCCGCCTTTTTAAGGCCGTCTGTACCGCTGCCCATGGCGATGCCATGGCCGGCGGTACGGATCATTTCCATGTCATTCTGGCCGTCACCGAAGGCGTAGGTATCGTCGGGATCGATGCCGAGCAGGTCGCAGACTTCCAGGATCCCGGTTCCCTTGCTGAATCCGGCGGGGACCATCTCAACGATCACGTCGTTATGGAAGATCATGCTGAAATCCTTTTCCAGCTCCCTGCAGCATCCGGGCAGGTCGCCGCCGGTCCCGTCACAGGCCAGCTTGCAGATCTCCCAGCGTCCCCGCAGGGCGGTCAGGGGTTTCAGGGCGTCTCCCATCTCCCGGATCAGTTTGCGTCCGTAGGGATCCCGGCCGAAATCCTCCATATCCATATACAGATAGCGGGGACCCTCCAGAATAGGCCGGACATGATATTTCCGGATGATATCGACCGTCCGGACAGCCAGGGCGGGCTCGATCAGATGGCGGAAGATGGTCCGGTCCCTGTATTCGATCATGGTTCCGCAGCCGGACACGATTCCGTCAAACCCCAGGGACAGCAGGTCCGGATGGTTGATAAAGCCGCGGGCCCTGCCGCTGTTGATAAAACACAGATGGCCATTCTGCCTGAGCTGTTCTATGGCCAGACGGGTACTTTCCGGGATCCGGTTCCGGAAATCCCAGAGGGTGCCGTCTATATCAAAAAAGATCGCTTTCTGTCCCATATGAGTATGCTCCTTTACGCAGTATGACAGGGGATCCGCCGGGACGGTTCTGTATTGCTACAATCTAACATATTTCAGCATGGAAGGAAAGACAACAGAAAACAGCAGAAGAAAGGAAGAATCGCGATGAACTGGCTTGTTACAGTGGTCCTTTTGCTGGCAGCCTTTCCGGCTGTCTTTTTTATTGCTTTCAGGGCGCAGAAAAACGCCGGAAATCTGCCGGTCCTGACAGAGGAACCCTTTGAAACGTATGACACCGTCCGGAAACGGGAGGATCCCGCCCTGCAGATCAGGGCGGAGAAACTGGCCGGGACCATGCGGCAGACAGACCTGACGCCCGAGCATATCTTCGCCATGGAACCCGCGGCCGGGATCACAGATTTTGTCAGGGCGTATCTGCTCTGCTGGCTTTGCCGGGGAGACGCGGGCGGGCTGCGGGGCAACGGCAGAAGCGTGGACGGGATCATCCTGCCCGGCAGGAATGAGCCCTATCATACCAACGCGGCCAAACTGCTTCTGGACGCCCTGATCGCTGCCGGCGGAAAGACACTGGAAACGGACACCCTGCAGGAGCATGTGGAACAGCAGCCCGGCAGCTGCCGGGACCTGGAGGGGAGGATCCGCCGGGAATGCCTGTATGAGATGGGCAGAAAAGGCTATATGGGTTATAGAAAAACAGACAGTCTGACCGGTGAAAAGGAAGAGGAGCCCGGCTTTACGGAAAAAGGGACCGGCCTGGTACAGTCCCTCAATCTGTTCCGTGATCTGCTGGACCGGGGCCGGATCGGCAGATCACTGCTGGAAAAGAATGGATGGAAGGAATTTCTGGCAGCGGCGGCCGTTCTGGGAAAAGACAAAGAGGCTTTTTCTGTCCTGAAGCAGATACAGGCGGAGGATTCCCTGATTCCGGACCCGGCCAGAGCCGCCTACTATCTGGAAACGGTACCCTCCCTGGCAGAGGAATTTACCGGGATCCTGGCCCCTTTATTTGCGGAAACGGAATGAAACAGAAACGAGGCGCGCCGGACAGATACCCGGCGGCAGAAGCGGAACCATAAATATATTTGACAGAAAAAAGGAGAAGACCATGTCATCCACCGCGACAACAAATGATCCTAACGTGGCGTTGAATATAGAAGAGATCGTAGGGCTGATGCCGCTGCCGGTTCAGGACGAGGCCAGGCTGGCATTTTACGCGGAATGGAACGGGGAGTTTGAAAGGGCAGCGGAACTGGCAGCAGGCCTGCTGGAAAAGGTCCCTTACCAGGATGAGCTTCGTCTGCTGCGCATGCGGAGCCTCTTTTCCGGAGGCCGCCTGCAGGAGGCAAAGGATCTGTGTCAGGAGCTGCTGCGGGAACTGCCGGAGGAAGACGAACCCCACCTGTATATGGGTCTGATCTGTCATGCCTTCGGCAGCTATCAGCAGGCGGTCCGGGAGCTGGATGTCATCTATCCTCCGGACACCTATTATCCGTATTATTATTCCACCTATGGAGACTGTCTGGAGAAACTGGGCCGGCGGGAGCAGGCCCGGGAGATGTTCGCGGCAGATGTGCTGGCTTATGAGAAGTCAGGCCATATCCCTTCGGTGGAAATGCTGGCGGGCAGTTACCAGCATCTGCTGGATCTGGACGCGGTCCTGGACAACGGTCTGTTCCGGGAGGATTTTGAGTCCTTCAAAGGATTCCTGGAAAAGATTGAAATGACCGAAGCCAGGCAGAAATTTCTGGCCTCCACCATTGTCCTGCTCAGCCGCCTGCTGGACAGGGTCTGGTTCCGTCTGGATTTCCTGGATTTTGTCTCTTATGTCGACAGCTGTGAGTACCTGCAGACCCCGGAAGGGAAAGATGTGCTTCTCTCGGCCTATACCGCGCTGGAATCCTATCTGTATCATGAAGACAAAAATATCACAGCCTTCATGGAAAGCTATCTGTCTGCCGCCCAGGCCCGCAGATATGGGAGCGATCAGACGGAAAAGGAACAGCTGATGCAGATCCTGTCCTATGAGGCATATGTATGCAGATACTATCCGGACCATAAGGACGAGTTTGCCTATGTCCGGGAGAACTATCATCATACCTGGACCGGTATAGCCCTCTTTATTGAGGCACTGGAGAACGGAGATCCGGATGAGATCTTTGACCAGAAAGCCAGGACCCTGATCCCGCTGATGGAAAGACCTGTCAGTGAGGAACAGATGAAGGAATCCCTGGAACGGTCCTGTAAGCGGGCGTTCCTCCAGAAAAAACAGCCGGTCTATATCACTGACGGAAAAGATACCTATATCCGCAGGGACAAAAAAATCCGTCCCAATGACCCCTGCCCCTGCGGCAGCGGAAAAAAATATAAAAAATGCCATGGCCTGCAGAAATAAGGGCGGCAGCGGATAAAGAGCAAAATGTGGTATGATAGTTAACATACTGAGTCCATAAAGGACATTTTCGGGAAGGGGACAACATGAAGCTGACATTAAAAGAAAAAGCATCCTATGGACTGGGGGCCGTGGGAAAGGACATGGTCTATGCCCTGTCCGCCACCTATATTTTGTATTACTACCAGGACCTGCTGCATGTGCCGGCCATTTATATGGGCATCATTCTCCTGTGCGCCAGGGTGTTTGACGCCTTCAACGACCCGGTCATGGGCATTATTGTGGCCAGGACCAGGACCCGCTGGGGCAAATTCCGCCCCTGGCTGATGATCGGCACCCTGCTCAATTCGGTTTTCCTGATCCTTATGTTCGCGGTGCCCGCGTCTGTCACAGCCGGCGGGCTGGTCGCCTGGGCCGCGGTCATGTATATCCTGTGGGGCGTGACTTATACCATGATGGATATTCCCTACTGGTCCATGGTCCCGGCCTTTACCGAGGCCGGTCCGGAACGGGAAAATGTTTCGGCGCTGGGCAGATCCTGCGCGGGTGTCGGCAGCGCCCTGATTCAGATTTTCACCATGATGGTGGTCCCGGCCCTGGGCGCCATCGGACTGTCTGCCTCGGGCGTGACCCAGGAAATGATCGAGCGGAACGGCTTTAAGTACCTGTCCATCGGCGTGGCCGTCCTTTTTATCCTTTTTATTACCATCACGTGTGTCAATATCAGGGAGAAGTCCACGGTCGAGATGGAGACCGCTTCGGTGGGCGCCATGTTCCGGGCCCTGATCGAGAACGACCAGGCCATGACCGTGGTCATCGCCATTGTGCTGGTCAACAGTGCCTTCTATATCACCAGCAACCTGATCATCTATTTCTTCAAGTATGATTTCGGCGGGGCCAACTGGTACGGCAGTTATACTCTTTTCAATATGTTCGGCGGGGGCATGCAGATCCTGTCCATGATGATCCTTTTCCCCCTGCTGCGCCGTTTTATGGATACCATCCGCATGTTCCGCCTGGCCCTGTGCGCCTCGATCTGCGGCTACCTGATCCTGCTGGCCATCGCCACCTTTACCGGCATGGGCAATGTGTTTATCCTGTTCATCCCGGCCTTTTTCGTATTTTCCGCCAACGGGATCCTGACCGTCCTGACCACTGTCTTCCTGGCCAATTCCGTTGATTACGGCCAGCTGAAGAACGGCAGGAGGGATGAGAGCGTGATCTTCTCCATGCAGACCTTCGTGGTCAAGCTGGCTTCCGGTATCGCTGCCATGCTGGCGACCGTCTGTCTGACGGTCTTTCAGATCAGCAGCGACAATGTGGAGGAAAGCACAGCCACGATTTCTGCCGGCAGCGCGGCGGGCCTTCGCATGACCATGACCATTCTGCCCATGATCGGACTGGCTGCTGCCTTGCTTATATTTATCCGCCGTTATATCCTTACAGAGGATAAGATCACCGAGATCAGCCGGGAGCTGAAGCGCAGAGAGAACGACTGACGGAGCCGGCCTGCCGGCCAACATGGGAGGACCTTATTATGAATGAAGAATTTATCCGCAATGAACTCAGGACGGTCACAGAGGATATCCTGGCAGACTATCAGAAAGGACGGGATATAGACAAGATCAATGTATTCGACCAGCCGGACAATGATGTCATCATTGATATCACCCGCAAGCTCCTCAATATCCTGTTTCCGGGCTACTATCGTGAAAAGACCTACCGCAGCTATCATTATGACAGCCGGATCGCGGTCCTGATCGAGGACGTTGCCTATAACCTGCGCAAGCAGATCGCCATTGCCCTTGTCTACCGGAATACGTACAGGGATATGGAATATGACGCCCTGCAGGATGAAGCGGCCCGGATCGTGATCGAGTTTTTCCGCCGTATCCCCAAAGTCCGGGAACTGGTGGATACCGATATCCAGGCCACCTTTGACGGGGACCCGGCGGCTTTCTTCAAAGAGGAGATCGTCCTCTGCTATCCGGGCCTGCTGGCATCCACGGTCAACCGCCTGGCCCATGAGCTGTATCTGATGAAGGTGCCTCTGATCCCCCGTATGATGACGGAGTACGCCCACAGCCGGACCGGCATCGATATCAACCCCGGCGCCACCATCGGCAGATATTTCTGCATGGACCATGGTACCGGCATTGTTGTCGGTGAGACTTCGATCATCGGTGAGCATGTCAAGGTCTACCAGGGCGTTACCATCGGCGCCCTGTCTACCAGAGGGGGCCAGAGGCTGCGGGGCAACAAGCGTCATCCCACTATTGAGGATTATGTCACCATCTATGCCGGCGCTTCCGTGCTGGGCGGGGATACGATCATCGGCCGCGGCTCCGTGATCGGCGCCAACGTCTTTATCACCAGTTCTGTCGCGCCCGAGACCAGGGTCGGTATCAAGACCCAGGAGCTGATCGTGAAGCGGCATGGTGAGACGGTGGAGCTGGTCCCCACAGAGGAATCCAAAGAAAAGAACAATGTCTGGTATTATACGATCTGACAGACCGGACTCTCCCGGACGGCTTTCATCAGATCGCTTTGGCCGGCACGCGGCGTTGTATCAGCGCAAAAAAGAACAGGCGAAAGAAATCATGCGGATTTCTTTCGCCTGTTCTTTTTTACAGTGCCTTTTCAACAGATTCCCTGGCGCCGCGTCAGTATTTCTTCAGGCTCTTCAGATCGGGAACGATCACGATGAAGGCGCCGGACTTTGTTGTTTTCATCAGGTTCAGCATGATCCCGTCCGGAACGCTGACACAGCCGGCTGTCCACCAGTGGTCCGTGCTCTTACAGTGCAGGAAGATACCGGAACCTTTCCCATAGACAGTGGGGTTCATATTGAAACCGATGACCATGGCGTATTTATACTGATAATAGTCGATCAGATGCTCTCCGGGGACGTAGCTTTTGCTCTCGACCCAGCTGTTATACTGGCTGCGGGTACAGGCCCAGTAGGAGTTCTTTGTGATCCGCCGGTATTTCATCTTGGTGCCGGGATTGCTCCCTTTTCCGAAAGCCAGTGTCAGGGGCCAGGCGCCGATCGGGGTCGTTTTGTCGCCGGCGTACCGTTTAGAGGCCGCTTTCAGACCGTTGCGGCCATAGCCGCAGTAGGATTTGACAGAACCCTGTTTCCAGGTCCCGCCGGATTTGTTCCATACAGTCAGGCTGTGGTCTTTGACCAGAATGATCTGGCTGGTCTTTTTGCCGACTTTGGAGGCGGCCAGATACTGGGCCGTGGTCATTTTGGATTCAGGAACGATCCTGCCGGAACCGTTCACAAAAACCGTGCTGCCGCTTTTGCTGACCCAGCGGCTGACGGACAGGACACCGTTCTTATCAAAGTGGTACGCGGCCCCGTCAATGGTCTTCCAGCCGGTCTGACGGATGCCCTTGCGGTCGAACCAGTACTTTTTGCCGCCGATGGTCTGCCAGCCCTTGCGGGTCCAGCCGTCCGGGCCCATCCAGTGCCAGCCGTCGCTGAACTTGTGCCAGCCGGTATAGGCGGCCCCGCTCCTGTCAAAACAGTAGCATTTGCCGTCGATCCACCACCAGCCTGTCAGTTTTTTGCCATTTTTATCATAGTAATAGATTTTGCCGCCCTTTTTTTTCCACTTGCCGCCGGAAGCTGTGACGGCGTACACCTCCATGGGGCCGCCCAGGCGGCCGGCTGCCTGCAGCCAGAGGTTTCCTCCGGATGACTGCGGACAAAACGCTCCGCCTGACGTCAGCGGCAGAAGGTTCCCCACTGTGATGACCAGCAGCAAAAGCGCCGCGCGGCGCAGAATCTTTTTTTTCAAAGTACCCTCCCTCATTTACCGGATGCCGTAAAAGACCTCGGAGAAAGCGGTCACAGCATCAGCTGCAGCTTTTCCGGATATACGCCCAGCGTGATCCGGCTGGATTTGAAATTGACTTCTCCGTCCGTATGGACCCAGAGCGGCTGCCCGGTCTCAATGGTCATGCTGCGGCAGCGGCCGGTCCGGATCCCTTTAAAACCGGTATGGCCTCCCTTATATACCCTTGGAAAGATCTGGAAAAATTTGAGCCGGTTGATATCGCCGGCCATGCACAGGTCCACCTGCCGGTCCTGATCCGAGGAACCGGGGCAGAACATGAAGCCGCCGCCTTCATAGGTCTGGTTCATGCAGACAGCCAGAAGGCCCCTGCGGCTGCGGATCCGGCTGCTGCCGTCATCGCCGCGGAGGGTGATCCGCATGGGGACCATGGGGCTGGTCATGATCAGGCGGATGGCTACCGAGATATAGATCAGTTTGCCCAGGGAAAGGCGGTTCAGGAACTTTTTAAAGGGGGAGATGACAGCCTGCTGGCAGATCTCGGCGTCAAAGCCGATGCCGGAGCTGATATTGAACAGCCAGCGCTCTCCGGATTTATGGGGTTCCTGCAGGCCGGGGATGGGCGCGTGGCTGACCGGATCCAGTTCGCAGGAACGGTTATGGGTGATCAGCTCCCCTATATCCACGCTGCGCAGGACTTCGCCCCGCAGGATCCTGTCAATGATCCGGTCCTGTTCGCCGGGCAGGCCCAGGCTCAGGGACAGGTCATTGCCCGAGCCGACCGGGATGAAGCCCAGGCGGGTCTTTTTGAAATCGCGGATCCCGTTGACGGCTTCATTGACAGAGCCGTCACCGCCCAGGACCACCAGTTTGATCACATCCTCCGTACCGGAAGTGATTTCCGCCGCCAGATCCCGGATCGTCTTGTCTATGGAGGAACAGTAGACTTTATAGGCTTCTCCGCTTTCCTTAAAGCGGGGTTCGATCTTATGCCAGTTGTCCAGGCCGCGGCCCGAGCAGCTGCCGGGATTTACAATAATATGGAACATAGCGCTCTCCTTTGTTTCCGGGCCGCGTCTCCGGCGCGGGGCGGCCTGTCTGTCTGTTATTGTATCATATCCGGCCGGGGCCGGTCTTTCCTCATGACAAATCTCCGGCCGGGGCCTTCAGTGGATCCTGCTCCATCCGCTTCAGTTCGGGCAGGATGGTCAGCAGCATGGTGGTAAAGGAGGCTGAGCCTCCGACAAAATTGGAAATGGGCTCCGCCATGAAAACACCGTTCACGCCCATGCCGAACATGCCGGGCAGGAGGATGGTCAGGGGCACAACAATGATGACCTTGCGGAAGATGGAGAAAAAGATGGCCCGTTTCTTTTTGTTCAGGGCCTTGAAGGTGGTCTGGCCGCTGATCTGCAGGGCCTGAAAAGGGAAGGCAAAGAAATACAGATGCAGGGCAGGGACCGCGTCCCGGATCAGCTCTTTGTCAGGCGTGAAAATACCGATGAATAAGCCGGGCTTCCAGAGCAGCAGAAGCCAGGAGACCAGGGTATAGGAGACGCCCAGAATGGTCATGATCAGGATCGACCGGCGCACGTTGTCCGGCCTGCGTGCCCCGTAATTAAAGCTCAGGACCGGCGATGTCCCGTCGCCGATGGCCAGGACCGGGGTATCCAGCATCTGGCGGACCGAAGAGACGACCGTCATGATGGAGACATACAGATCGCCCCCATAGCCGGAAAGCATGTTGTTGCAGGCCGCGCTGACCAGAAAATTGGTGGCCGACATGACAAAAGAGGACAGGCCCAGGCTGACAATGTCCGCCGCGGTATCCAGATGCCCCAGGAAGTCCGCGGGCGTCATCAGACGCAGGCGAAGCTCCGCCTGCCGCCCGCCCAGGAAGCGCAGGACGAAGGCCGCCGACAGGCCCTGGGAGAGAACCGTCGCCAGGGCCGCGCCCCGGACGCCCATGCCCAGCACAAAAATAAAGACCGGATCCAGGAGCAGGTTGCATACAGCGCCGATGACGACCGTGAACATGCCCGCCCCGGCAAAACCCTGGGCATTGATATAGGGATTGAGTCCCGTGGCCAGCATGGAAAAAATGGTCCCCAGCAGGTAGATCCGCAGGTAGGGCAGGGCGAAGACAAGATTGGTATCCGAGGCGCCCAGCAGACGCAGGACGGGTTCCGCCGCAAGTTCCCCTGCCGCGGTGATGAAAAGGCCCGTGCTTACCAGAAGAAAACAGGACACATTCATGATCTCTTCCGCTTTGGCCCGGCGGCCCCGGCCCCGCTCGATCGAGCACAGGGGAGCTCCGCCCGATCCGTACATATTGGTAAAGGCGGAAATGAAGATAATAACGGAAAAGCACAGACCTGCCGCGCCCAGGGCGACCGTGCCTTCGCCGGGAATCCGGCCTATATAGATCCGGTCTACGATATTGTAGAGCAGGTTGATGATCTGGGCGGCCAGCATAGGCAGGGCGGACCGCAGGATATTCCGGAAAATACTGCCTTCGGAAAACTGGATCTGTCTCATGATGTGATAATCCTTTCAGCTGAAAAAAGTATAGCACATTTTGCCGGATCCGCCCGATATGGATTTGATCCCGCGGCAGTCCGGTTCTCCGGGAGCCGCGGCGGTTCCGGTTGAAAAATCAATTAAATTGTAGTAAATTTAATTGTATCTAAAGGCTAAAGCGGCGCGGAAGGCAGGGGCAGTGCCCCGGTCTGTCTTCAGGAGGGAACGCCGCTGAAAGGAAGAAGATCATGGATCATAAATACGATTGTCTGAAACTGGAGAACCAGCTCTGTTTTCCTCTTTATGCCTGCTCCAAGGAGATCATCCGCAGGTATAAGCCTTTTCTGGATGAGCTGGACCTGACCTATACCCAGTATCTGGCCATGATGGTCATGTGGGACCGGGGCGAGATGAATGTCAAGCATCTGGGTGAGTGCCTCTATCTGGATTCGGGGACCCTGACACCGGTCCTGAAAAAGCTGGAATCCAAGGGCTATGTGATCAGGAGCCGGTCCCGGGAGGACGAACGGAACCTGATCGTCACGATCACGGACAAAGGCAGACAGCTCCGGGAAGAGGCCCTGGGGGTGCCGGAGGCCATGAGCAGCTGTGTCAGCCTGGATCCCGGGGACGCCGAACTGCTTTACAGGCTTCTCTATAAAGTGCTGGACGCCATGGCCGAAACTGTTTAAATCTTTTGACACCTCAGACCGGTTCTGGGGTATAATAAATAAAAAGGGCCGGAAAACGGCTTCCGCCGGCTGCCTGCCCGAGTTAGGAGGACTGCTCATGAAACCGATGCTGAAGATACCTTCCAGAAGATATCCCAACATAATGCTGAAAGTGATTCCGGGTCACTTTGTGACGCCCAACTCCCATATTAATAATTATATCGATCTTACGACCATGAAGACCCGGCAGAGCGAGGCAGTCGAGGTCGCCAAGGCGATCAGTGAGACCTACGCGAGCAGCACGATCGTGGATACGATCGTCTGTATGGATGGCATGGAAGTCATCGGCGCTTTCCTGGCAGACAGGCTGACCAGGGCAGGTATTATGTCCATGAACCAGCATAAGACCATTTATATCGTCCGTCCCGAATTCGATGTCAGCGGACAGATGATTTTCCGTGAGAACAACCAGATGATGATCCGGGGCAAGCACTGCCTTCTGCTCCTGGCATCGGCGACCACCGGCCGTACCGTTGCCAGGGCCAGCAACAGTATCTATTACTATGGAGGGACCATTACCGGCATTACGGCGATTTTCTCAGCTGTATCCAAAATGGCCGGACAGCCCATCAACGCTCTTTTCACTTCCGCGGATCTGCCGGAATACAGGACCTATACGCCTGACAACTGTTCCATGTGCCGTAACCGGCAGAAGATCGACGCCATCTGCAACGGCTACGGATATTCGACCGTGAACTGAAACTGTTTACATACGCCTATACCGGTTTTAACGAGAGAGCTGCAGGTCAGCTCTCTTTTTTTGAAAAGATAGTGATTTTAAAAATGTTTTGTGATATGATTCATACGTATGTCTATACCCAAAAACAGGGAAGGCATTTATTTTGATGAAAAAGAACAGTTTTCCGCCGTCCGGCAGAAGCGGACGGCAGCCCCTGTTCTGAATGATAAAAAAGAACAGACATAAAAGTGAAAACGAAGCGCGTATGACCGCGCGGAAAGAGGAATATATGGGTTTTTTCGATAAGATTTTCGGGACGCACAGCCAGCGGGAGATCAAAAGGATCACCCCTCTTGTAGACAAGATCGAAGCGCTGCGTCCTGACATGCAGGCCCTCTCTGATGAGGACTTTCCGGCCAGGACCGCGGAATTTAAGGAGAGACTGGCCGCCGGGCAGACCCTGGATGATATTTTGGTGGAGGCCTTTGCCTTATGCCGTGAAGCAGCCAGAAGAGTCCTGGATATGGAACCCTTCCGTGTACAGCTGATCGGCGGCATTATCCTGCATCAGGGACGTATCGCCGAGATGCGTACCGGTGAAGGCAAGACCCTTGTTGCCACCATGCCTGCCTACCTGAACGCGCTGGAAGGCAAGGGCGTCCATGTTGTTACCGTCAACGATTACCTGGCCAAACGAGACGCGGAATGGATGGGGCAGATCTACCAGTTCCTGGGACTGACCGTAGGCGTTGTCCTTAACAGCATGACCTCCGCGGAACGTCAGGAGGCCTACGGCTGTGACATCACCTATGTGACCAACAACGAGCTGGGCTTTGATTATCTGCGTGACAATATGGCCATCTATAAACGGCAGCTGGTCCTGCGGGGACTCCATTTCGCCATCATCGATGAGGTAGACTCCATCCTGATCGACGAAGCCAGGACCCCCCTGATCATTTCCGGCCAAAGCGGCAAATCCACCAAGATCTATGAGGCCTGTGATATCCTGGCCAAACAGATGAAGCGCGGTGAGGATATGGATGACCTGTCCAAGATCGACGCCATCATGGGCATCGAGCAGGAGGAGACCGGCGATTTCATCGTGAATGAGAAGGATAAAGTCGTCAATCTGACCGCGGAAGGTGTCAGCAAGGTGGAACGTTTCTTCCATATTGAGAACCTGGCGGATGCTGAGAACCTGGAGATCCAGCACTGCATCATCCTGGCCCTGCGCGCCAATAACCTGATGCATCTGGACCATGACTATATTGTCAAGGACGATCAGGTCCTGATCGTCGATGAGTTTACCGGCCGTGTCATGCCCGGCCGGCGCTACAGTGACGGCCTGCATCAGGCCATCGAAGCCAAGGAGCATGTCAAGGTCAAGCAGGAGAGCCGGACACTGGCTACCATTACTTTCCAGAACTTCTTCAACAAATTTGACAAGAAGTGCGGCATGACCGGTACAGCCCTGACCGAAGAACGTGAATTCCGTGACATCTACGGGATGGACGTCATAGAGATCCCTACCAACATGCCCATCCAGCGTGTCGATCTCCAGGACGCGGTCTACAAGACCAAGAAAGAGAAATACAGGGCAGTCGTCCGGGCTGTCAAGGAGGCCCATGACAAAGGGCAGCCCGTCCTGGTCGGTACCATCACCATCCAGGTCTCGGAGGAACTGTCCAAAATGCTCAGCAGGGAGGGAATCCCCCATAACGTACTGAACGCCAAGTTCCATGAGCAGGAAGCGGAGATCGTGGCCCAGGCCGGTGTCCACGGGGCCGTTACCATCGCCACCAACATGGCCGGCCGAGGCACCGATATCAAGCTGGATGATGAGTCCAGGGCGCTGGGCGGTCTGAAGATCGTCGGTACCGAGCGGCATGAATCCAGACGTATCGACAACCAGCTGCGCGGCCGTTCCGGACGACAGGGCGATCCCGGTGAATCCAGGTTCTATATCTCTCTGGAGGATGACCTGATGCGCCTGTTCGGTGCCGAGCGTATGATCGATATGTTCAACACCCTGCAGATCCCCGAAGACGAGGAACTGTCCCACAAGATGCTGACCAATACCATTGAGAACGCCCAGAAGAAGATCGAGAGCAACAACTTTGGTATCCGTAAGAATCTGCTGGATTATGACCAGGTCATGAACGAGCAGAGAGAGATCATCTACAAGGAAAGACGTCAGGTCCTGGACGGCGAATCCATGCGGGATTCTATCTTCTCCATGATCTATGACATCGTGGACAATGCCGTCAATACCAGCATCGGTGAGGACGCGGATCCCCAGGAATGGGATCTGGCCGAGCTCAACCAGCTGCTGCTGCCTGTGATCCCCCTGCAGGTCATTACGCCTGAGCGGATCAGCGCTGCTTCCAGAGACGGTCTCAAGCAGGAACTTAAGGAAGAAGCCGCCAGACTCTATGAGAGCAAGGAGGCGGAATTCCCCGAGCCCGAAGCGATCCGTGAAGCGGAGCGTGTCATCCTGCTTAAGGTCGTAGACCGTAAATGGATGAACCATATCGATGACATGGAGCAGCTCCGTCAGGGTATCCGTCTGCAGAGTTTTGCCCAGCATGATCCCCTGGTCGAGTACAAGATCATGGGATATGACATGTTCAATGAAATG
The DNA here is from genome assembly GCA_900320325.1 of uncultured Lachnospiraceae bacterium. Lineage (GTDB taxonomy): Bacteria > Bacillota > Clostridia > Lachnospirales > Lachnospiraceae > CAG-791. The sequence goes on from ONRU01000007.1 coordinate 14,781, forward strand.
ACGGCCAATATCATGCAGGATACGGTGCGTACCCTCTTCCATATCCGTGTCGAGCAGAAGGTCGAGCGGGAAGAGGTGGCCAAGGTCACCGGCACCAACAAGGATGATACGGTGCAGATGAAGCCCAAGGAAAGAGCGGAGAAAAAGATCTCCAGGAACGCCCCCTGCCCCTGCGGCAGCGGCAAGAAATACAAGAACTGCTGCGGCAGAGTTTCCTGAAGGCTGAAGAACCGGGGGACCTTCCGCTGAGGAAGGGTCCCGTCCAAGTTTGCGGCTTATGATTTCAGGAAAGGAATGATTTATATGATACAGTTAGACCAGATGAAATTAGAACTCCAGCAGTATGAGGCCCCCATGGAGGAGGTACGTGATTCGCTGGATCTCGATTATAAGAAACAGAGGATAGAAGAGCTGCAGAGAGAATCCGAGGCCCCTGATTTCTGGATGAACGCGGATAAGGCCAACCAGAAGATGAAACAGCTCAAGGATCTGCAGACCACCGTGGAGGACGCGGACGGCCTGGTCAATTCCTATGAAGAGATCATGATGATGATCGAAATGGGCAATGAGGAAGAGGATGAATCCGTCGTGGAGGAAGTCCGGGCCGACCTGGATGCCTTTGAGGCCAAGATCGAGGAAATGCGGCTGGCTACCCTGCTGACCGGGGAATATGATGACAGCAATGCCATCATCAGCCTGAACGCGGGCGCCGGCGGCACCGAGAGCTGCGACTGGTGCTCCATGCTCTACCGTATGTATACCAAGTGGGCGGACAAGAAAGGCTTTACCATTGACGTTATGAACTATGTGGACGGTGATGAGGCCGGCATCAAATCCGTGGATTTCCAGATCAACGGCACCAACGCCTACGGCTATCTGAAATCGGAACGGGGCGTACACCGCCTGGTCCGCATTTCCCCTTTCAACGCCCAGGGCAAACGGCAGACCTCTTTTGTTTCCTGTGATGTCATGCCGGATATTGAGAAGGACATTGACATCGTGATCAATCCTGATGACATCCGGATCGATACCTATCGAAGCAGCGGTGCCGGCGGCCAGCATATCAACAAGACCTCCTCGGCCATCCGGATCACCCATTTTCCGACCGGCGTTGTCGTGACCTGCCAGAATGAGCGGTCCCAGTTCCAGAACAAGGACAAGGCCATGCAGATGCTCAAGGCCAAACTCTACATGCTCAAAAAGGAAGAGGAAGAGGCCAAGCTGGCGGGCATCCGGGGCGAGGTCAAGGACATCGCCTGGGGAAGCCAGATCCGGTCCTATGTCCTCCAGCCATATACTATGGTCAAGGATACCAGGACCCAGGAGGAGACATCCAACGCGGCCGGCGTCCTGAACGGAGACCTGGACCGCTTCATTAACGCCTACCTGAAGATGCAGGCAGGCAAAGCAGAGAGACATGAGAACTGATTCCATGGAAACAGCGGCAAGAACCATTAAACTTTATGACGACAGACCCTATGATCTCTCCTTCACGGGAGAGATCATTTACGCGGGCCCCATGAAAGAAGGAACCCGCGAACTGGTCCTGGACAGGACCCTCTTCTTTCCGGAAGAGGGAGGCCAGTCTCCCGATCAGGGCATGCTGGCAGACTGCCGGGTCACAGATGTACAGATCCGGGACGGGGTCATCATACATACCGTTCGCGGCAGCAGAGAGCGGCTGGAGGTCCTGGAGCCCGGCTGCCCGGTCCGGGGAGAACTGGACTGGGATTTCCGCTTCTCCAATATGCAGAACCATACCGGCGAGCATATCCTGTCAGGCCTGCTCCACAGCACTTACGGTTTTGACAACATCGGCTTCCGCCTCAGTCCCAATACGGTCACACTGGATTTCAACGGACATCTGGACCGGGACGCCCTGCTGGAGATCGAACGCAGGGCCAATGAAGCTGTCTATGCCAATCTGGAGGTCATTGCCCGGTATCCGGACCGGGAGCGCCTTTCGGCCATGGAATACCGCAGCAAGAAGCAGATCGACGAGGCGGTCCGGGTCGTGACCATTCCCGGCGTGGACGCCTGCGCCTGCTGCGCCCCACATGTCAGGAGGACCGGCGAGATCGGCGTCATCCGGATCCTCAAATCCCTTCGCTATAAGGGCGGGACCCGCCTGACCATCCTCAGCGGCCGCAGGGCCCTGGCCCTGATGCAGCAGCAGCTGATCGTGCTGGAGGATGTTTCCCATCTGACCAGCCGGAAACAGGAAGAACTGGCGGAAGGCGTGCGTTCCCTGCTGGAAGAGAACGCGGCCCAGCGGTTCCGGATCGGCGAGCTGGAGCGGCAGGTCACGGATCTGCGCCTTTCGGCCATCCCCGCGGAGCGGAAAAATGTTTTTCTGGCCGAAGCGGATATGAGCCCTCTGGCCCAGCGCGGATATGTCAACGGCCTGTGTGAGCGGCATGAAGGCTGCTGCGGAGTCTTTGTCGGCAATGACAGCGAGGGTTATAAATTCATCATCGGCGCCCGGCAGAGCGACGCAAAACATCAGAATGCTTTGCATTCTGATGCCAGACAGGCGGCTGCCCTGCTGCGGGAGACCCTGGGCGCCCGGGGCGGCGGCAAGCCGGCCATGGTACAGGGGTCCGTCAAAGCCACCTGGCAGGAGATTCAAAAGGCCCTGGAGGGACTGTCCTGACATTCGGAAAGAATGCCGAACTTCCCATATCCCTTTTCATACAATTCAAAAGTCAGGGGGGATGGGATTCATTAACGAAAATTTCGACATTTTCGTCAAAAAAGAGGAAGGAATTGGAAACCTGAAAACAGCAGAAAACCGTGTCCCGCGTGATAAAGCGGGACACGGTTTTCTGTTACCGGGTCCGGACTTTCAGGATGAGAGGAAGCGCAGGTCTTTTTCATTGACCAGAACGCCTGAAAACCGGGCCATGTCGAAACGATCCATGAAGGTATCGCATTTGCAGAGGAACATATAGAAGGTATTCAGACCGGTGCCGCACAGGGTCTCGAAATTGCCCTGTCCCTTGGAGATCCGTACGTCCGCGGCCCGGATCAGCGCTTCTGTTTCCGGAGCGACCCGGAGGGAACCGTCCAGGGGCGTTCCGGGTACTTTGACACCATTGCCGGTTACAGGAACAAGGGCGGTCAGGCCCACATCCTCCGCGTCCTCCCGGGTAGCGTCGTTCTGGATATCAAAACCTCTGACCAGGACGGTGATCTCCAGATCGGGATACATCTCCCGCAGCAGCCGGATCAGGATCTTGTCCATTACGATCTCACCGCAGTTGTCTGTGATATAAAGCAGGCTCCGGGCGGACGCCATTTCCTCACGGAAGGACTGCAGGATCCTGTCAGGAATCGCGATCCCGGCGCTCTCCTCCATCAGTTCCATCAGCTTTTCCTCGGAGACATCCGCGATCACGCCGTAATCGATGTAATTGCCTGTCATGGCGAACTGGATGGCTCTGCGGATGGGATCGCCGGAAGCCCGTACGATTCCCATGACCTTTTCCTCCACAGACAGCATCAGGCGGTTGAACCGTTTTTTTGCCTCCAGCATCGGGGCGTCAATATCCTGGTATTTCCGGATCACATTCAGCAGGACCGCTGTCATGGAGGGGGCGGATTCCCGGACTGCGCAGCCGGCGGCTGCCTCCCGTATTTCTTTTTTGATCTGTTCTATGGTCTGCGGATCCAGAGGAATCTGATCCGCCTTGTTCAGGGCGCTGCGCAGGCAGCAGGCACGGCAGGTTTCATTCGCGAGCATATTGGCCCTCATTTCTTTGCTGACTGATAACGTGGACAAGGACATTATACCATTTCCGCACCCGGGGGGTAAGTTGTCCTTCGCGCTGTCAGATGCTGCCGGACGGTATTTCCGGATTCTCTTTTCCGGAGATTGTGATATCATGGGGAAGAACAGAACGCGGGCTGCGCGGAAAGAGGTGTAAAATGGCAAAATTGTATTTCAGATATGGCGCGATGGGCAGTTCCAAGACAGCGAATGCCCTGATGGTACGTTACAATTATGAAGAGAAGGGACAGTACGCGGTGATCCTCAAGCCCAGGCTGGACAAGCGGGACGGCGCAAAAACTATCTATTCCAGGATCGGCCTGCAGGCGGAAGGGGAATTTGTAGAGACATTTCTGGAGAAAGTAAGCAGGGAATGGATGCCCTGCCTTCAGGACGGGATACTGACAGCGGAGAAGGGAGACTGGAACCGGTACGCGGCCGTAATCGTGGATGAGGCCCAGTTCCTGACAGCGGATCAGGTCGACCTGCTGTCAGAACTGGTGGACTATTTCGATATTCCGGTCATCTGCTACGGGCTCAGGACAGACTTCCGGGGCATGCTGTTCGAGGGCTCCCGGCGTCTGCTGGAGATCGCGGACCGGATTGAAGAGATCCCGACGGTCTGCTGGTGCGGCCGGCGGGCGCATTTCAACGCCAGGTTCAGTGACGGAAAAATCCTGCGTACCGGTGCGCAGATTTTTCTGGGCGCGAATGAAAGTTATGTTTCTCTGTGCCGGAAACACTATAAAGAAGGAAAACTAAGGGAAGAATAACTTTCACGGCAGGATCTCTTCATCCCGGATATACTCTGCTATATCTGATAACCGACAGTCCAGAATGGAGCACAGGCGGTTCAGCGTATAGGTGCTTACATGCTGGTTCCTGCGCAGCCTGTGCAGCTGACCGTTGCTGATCTTGTAGTCTTTGATCAGTGTATACTGGGAAATCTTTTTCTCTTTCATGGTCTGCCACAGTTTGTTATATACGATCATGGTTTTCATCCTCCTTCCGATACCATGTTATTATATAGTCCGCAAAATGGGTATGACCTATAATCGGACAATCATGAGGCGGGACTAAACCTGTGAACAGCGAAATGAGAAGTATGTCTCTTTCGCTGTTTTTTTGTCCCTTTTTCGCGAAAAACAGACCGGCGGGACCAGCCCTGACCGCCTTTTCCGGCTTGTACAGGGACTTTACAGGACCGCTGCCGCCCCCGCGGCCGAAAATTCCGAAAAGGGGGCTGATTCGTAGCTTTTCGCCCGGGCAGGGAGTAGCATGAAGGAAACGAAGGACATGCTTCGTTCCTGTTTCCCGCCGGCCTGTCTGCGCCGGCCAGGCAAGCACATCTAATAAGCATATCTAAAGGAGGACCTTCTATGAGAAAGGGAACATCCGGCGGGGGGCGCTGCGCTGCCCTCCGCCGCGTTGGAAAGCACTGGACCGGGCAGCTGCTGATGCTGCTCCTGATCCTGGCGGTCCTGTCTGCCTGTATGGATCTGACAGTGGCGGCCGGGGAAGCGGAAAGCGGCCAGGCTGCGGCGACAGCGGCGGCTGCGGAGGAAGAGGGCGGATCAGATCCGCAGGCAGAGCCTGTGCCTGCCGGGAACCGGGAGACCGGTCCCGGTGAAGCGGACGAGCCAGAGACCGGCGGTACTGAACAGACAGGCGTGGAGCCGGGCGGCGGAGCGGCTGTAACGGACGGAGAAGACGTAACGATCGGAGAAACCGCGGCGGCCGCGCGTACAGAAGCGCCCGCGGAGGAAGGCCCGGCTGCGGCTGCCGCGGCAGAGGCATCGTCAGCGGCTGAGACGGCCGCGGAAGCCGCCACAGAGGCCCCTGCGGCCGAAGGCGGCGGTTCTCCCCTGGGACAGCTGTCGGACGGTCAGAGGCAGAGGGCCATCGCGGCCCTGACATCCTCCGGAAGGCGTATGCTGCGGGCTGCCGGCAATGAATCCGACATTCCTTCCTATGTTACTGTGACCGGGGAGCAATACCTTGGTTACGGCGGCGCGGGATATGGTGACTGGCATACGGTACTCCTATTTGTCAAAGACGCCAACGGAAATGAGATGACTATGTTCTGCATGGAACCGCCTCTGAAGGGTTTCGAAACAGGCGACCGCATTGATCGGTTCTCCCGTGTCACCAACAGCACACTGATCAAAATATTCTATTATGGTTCTTACGGTCCCGGCAGAAATTACGCGTCGGAGATCAACAGCACGCCGGGAGCCGACGCCCTGATCACCCATGTGGCCGCGGCCAAGACTTTCTATGAGGCAGGCGGCGGCAGGACCAGCAGTACCGGGGATATATGGACCCTGGGGACCAGTGAAAAGCTGATCCGGGATGTGAACACGTATCTGCGCAGGCTGGACTCCCTGCCTGTTCCTTCCGGCGTCAGCTGCTTTATGACGGACGGACATACAGCGGACGGCCATGCCTGGCGGCAGGTCTACGGGTTCATTACGGCCAACGGATATGTAAAGATCCATAAGGAATCAGAAGACCCTTCCATGACCGCGGACCAGGGCTTCAGTCTGGCAGGCGCCCGGTACGGAATCTATAAAGACAAGGCAAAGGAACACAGGGTCGGTGTCCTGACGACCGGTGAGAAAGGCGATACGGAAAGTCTGGAGCTGTATCCCGGCACTTACTATGTGGCGGAGATCAGCGCCCCGGAACATTTTGCCCTGAATGAGGAAGTCCGGGAAGTGAAGCTGGAGCAGGGCGGTTCCGTTACCGTCAAGGTAAAGGACACACCGGTCCCTCCCGTATCCATTTCCACCGAACTGCGGGACGGCAGCGGGGAACAGATTACCTGCCCCGCGGAGGATACGGAGCTGACAGATACGGTTTATCTGCATGATTTCGGAGCGTACACGGGACAGACCGTGACCGTCAAAGGCGTTCTGGTCGATACGGAAACGGGTGAGCCCATCCTTGTAAATGGCAGGCAGGTGGAAGCGGCCGTGGAAAAGAAGATCAGCGGGGCGGAGGACCGGGTTGTCCAGACCTTTCATGTGAACCTGTCGGGCCTGGCCGGAAGGACTGTCACGGCCTTTGAATATGTAATGGCAGGGGAACAGGAAATCGCTTCTCATACGGACCTGAAAGACCCGCAGCAGCAGATCCGGCTTCCTTCCCTGGAGACCCATGCCTCCGACAGTGAGACAGGAGACGCCGTCGGCAGGTCTTCCGGAACGGTCACGATAAAGGACCTGGTCAGCTATTCTAATCTGAAAGCCGGTACGGAATATACGGTGAAGGGGAGTCTCCATGACAGGGCAGACGGAAGTCCGATTCAAGACAAGGACGGGAAGCCCGTAACGGCGGAGACTGTTTTCACGGCACCGGAGGGCGGCAGCGGCAGTGTCACGCTGGCCTTTACTTTCGCGGTCCCGGCAGACTATCCCGGCAAAAGCGTAGTGGCGTTTGAAGAACTGCATGGCCCCGGGGACAGGCTGTATGCCGTCCACGCGGACTTGAAAGACAGAGACCAGACCGTCTACGTGCCTGCCATCAGGACGGAAGCGGCTGACAGCAGGACCGGCACCCACACAGGCGCCGCCGACGGAGAAACGGTGATCCGGGATACCGTTGCCTGTACGAATCTGATAAAAGGGAAAGAATATTTCCTGGCAGGCATGCTGATGGACAAAAAGACCGGAGAGCCGGTCAAAGACGGCCTGGGCCGGGAAATCCGGTCGGAACTGACATTTACCGCGGAGGCTGCCAATTGTGAGAAGGTCCTGGAATTCAAAACGGAGGGAGCGGACCTGGCCGGGTCCACGGTCGTCGCCTTTGAGACCCTTCTTTACAAAGACACGGAAGTGGCCGTACACGCGGATCTGAAGGACGCGGACCAGTCGGTCAGTTACCCGTCCATGAAGACAGAAGCGGTCGATGAAGGGACGGGCGACCATGTCGGCGCGGTCTCGGAACGGACCATGATCCGGGATAAGGTCACCTGCGAAGGCCTGGTCAAAGGAAAGGAATATACTATTTCCGGTATTCTGATGAAACAGTCGGACGGGGAACCGCTCAAAGATCAGGATGGCGGAGAGATCACGGCGGAGCTGACATTCACGGCACAGGCGGCCCGGGAGAAACAGGTCCTGACTTTCTCCCTGAATACAAGCCTGCTGCAGGGAGAAACAGTCGTTGCTTTTGAAACACTATACCAGGAGGACCGGCAGGCCGCAGTCCATGCGGATCTGCAGGACCGGGCCCAGAGTGTTTACTATCCGGGCGTAAGGACCAACGCGTCCGACCGGCTGACCGGCAGTTCCGTCGGCGCCCTGGGAAAGGAAGTGGAGATCATCGACCGGGTGACCTGCTCCAATCTGATCCCCGGAAAGAAATATACTGTTTCCGGTACTCTGATGGACCGGGAGACCGGCGGGACATTGAAGGACGGGGAGGGAAGACCTTATACGGCCGTACAGACATTTACAGCGGAAGAAAAGAATCCCGTAATAGAACTGACATTTACAGTGGATTCCACAGCTTTGGCCGGCAGGTCCGCGGTCGTATTTGAAGACCTGCTGTATCAGGATGTCCATGTGGCAGCCCATGCGGATCTGACCGACCGGGCCCAGACCATTTATTATCCGGCGGTCACTACGCAGGCTGCGGATGCCCTGACCGGCAGTCATACCGGTATGACGGCTCCGGAGGCGGCTGTAGAGGATGAAGTGACCTGCAGCAATCTCCTGAAAGGAGAGACCTATACGATCCGGGGCCTTCTGATGGACAAGGAGACCGGAGAGGCGCTGACAGACGCGGACGGCAGAGAGATCACGGCAGAGGAGACATTCACAGCCGGTAAGGAGACTGAGGTCATCACGCTGACATTCCGGGCGGATACCTCTTCCCTGGGCGGAAAAACAGCAGTCGCGTTCCAGTATCTGTATCTGAACGGGGTACAGGCGGCCTGCCACGCGGATCTGTCGGATGAAGCCCAGAGCGTGCATTATCCCGCAATCAGGACCCATGCTTCCGTGAAAGGAAAGAAGGACGCCTTCGCCAAAGGGAATCTGACTGTGAAAGATGAAGTGACCTACCGCAATCTGATTCCCGGCAGGACCTATCAGGTCAAAGGCATACTGATGGACAAGACGGCAGGAAAAGCCCTTCTGGCAGGTGGCAGGGAAATCACTGCGGAGACTTCCTTTACACCCGGGCAGGCGGACGGGAGCGTAACGCTTTCTTTCCGGTTCCGGGCAGACGGCCTGGGCGGAAAGTCTGCAGTCGCGTTTGAGACCCTCTATGAGGGAGATGTGGAAGTCGCGGTCCACGCGGATCTGGATGACGCGGACCAGACAGTCCTGCTGAAGCAGCCGCCTAAAGGCCATATACCGCCCGGTCCGGGCACCGGAGATCCCGCTGCGGCAGCGGCCTGGGCAGCGGCGGCAGCGCTGGCGGGCGCCGTCCTTCTGGCCCTGCAGGCAAAGAGAAAAGGTTTTTTCCGTAAGAAAGGATAGAGGAATGATCGCTGCCGTCCGGGGAACCCGTTAAAAATGTAGTATTGATAATAAATGTGTGTGATCAGGCTCCGACAGAAGAAAGACAGAGATGTGGATCGGGCGGCAGCTGATTATAGGGAACGGCCGTGACTGCGGATTTACATACCGGCCGTGTATCCCGCGGGCAGGCAGAGAGAAATCTCTGCCTGTTCTTTTTTTCGGGGTTCTGTCCCGGTCTGCACCTGCTTTGTTTTTGGCTTTGTTTTATCGACCGGTGAAGGATGTAAAGCGCCGGTCGGGATGTTATAATGAACGGACAGGAAGCAGGGGCTGAGCCTGCAGTTCCGGAGCAGCGGCATTCAGAGGAGCATCGATCTGCGCGGGACCGGAGTGTCAGATACCCCCCTGGTCCCGGTCTTCCGGGATCCGATGGAAGGATTATGATCATGATACAGGAACAGTACACAGCGCTGCCGGCAGCCTTTGAGGCCCGCATGCGGCAGATGCTGGGAGATGAATATGACGCGTTTGAAAAAAGTATGCGGGAAGAGGACAGGTACAGGTCCCTCCGGGTCAACAGCCTGAAAACGGATCCCGGGACATTTGCCGGACGGGACGTCTGGGAGCTGGAGCCTGTTCCCTGGGAACCGGCAGGTTTTTATTACCGGGAGGAAGACAGGCCCGGCAGACATCCCTGGCATGAGGCGGGCATGTATTATATACAGGAGCCCAGTGCCATGGCGGTCAGTGCCCTGGCGGGCGCCCGGCCCGGAGAGCGGGTACTGGACCTTTGCGCGGCGCCGGGCGGCAAGACCACAGGGCTGGCAGCCGCCATGGAAGGCAGGGGCCTGCTGGCGGCCAATGAGATCCATCCCCAGAGGGCCAGGATCCTGTCTCAGAATGTTGAAAGGATGGGGATACGCAATGCCCTGGTGTTCAATGAGGAGCCGGGCCGGCTGGCAGAACACTTTCCGGCTTACTTTGACCGGATCATCGTAGACGCTCCCTGCTCAGGAGAGGGCATGTTCCGTAAGGAAGCCCAGGCCATTCCCAACTGGAGCCCTGAAAATGTACAGCTCTGCGCGCAGCGGCAGCAGGAGATTCTGGAGCAGGCGGTCACCATGCTGGCGGACGGGGGAACCCTGGTCTATTCCACGTGCACGTTTGCCCCGGCGGAGGATGAGGAAACAGTCTGCCGTCTGCTCTGCGCCCATCCGGAACTGACCTGCAGGGACCTGCCTGCGGAACTTGGGGAACGGATGCGGTCCTATGGCTTTGACAGGGGACATCCGGAATGGATCGGAGCGGAGGCGGCAGGCCGGGCCCTTCGGCCGGACGCGGCGGATCAGACGGCACGGGCGCTGCGGCTCTGGCCCCACAGGCTGCGGGGCGAAGGGCATTTCATTGCGGTCCTCACGAAGGACGGCAGCAGGCTGCGCAGAAGAGCAGGCGGGAGACTGCGCAGGCCGGACCGGGCCATGCTGGGGCTCTGGCAGGATTTCTCGGATGCCTGCCTGCGGCAGCCGCCGGAAGGGATTCCCCATCTGTTCGGAAATGATCTGTACCTGCTGCCGGAAGAGGTCAGTCTGCAGGGACTGCGGGTCCTGCGGCCGGGACTCCATCTGGGTACTTTTAAAAAGAACCGTTTTGAGCCGGCCCACGCGCTGGCCATGAGCCTGCGGCCCCGGGAGGCGGTAACGGTCAGGCCCCTTCAGGAGGAAGAAGGCGAGGCGGCCGCCTGGCTGCGGGGGGAATCCCTTCCGGCCGGAGATCTGAAAGGATGGACCCTGGTCACAACGGCCGGATGTTCCCTGGGCTGGGGCAAGGCGGCAGGCCGCATACTGAAGAACCATTATCCCAAAGGTCTCCGCAGGGGATGAGGACCTGCGGAAACAGGATGGAGAACAGGAGGATTCCATGGGATCTACAAATATGCAGTTCGACGTAATGGTGCTGAATCTGGAGGATCAGATCCGGACGGCTTCCGTCAAGAGCTGGGGGAAAGCCATACAGGGATGCAGTCCGGAGGAGCTTTATACAGTCATGCAGCTGGTCTGCAAGAGGATCCTCCGGGTACTGGAACGCAATACCGGTGAAAAGAAAATTTACTATGTCTCCGCGGAATTCATGGTCGGCAGGATGCTGGTCAATAATCTGATGAATCTGGGAATCTATGACGCTGTGGAAAAAATCCTTCAAAAATACGGAAAATCCCTCAGTGAGATCGGGGAATATGAGCCGGAACCCCATCTGGGGTTCGGCAGTCCCGGCCGTCTGGCTGCCTGTATGATGGATTCCATCGCGACCCTGGGCCTCAACGGGGAAGGGATCGGCCTCTATTATCATGCCGGCGCGGCGGGAAAGACCGGGCAGCCCCGGACCTTTGCCGGCCGCGGAAAAAAGGCTTCCGGGCGGGAAGGCTGGGAGAATCTTTCTCCCAAATCTTTTGAGGTGGATTACGGGAGCATCAGCGTGACTTCCCGCCTTTATAACCTGGAAATGGTGGGATATATGAGCGGCAGGAACCGGCTTCGCCTGTTCGATGTGGCCGGTATGGACACTTCGCGCTACAATGGGGAACTGGGATTTGATGCCGCTTATTTCAAAGAAAATCCGCCGCTTTTCCTGCATCCGGATGATACCGACGCGACAGGCCGGAAACTCCGCCTCTATCAGCAGTATTTTCTGGCCAGCAACGCGGCACAGCTGATCCTGCGGGATATGAAGAACCGTAAATATGACCTGTACAGGCTGGGCGAATATGCTGTGATCCAGATCAATGATACCTATCCCGGACTGATCATTCCGGAACTGATCCGGATCCTGATCACAGAGAAGGCTATGGAATATGAAGGAGCCATCCGGGCTGTTGCGGACGCCTGCGCCTACACCAGCCATGCCGGCGCCCGGGCGGCCATGGCCTGGCCTGCCGCGTATATGGAAGAGATCGTACCCGCGCTCATGCCGGTCCTCCGTGAACTGGACCGCCGGGTCAGGAGCCGTTTTGAGGATCCGGATCTGTGGATCATCGATCCGGAAGGAGGGATCCATATCGACAGGCTGGAGATTCATTACTGCAGCCATATCAACGGGGTGGGGAGCTCAGCCTGTACGGACGGATTCCGGAAATTCAGAGAGATCTATCCGGAGCGGTTCTGTTTTATTGCCAACGGCATTTCTTTCCGCCGCTGGCTGACCACCTCCAACCGGGAGCTGGCCGCTTTTATCTCCGCCATGATCGGGGACGGCTATAAGAGGAATCCCCTGCTGCTGGAAGACTTGCTGGCCTACCGGGACGATCCGGAAACACTGGCGGCCCTGGAGGAGATCAAATACCACGCGCGGCAGGAGCTCTGCCGTTTTCTCCTGGAGAGAACCGGCAGGCAGATCAGTCCGGACGCGGTATTCGACATGCAGATCAAACCCCTGCAGGAGGACAGGCGGCAGCTGATGAATGTGCTTGGCGTGATCCACCGGTATCTGCGGATCCGCAGGGGAGAGCTGCCTCCCAGACCGGCTGTCTTCTTTGTCACAGCCGGAGAGATCCTGACGACAGATTTCGCCAGAGACCTGCTCCATCTGATGCGGGTCCTGCAGGAGGTCATTGACCGGGACGAAAAGGCGGCTCCTTATATAAAGCTGGTGGTCATTTCCGGCTGCAATGTGACCTGGGCCGAGAAACTGATCCCTGCCTGTGACATATCGGAACAGATCGCCCTGGCTTCCCGGGAAGCCTGCGGCACCGTCAACATGAAATGCATGCTGAGCGGGGCAGTCACCATTGGTACGGATGACGGCAGCAATGCCATGATCCGGGACCTGGTCGGGACGGATCGCACCTACCTGTTCGGACACAGGGCGGAGGAGATCGCGGCGCTGACGGAAGCAGGGACTTACAGTCCCTCCCGTATCTACGGGCAGTCTGAGACCGTAAGGGAGGCAGTGGACTTTATCCTGTCGCCCGATCTGCTGGAGATAGGGGACCGGTATGTCCTGCAGCGCCTGTATGACCGGCTGACCGGTACGGACCCCGCCATGGATCTGCTGGACCTGGAGGACTATATCCGGACCAGAGACCGGATCCTGGCTGATTATGAGGACAGGGACCGCTGGCAGAGGATGATGCTGGTCAATATCGCCCGGGCAGGAGGCTTTTCTTCAGACAATACCGCGGAGACATACAATGAGCGGATCTGGGGCCTGAAAAGAGAGGTCCGGTCCCGGGACTGGTTCTGAGGACCGGGAGGGCGTGCCGGTGTCCGTTTCAGCTTGACACATACTTGAAGCTGACGATATAATCTTGTATTGGCGTTAAGACTAAACGTAACGAAAGGACTGACAAAATGTACAAGAAAGTTAATCCTGACCTGAATTTCGTGGAAAGAGAGAAAGCCACCGAGAAATTCTGGAAAGAAAACCATATTTTCCAAAAGAGCATCGACCAGCGGGAAGGCTGTCCCACATACATGTTCTATGACGGACCGCCGACAGCCAACGGCAAGCCCCATATCGGTCATGTCCTGACCCGTGTCATCAAGGATATGATTCCCCGCTACCGGACCATGAAGGGCTATCAGGTGCCCCGTAAGGCCGGCTGGGATACCCACGGACTGCCGGTCGAGCTGGAAGTCGAGAAAGAGATCGGTATCGAAGGCAAGGAGCAGATCGAAGCCTACGGGATCGAGCCCTTCATCGAGAAGTGTAAGGAAAGTGTCTGGCAGTATAAGGGCATGTGGGAGGATTTCTCCGGCACGGTCGGCTTCTGGGCGGACATGGACGATCCTTATGTGACTTATTATGATGATTTCATCGAGTCCGAATGGTGGGCCCTCAAGACCATCTGGGACAAGGGACTCTTATATAAGGGCTTTAAGGTCGTGCCTTACTGCCCCAGCTGCGGCACCCCCCTTTCCTCTCATGAAGTAGCCCAGGGCTATAAGACACTGAAGGAACGCTCCGCGATCGTACGATTCAAGTGCGCGGATGAGGACGCTTATTTCCTGGCATGGACGACCACACCCTGGACCCTGCCCTCCAATACCGCCCTCTGTGTCAATCCGGAAGATACGTATGCCAGGGTCAAGGCCGCGGACGGCTATACCTATTACATGGCGGAAGCCCTGCTGGATCAGGTCCTGGGGGAAGGACAGTACCAGGTACTGGAGACCATGCCCGGCAAGGCCCTGGAATACAGGGAATATGTCCCCCTTTATGAAGAGGCGGCCAGAGTAGCGGCCCGTCAGCATAAAAAGGCTTTCTTTGTACAGGTCGATGACTATGTCACCATGACAGACGGTACCGGTATCGTTCACCAGGCCCCCGCCTTCGGTGAAGATGATGCCCGTGTGGGACGTAAGTATGACGCCCCCTTTGTACAGCTGGTCGACGAGCAGGGACGCCTGAAGGAAGGCACGCCTTTCGCGGGCATGCGCTGCAAGCCTACAGAGGCTGAGATCAAAGCCGGCGCTGTCAGCGCGGATCCGGAAGTCCTTAAGGATCTGGATGCCAGAGGCCTTCTGTTCGACGCGCCTAAATTTGAGCATGATTATCCCCACTGCTGGAGATGCAATACCCCTCTGCTTTACTACGCGAGAGAATCCTGGTTCATCAAAATGACCGCTGTCAAGGATGACCTTGTCCGCAACAACAAGCAGATCAACTGGATTCCCAAGACCATCGGCGAAGGCCGTTTCGGCAACTGGCTGGAGAACATCCAGGACTGGGGCATTTCCCGTAACCGTTACTGGGGCACCCCCCTCAACATCTGGGAATGCCCGGACTGCGGCAAGCAGATCAGCGTCGGCAGCAAGGCGGAACTGGCGGAGCTGTCCGGCAATCCCGACAATGCCAATATCGAGCTGCACAGGCCTTTCGTGGATAATGTTGAGATCAAGTGTCCGGACTGCGGCGGCGTCATGAAGCGTGTCCCCGAAGTCATCGACTGCTGGTTCGATTCCGGCGCCATGCCTTTCGCCCAGTATCATTATCCTTTTGAGAACAAGGAGCTTTTCGAGAGCCGCTTCCCCGCGGAGTTCATCTCCGAAGCGGTCGACCAGACCAGAGGCTGGTTCTATTCCCTGCACGCGGAATCCACGCTCCTTTTCAATAAACCTGCCTATAAGAACGTCATTGTTCTGGGCCTTGTCCTGGACGGAGAGGGCAACAAGATGTCCAAGTCCAAGGGCAACGCGGTCGATCCTTTTACCGCCCTGGCCAAACACGGCGCGGACGCTGTCCGCTGGTATTTCTACCGCAACAGCGCTCCCTGGCTGCCCAACAAGTTCCACGATAAGGCGGTCTCCGAGGGACAGCGTAAATTCATGGGCACCCTTTGGAACACCTACGCTTTCTATACCCTGTACGCTGAGATCGATCAGTTCGATCCTACAAAGTACACACTGGACTATGACCGTCTGCCCGTTATGGACAAATGGCTCCTGTCCAGAATGAATACCATGATCCGCAGTGTGGATGAGGATCTGGAGAACTACAAGATCACGGAAGCGGCGGTCGCCCTGGAGAACTATGTGGACGAGATGAGCAACTGGTACGTGCGCAGATGCCGTGATCGATTCTGGGCCAAAGGTATGGAGCAGGACAAGATCAATGCTTATATGACCCTGTATACAGCCCTGGTCAATGTCTGCAAGGCTGCGGCGCCCATGATCCCCTTCATGACAGAGGAGATCTACCAGAACGTGGTCCGCAGCGTGGATCCGTCCGCGCCCGAAAGTATCCATCTGTGCCTGTTCCCGAAAGCGGATGTCTCCAGGATCGACACGCAGCTGGAAGCGGATATGGATGAGGTCGTCAAGATCGTTGTCATGGGACGTGCCTGCAGGAACGCTTCCAATATCAAGAACCGTCAGCCCATCGCCCGCATGTTCGTCAAGGCGCCGGCCGAGCTGAGTGACTTCTATAAGGAAATCATCCAGAATGAGCTGAATGTCAAGGAAGTAAAATTCACAGATGACGTCAGGGATTTCACCAGCTATACCTTCAAGCCGCAGCTGAGGACTGTGGGTCCCAGGTACGGCAAACAGCTGGGCGGTATCCGCAAATATCTGGCGGCTCTGGACGGCAATGAGGCCATGGACAGGCTGAACGCGGAAGGCGCGCTCCGCTTTGATGTCAATGGTACCGAAGTCGAACTGACCAAAGATGACCTGCTGATCGATACAGCCCAGAAGGCCGGTTATGTGTCCCAGGAGGACAATACCTTTACGGTCGTACTGGACACCAACCTGACACCGGAGCTGATCGAAGAAGGTTATGTCTACGAGCTGATCAGCAAGATCCAGACCATGCGGAAGGAATCCGGATTTGAAGTAACGGACCGGATCCGGGTCACCCTGAACGGGAACGTGAAGCTCTCCGAAGTGGCGGACCGCAACCGTGACATGATCACCGGCAAGGTCCTGGCGGAGGAGCTTCTGCGGGACGCTTCCCTGGCCCATGAGAAAAAATGGGATGTGAACGGGGAGAAGGTCGTCATCGGCGTGGAGAAGGTCTGAGCCGGACCGGGAACCATTCCGAACGGAAGGATTTACCTGTACGGAAATATATAAGAATATATTGACGCTCCCTGCCGGCATACAGAAGCGGCACGGAGAGCTGCCACAGGCAACAGTAAGGCTGCAGTGTGACCCTGCGGGGTCATATCGCAGCCTTTTTCAAAACTGTTTTCAGGAAGAAATACAGTTGTCCCCCGCGGAACATGTTCCCTGTCAGGAGGCCTTCTTATGGGCCGCGGCCCGGCGGTTATTGTGGAAAACCGCGGAAAAACACAAAAATCCATGGTTTTGCGGGCGGGAGTGCCGCAAAAATATTTGACAAATGCCCGCTTTATGGGTAAACTATTGCGCGTACAAAAATCCGAGGACTAAAG